>CAJXWP010000060.1 GCA_913062625.1 uncultured Haliea sp. | reverse complement strand
GAAGGGAATCGCCACATGCGACAGAGAATACACGCCCTGCGGCCACTTCAAATCGAGTAGTCGGGTGTCTACTTTAGCGGTGTGAGGCGCCTTAGTTTTTTCTGCCATGTCCTGTGAATTACCCGACACGTTGGTGATCACCGTCAGTCGATAAGGCAAACTGGCATCAGCCTTGAGCTTCAAGAGTGCCGAAACGTTCGCCACTGGGATAAAGGGTGCCAGCGAATCGAAGCGATTTACATCGAACATCACCAGCTCGCTGTCATTGTTATCCAGATAGCTGTAAAGCCTGTGTATAGTGTCGGACGTGTGTACCGTTGAATCCTGCCATGACAAAAAAGTTAGCACACCCGGAAAATATTTCAGACGACCCGCTGCACGCGCAGCGGTAAGCTGCTTATCGAGAAAATTCGTCAAATCCCATGCTTCCTGCGCCGCATTTTTGGGAAATGAGTTATATTTAAACGGGTCGTATTCAGGCTGGATCGACAGCCACTTAAATTTGGCGAAATACGGAATAAAACTCAGTAGCTTTTGCGAATTAGCAATGCTGGCAAAAGAAGAAATTCCGATCTCGGGTGAAAACAAAAAAAGTTGCTCAGGTTCTGGCAAATCCTCATTAACCATCGCATCTAACGCATAGATCATGGTCAATGCACCGCCGTTGGAAAACCCGGTCATAAAAAAGGGCGGCTCGGCGCCAATGCGTTTTCGCACATGTCTGGCACCAATGCGACTCGCTGCCCGCCAATCTTCCCAGCGCACCTCAGTCAGTTCAGCTGGTATGGTGCCATGCCCAGGCAACCGCAAGGCTAGGACATAGAAGCCTCGCTGGTAAAAAATTTGGGCAAGACGACGGAGGCTGTAAGGAGAGTCACTCAGTCCGTGCAATAATAAAACCCCGCCTTTGATCGTCTCGGGGACCATCTCGTAGGTTCGATTCCAGTTTCTTGAGGGCCATGCAGGGTTCTGTACCCCTCCTTTTTTGTAGCGTTCATAGGTCAGCTGTTTAGTCGGCTCTACCTGCAGAATTATCGTTTTCTCTAATTCCTCAAACAGCCGATCTTCTTGCTCTAAATACTCTGCAAGCGTATAGCCCATGGTGGCATCTGCGCTGTCAAATTCACTTTGCAGACTGGTAGTATGCCAAATTTGCAAAGCAGGCATACTGCGCGACTGGAATGCCCAAGCCAGTAGCAGACAGAATAGAAGCAAGGCCACTAACAGCAGCCACTTTATGCCACTACTAACCCATGGAAAATCATTCATAGCGCATCCTTGTTCACCCTCCGTTTGCCCACATAATCCGCCCTCACTGCCCTTAAAGCCCTTAAAGCCCTGTCTAATGTTCTACGACCACGATTATCTGATACCATTTGTCGGCAATTACACGAATGCGAGCCCTCTAACAGACCGCAGGTCGAAGGCTGAAATTTATTGTCACTCCAGCGTCTTTTGACTAATCTATTAGCAATTGTCTAGCGTACAATAGTGCACATTTATAGGAGTTACCATCATGAAGCAGCTCGGACTGAGAATTTACGAGGCCTACAAGTACATTTTTGACTCCAATAAAAATCCGCTTAGACATATTCCTGACCCAACCAGCCGCATGTTTATTATGACCATTCTGGCTTTTATGTGGAGTGGTGCCGTCGCAGCATATTTAGGAAGTATCTATTACTTTGGAGTGAGTATAGCGGCACATATCATCTTAATATTGATGTTTTTCTTCACAGTAGCGGTGTTTTATGATGCAGAGAAAAACCAAAGCTCGTGGCTGCTCAAATTGCGTAAAGAGAAAGCCGAGAAGTCTTAATGGGCAAATGCGCACCAGAGGTGCATAACCTGCAAACACGGGGCACCATCGCTTAGCTTTCACAGAACTATTAGCTTCTACAATAAATTTGGCACGAAAGCCCTGAGGTGATAATGAACCGTATTGTTTTTCTACTGTCTCTGGTACTGGTATCTGCCTGCACGGGTGGCGGCGACCCGGAAGCCTCGTCTAAAGCTTGGCGTGTACATACGACGTCTGGAGCAGTGGCCGCCAAGGTCGCAGAAGATGTCGCGTTTTGGCGAGATATCCCCTACGCGCAGCCCCCCGTTGACGCACTCCGTTGGAGAGCTCCGAAGGCTCTTAAGGCACCATTGGGAGACATTGGCGTGCGCGACAACGTGGCATGCCTGCAGATCGCTTGGGACGGAGGTGGAGTGCCGGGTGACGGCGTAGTGGGTGCCGAAGATTGTCTGTATCTTGATATTACGGCACCTATTAGGGCCGGAACAGGCAAACCCCTGCCGGTAATGTTCTGGATCCACGGAGGCGGCAACACTTCGGGCTTCAAAGGCTACTACGATTTTTCTACCCTGGTGGAATCGCAGCAGGTGATTGTTGTCGCAATCAACTATCGTCTGGGACCTTTTGGCTGGTTTAGTCATCCAGTGGTCCAAAAGCAGGCTGAAGGACTCGACCGAAGTTCGAACTTCGGGACGCTCGACATCATTGAGGCCCTAAGCTGGGTGCAGAAAAATATTAGTCAATTTGGCGGTGATGCAAACAATGTCACTATATTCGGTGAGTCAGCAGGTGGTCACAATGTGTTCGCACTGCTCGCCAGTCCATTAAGCGACGGATTGTTCCACAAGGCTATTTCCCAATCAGGTTACCTCAAAACGAACACGGTAGAACAGGCGATCAATGCCGACGACGATTACCCCAGAATACGACGCTCTAGCTCACAACTGTTTGCATCGATGGTCGATGCCGGCGTGATCACTGATGTATCCACAAAGTCTGCCTATGGTGTCTCTGGCAAGACACTAATGGAGCACTACCTGGCGCTCAACGACCAAGGCGATGTGCCGCTGACGACCGCCGATGGCATCGTTATCTCCAAGCAAGGTATGCTAGCGGCTCTGGCGGACAGCAACAATGCCAAAGATGTGCCGGTGATAGCGGGTGCCAACCGAGACGAGGTCACCCTGTGGATGAGTAGGCATCGCTACTTTGTTAATGCCGATTACGTGCTGACCCGCTGGCTGCCACCCCGAATTACCCTGAAAGACCCTGACCTTTACGCGTTCTGGACGCGGATACGTTCCGAAGCATGGAAAATACGTGGGGTTGACGAGCCCCTCGCTGCGATGGAAGCTGCAGGATATCCCGCACTTTACGCGTACCGTTTCGACTGGGATGATCAGGAGAACTCTTTTTTTGCTGACTTTCCCCATCTTATTGGCGCCGCGCACGCCATCGACATCGCTTTCATAACGGGAACTTACACCTACGGCCCAATATCAAGCTATGTTTATCCCAAGGGTGAGTCGCGTGATCAGATGCAAGATCTGATGATGTCCGCATGGGCTGAATTTGCGAGAACAGGGGCGCCGCAGCTACCAATAGATTGGCCGAATTTCTCCCCAGCGGATCGAAAGTTCGTACACCTAGATGTTGGTGATGCGCTTCGCGTATCGAAGGATCGAGCGACCATGGCAAGCATTCTTGACGAAGCAAAACGTTCGCCCTTCTTGTCGAACATAGAGCTTTGCTTACTCGTGTGGGATTCACTTACCAAAGTAGGCGATGCCGATTACGCGGGATACGCCAACTGGGACCAGGGCCACTGTAGAGAAGTAGACGCAGACGCCGAGCAAACTGCTATTGATAATGCGATTATCGCTGAATATGGTACTACAGGGCTTTGATGCGCCGAGGCCTTGGCCTACAGGTAATACCTGTCGCAGGCCATCGCCTAATTCCCCCATTCGAGGGCGCCCGTCACCGGACTTTCACTAACTCCGGCGCATTCAACGCGTCGCTATGGTCAATAAGTCCCGCGCACTTCGTGCGGCACCGTGCCCCTTGATACTCTTGCTTCAATATACGGCTATATCCGAGGTGACAGATCGAGCCCTAATCAGCCTTGCATCCTTTTCTAGCAGAAACCCTTCAGACACTGCTTGCTGACTCGCCGCCTCCATTGCGTCAATATAAGCCTGTTTGTCTGGGTACAGGACGGCCATCTGGGCACTATCAAAGAGTTCTGTTGTGCCAAATAGATTGCAGAAACTGTCTCCACGAGGCTGCCCCTCTCCATGAAGTATTGCCACGGGAACCTCTACGTGAGTGCTTCTAACCCCACCTTCAACATTCCCCAGTTCATCATAAATAAACGTATTTTCTACCTCATCAATAGATAGAAAAGGTGCCGAAGGCGCTGGCTCACCGTCACGCACCCAACGATCGAGTGCGTGAAGAGCAGCCTTGGCCACAAAATGCATCGGTCCGTCGTTGGCAGGAATACTGCAGGTGATAAATGGCGGGCGCACTTCTGCCTCTGAAATTATATCGGCAATTAGTGGTTCAGTACCTATGTCTTCGGGTGACTTCAGCGTCGTGTAGATATCCGAATGAGCAGTGCCAGCCACCTCCCAGATACGCGTATTGGTGGAGTCGCTCTGCCTTGAAGTGACAGAATTAAGCTGGAACACATCGGTCTCGCTCTGGAGTGTGATGACAGGCTCGTCTGTGTCGGTACGGATCAAAACCACTGTAGGGACAGGCACACTCGCCTGCGGCTCCTGCGAGATACTGGCTCCTCCTCCGGAGCGGCTTTGAATAAAAAAGCCATCGAAGAGATCTATCATAGGATTGACCGCGTTAAAATAGGTCACCAGCCTAAACGCCGACTGGGATTGACCCACAGCCAGTATACGCTCGACACTGAGACCCTCGAGCGGATCGATACCCTGCGGTCTTAACACCGCTTGGGCTGCCTGTGAAAAAATATCGTAGGAAAAGCTGTCTCCAGGGTGATTCAACGTCCCGTAGCGCACTGAATCAACAATCTTTAACGAGATATCGAAAGCACCTCCTCCGCCCTCAACCCCTACAGATTGTGCCGACACCCCTACCCAAACATAGCCTTCTCGCTCGAACTCTGTGTGCAGCGCCAGAAAATCAGGGGCAGCGTCTAAACCACCTGACACATTGAACCATTCCACTACCACTGTGCCATTAAATTTCTCAGGATCAATAGGCCGCCTCACCACTATACGGGTTCGATACTCGGCAGCATCTGCTTCCTGCACCGACCACACACCGTCCTCTTTCAACTCATCGGTAGCAACATAAGAGGTGGCGGTGCCAGCGATAAAGAATTCTGTTTCTCGATAGCCAACCTCAGAAGCATCAAAAGCGAGACCGGAATAAAATGCAGTGCCCGGGGTATAATTCTGGTCTCTAAGATCGATTACTCCCCCGAATATCTTACAGCATGCCGGTCCGCCACCGAGGACAGTGACTTCCTCCACAACAGGGTTAGGGGGTTGCGGTTTTAAAATCTCAAACGTCGAATTATTATTTCCGTCGCTGCATCCTATCGCTAAAAACAATAGTGATGTTAATGCCATTACCGATCTTGATATTCGAACATGCTGAGCCAGATATGCCACGGGTGCCGCTCCCTGTAAGTTATAGCAACACTATATATACACCGATAAGAAAGGGTCGTCAGCTCATTTAGGGCAATAAACAGACTTTTTCAACGACACGTTCTACACTTGACAACCTGGCTCGCGTCATGCGGCACCGATTTTTCGAGGTTTAGAAACCTCGCAGTGCAAACCCTCTGCGTTCATTTAACACTAACCGACGTGTTTCTTAATGAGTGGCGTTTGGTGCTGACGAATGTTACGTCCCACAACCGCCTGCCCATTATGAGCCAGAAACTGTCTCTTTCTTGGATATCTTGTTGGCGCCACGGCTGTCAGGGGTGTCACCCACATATCGTAAAGTATTAAAGCCGAAAAACATTTCGTGCTTGGTTTGCAAACCGAAAACAACCGGCACTTCAGGGTTGGGGTTAAACGGGTTTTGCGCAGAGTTATCCATCGCACCATGCGCTACTAGTCGAGTGCCCGCCGGCAGCAGCAGGGGCTCCTCCAAATCATAACTGAACTGCCAGTTAAAATTGTACTTAGGCACTGACAATAGCAGCTCCGAAGTGCCGTCAGGATATTCCGCACTGTAACTCATGTACCTGCCGCGAAAATGCATATGCGGCGTCATACCGTAAAGATACGCATCACGTTCGATGAGCATTTCACCCTCAAGTTTGTGCTCCTTAGCATGGGGCGGCACCATAAACCTGCGTTGCCCGGCCACCCCACCAGACATCACATACTGTGGTGGCTTGTCATGCAGGTAGATACCCACCGTTGTTGCGTCAACGGTCTCTTTACCCGATGTGGTGTAGTGCATTTGCAGTAACAGGTTTGAGCCCTTGGGTATCAGGCGGCCGCTCTCGTCACGAAAAACATCAGCCTGACGGCCCGGTGCGAAACCACCGATGCTGTCATCACGGCCATCGCTCTCGTCGCGGCCACCCGCTGATTTATCGGCAGGGCTCTGGAGATAGGCGATGACGTGATGCAGTACTTTACGATCACCCGGTGCGAATTCGATGGCCTCTATCCAGACATCTTCATCAAGATTCAGCTCTACGGGAATGTAGCGATAGTCGACAAGCCCCGTCGCTGGAATAGACTGGGCCGGCACGTTATAGATCAGGTCTGGCTCGCCAAGCGCAAACAGAGAATCGCTGAAGGTGAGTTCAGGTAAAGGATCCTTTTCGCCTTCGCCCATAGGCGCGCCCGCATCAATCCAATACACCAGCATTTGCAGCTCCTGTGGAGTGATTTCGACAACGTCCTTAATGGTTTTTCCCACATGCGTATCGATTTGTCCAGGTGGCATGCGGCGAGTCATTAATACCTCTTTCATCATGCGCGACCAACCCTGCACCATCTTATGATCATTCATCGACCATGGACCAATGCCGCCGTCATGGTGGCAGGACACACAGTTTTCCATCAGTATGGGCGCGATATCATCCGCGTAGGAAATAGTGGTGTTCTGATACCTGTCGCGCGCAGGGAAGTTGATCAGACAGCCCGGGGATTCCGGTGTACCTTGCGCCACTGCAGTGCCAGACAATACCGCAGTCAGCGCATCGCGCAGATAGTCGTTTTGCGCTTCGGGCTTTTGTGCTTCATAGCCGAGGCGATCATCAATGGGGCCGCGATACAACACCTGCAATGTCTTCGGATCAATCACAAACACCTCTGAGGTGCGATCCACCCCGAGGGATTCTGCCACCAACTGAGATTCATCGATAAGGATGGGAAAATCATAGTTAAACTCAGCAGCCTCATCAGCGATACTGTCGCGGTCGTCCTGTGGTTGTGGATTGAGCATGAAAAAATTCACACCCTGACCGGCGAAATCGTCGCGGATAGTCTCTAGGGTAAGCGCCCCGTTGCGCGTGATAGGGCAACCATTGCCCTGTATGAAAATCACGACTGCCTTTTGGTCGTTGTACCAGCTCAGTTGATGGAACTTTCCCTGATGATCGAGCAGCGCGAAGTCGCCGATTTTGGCCGGTTGCGCAACGCCGAAGGGTGTGGCGGAGAGGCTGGGAGCGAGCAAAAGCAGTAGCAGACAATAAAACTTCACCGGTATCTCCTGGTGCCCCTCATCTGCGCAGCGCAACGGGGCGAATTAGTACAGTCATGATGCTTAGGCTGCTATAAAACCACAAATCAAATTGCTGAGCAAAGTCAGGCCTGCCGACTCCTTAGTGCGCGGTACTATTATGAGCCGCGCGGAGGGCGTTCTGCGGCACACCTGCTTCAGGCTGAAGCCATCGTCTATGCCCTGTACGGGAGGGGCCTCTGGCCGCCGCACTGAGCTTACCGAGACCGGCTAACCTGTCAATCTCGCGCGTTACTCTCGGCCAGAATATGGTATAAACACGCTCTCAGATTTAGTGGCGATCCCATGGCACGTTTGATCAGTTTTCTCCTATCACAGCGTTATCTCCTTGCAACCCTCTCTATCGTACTGGGTGGCGCTATCTCGCTGGGCGCCCTGCAGACCACCATTGACAGTAGCGATGATTCTATTCTCAGTGAAGATGACCCGTACCGCCTAGAAGTTGCTCAGGTCAACAAAGACTTCCCCCCGAGCACATCCGTACTCTTTGCCTTCATGTCACCCGAGGGCGACGTGTTCAATATGGATATGCTGCAGGCGATGCAGGATCTCACCGACCGCTATACCGATGTGGAATCAGCCGTTTCTGTGGCGTCTCTTATCAATCACCGCCTCGATGCAGTGGATGCCGACATTCACAGCCGCGACTACCTGCTGCCAGAACTGGATGAACTCACGGCCCAGGATCTGATAAAAATTCGCGAGATTGCCCTCGAAGATGAAGACCTGATTCAAAGTATGCTGTCGCCCGAGGGTGATATGGCGTTGGCTGTGATCAAGTTTCAGGCCACCTCCGAGGAACAGGAAACACAGCTGCGGATTGCGAAAACAGTCATCGACCTACGAGATTCGCTCCGCGAGCAGTATCCTGATCAGAATATTTATGTCCTCGGCCGCATTCTCTTTGAATACGATAACTACAACGCTCAGGTCAAGGATTCAAAGTATCTCTTCCCGATCGTCATGCTCACTGTCCTCGCCTTGATGTACTTCTGCCTGGGCTCTCTGTGGTTTGCGCTGGCGATTGCAGCCGTGTCTGTAATGTCAGTTGGCTTAACCGTAGGCACCGTCGGCTGGGCGCAGGTACCCTTTAACCAGATATCCAATATGGGCCCACTGGTCGTATTTATGATCGCTATGGCCGATTCCATTCACCTCGTGTCGGTGTATTTACAGGGCCTGAACAAATCACTCAGTAAATTCGAAGCACTGCGTGAGAGCCTGCGCGTCAACATACAGCCGGTGACCCTCGCGACAGTGACGACAGCGATGGGCTTTCTCAGTCTAAACTACTGTGCATCCCCCGGCATCTACGGGTTTGGCAATGTTGTCGCCATCGGTGTGGTATGGGCATTCCTTGCAACGTTTACTCTATTGCCCGCGCTTATCCTGTTGCTGCCCGTCAAAAAAGTGCCTAAGCCTCTGGGTGTGAGGGGTTTTATTAATTTTGTCGCTAAACTGGTGGCAAACAATGGCACACCGCTTTTTTGGGGTAGCCTGACGCTCATCGTGGTTACGTTTGCAATGCTACCGCTAAATAAAGTCGACTTTGACCGATTCAGCTTCATTGACAAGGATTCCGATTTTCACACGGTTATCTCAGCGCTGGCAGAAAAAATCGGTAATGACCAGAGCCTGGTCTACAGTATTAATAGTGGCCAGTACTACGGCATTACTGAGCCTGAATTCCTGCGTAAAATTGAAGAGTTTAGTCTCTGGCTCGAAGACCAACCACAAACCAGTTTTGTAACCAGCTACACAGGCTTCCTTAAAAATCGCAACATGGCCGAGAACGATAATGACCCAGCCTGGGAAGTATTGCCGGAAGACAATTTGCAGATCATCGATTACTTAGTAGGCTATCAGCTTGTGCAGGAAATCGAGCCCCAGCTGGAACCTATTTTTAATGCCGACTACTCGGCCATCCGCATGGTGGTGGGCACCTCAAATCTTTCCAATGTACAACTGCTCGACTTCAGTGAACAGATTGAGGGCTGGATTACCCTGAATATGGATCCGGCGTATGACGTCTTGCATGGCGACAACAGCATTTTGTATGCGCGTTTAAATAAAACGATTTCACTGCAACTCATGGAAGGCTTCACCGTTAGTTTTCTGTTGATCACAGCCACATTACTGGTTGGCCTGAGAAGTGTGCGCTACGGCTTACTCAGTATCATACCCAACCTGTTTCCTGCGACCATTGTGTTCGGCGTCTGGGGCTTGCTAGTTGGCGAGTTAAGTCCGTACATTCTCATGTTGTTTTCAATCAGTATTGGCCTAGTAGTGGATGATTCTGTCCACGTTTTGAGTAAATATATCGTCGCTCGGCGTGAGGGCGACTCACCCGAAGCCGCCGTGCAGTACTCGCTTGATAGGGCAGGATCGGCGATCACTATCACTACATTATCGCTGGCAGTCGGAACCTTTATTCTCGTTCTATCTAACACCTTCTATTATCAAAATGTTGCGCTGTTACTCACGCCGATCATTATTACTGCACTGCTACTAGACCTACTTTTCCTACCACCACTGCTGGTGCGCTTCGATAATTGGCTGGAGCGGCGTAAACCTTCCACCGCCTGATGCGAAGGGTCTTGGTTCTTACAGTATAGAGAGATGCTGACAAACCCAACAATGCCGGTACAACCCTAGCGGTCGATCTTGACAGCACCCCTGCGTCGTTTCACTCAGGCCATCAACCCACTGTGTGGCTCTTGATTTTGATGGCCACTTATCGCCGTTGCTCCGCACGCTCCCAAATGCGGATATACGCCTCAGCTGTTTTAAACAGTGCAGTGATACTCTCGTCACTTGCGCCGCTGCGCCTCGCCTCTTCAATCAGATCAGGGTATAAGCCAATATTTGCTAAACCTAATTGATTAAAATCGAATTCCTGTTCACCCGTTTTTAATTTCTGAAAAACAATGTCACCACCGACTGATGTAAAAGGATATTCCAGTGGATCCTTTTGCTTTTCTTCGCACCTTGAAAGCGCACCAAAGCGTGGTTTATTGTAGGAGGCAAAACCATTGAAATCGTAACTTAAACCTTTCCTCGGCAGACCCGTTTCTGGGTCACTTTGTTCATTTATATTGTCAAAGCTGGCAAGCAAACCTGAGCCCCCCTCCTCGTCTCTGCAGGCGCTTCCGAGGCCTCTAGACGCCAGCCCATCGAGGAGATTAATCGCTGCCTGATCGCCGCCGTGAGTATGCACCGCAGGATAGTTATTGTGGACTAACAGCGGAATAATATCGTTGAGTGAGGCTTTAGGAGTATGCCCTAAATCAATAATCATACCGAGTGACATCATCTCTTTAATTAGACTCATGCCCAGTGGGGTGAACCCATTTCTTTGGCAATGTGTTTCGGCTTCTGCATAAACCGGTAGGGCTTGTTTAGCCGGATCTTTGCCGTCAGAGAGAAATTCGTTAAGTGCCTTTATGCCCGGAATGTCTGATATTTTAGAGAATATACTTGTTTGCTCACCCTCTCCGTGCGCTTTCATCCAATATCGTCCGGGCACTTCCTCGCAGGCAACATAATCGCGCCACTGACCCGTGTTAAGATAATCGCCTAATTCCAAGACTCCTGCATTGCCGTCGCCACTTGAAAAGGCATTTACAAATTTATGCGACGGGAAGAGTGCTCTGACACCTTTGTCGTAATAGCGGTTCAAGCGTTCACGTACCAACTCATCATCACACGCTTGAAAACCTTCTCTTTCATCAACAAAACAATTAAAAGGATTTTCAATTTCTATACCTAGGATTACGGCCAACTTACCCGCCTTCACAACGTGCCGTGCTTCTTCGGGGGAATACACAATCCGAAACCAGCCTCTGCCTGGACCACCCGATTGTGCGTCTACATAATCCTGCAACTCTTTTATTTTTATCAGCTGATGATCAACATGCGCCATCTCATTACAGCTTTTTGACTCACTATTTCCAGGCAATAACGTTTTATAGACCTCGCAAACGACTTCTGTCGACTCCATATACTCGACCATGACTCGCATGCCGCCTAGGTAAGCGCGCTCTATCCACTTATAATATAAACTTTGGTGAGTTGGCGCTTCGTGAACGTTCCATTCGCTAAGCTTTGGGTATCCGGAAGTACGATGGTCAGCTTTACCCTTTATTAAATGATCGTACAAATCACTTCCAAAGGAATCTGGAGCGACATTTCCAGACCCTGATTTATAGGTGACGCTCATTAAATCCTTAGACCCGTTTTCGCCGTGATGTTTTTCACAATCGGCTAAGGCGTGTTCAATGCCAAGCTTATGGAAACTAGCGCCATGAAAAATTTTTCCGCCAAAGCCATGATTCGCACCGCTATGTTCATGCGCATCAGCAAAGCCCCACAGCATGCCGTTGTCATGTTGCGTTTTGGTGATGTCTCCTGTCGCGCCTAATTCGGATTCAGGAAACTTGGCGCAGCCGTTTGCAGGCTCAAAGCTAATAGATGCTGCAAGATTAAAGTTTTTATTCAAACCCTTTCTGGCGAGCCATGTCTCTTCTTTTATATTTTTTAAATGGTACTCATTGCCGCCTTTTTTCGCCTGCAGCTCCCATTCTGCTGGCGTTATAAGATAGTCTTTTTCAGGCACGTCCAATGTCATTTCTGATTCAATTTTTCCCGCTACCGTCAGGTTTTTCCCTTCAGCGATCAGGTATTGCTTATCTTGATCAAAGAGCAGGTAAACACCAAGGGCAGCAGGCCGCATGTAGATTTTTGTTGCAAAATATTTTTTTTGAGAAAAAACAAAGCCGTTATCGGTCTTAGATAAATAATGATCACTGTCGTACAACTTCATCAGGTAGCACTGATTTGCAAACTGATAGAGGTTACCTCCCTCTTCTATACTTGCCTTGATTGGCGCAGCACCAATAGCGTGTAAAGAAAACAGCGCTAATGCACTAACCACTGTTGCAGAAAAATTGGCTTTCATCAAAGTCGACCGTGCTTCATGGATATAACAAACAACAGACATACCGAATTTTTTTGCACACTATCATTGCCTCATCATTTTTTAAACCCGAGTTTGCATCAATGAATAACGCGAGTCATTATCACTCTTCAACAGGCACCAGCGGGATATACGCATTAGGGAAATGCTTTTTAATCCAGGAGCTGCTCTCGTGATACGGGTAGCAAGCATTGAGCATACTTGACTGTATCTTGCGCTCCTCAGGCGGTGGGATTTCTAGTGGCTCGCCGATCTTACGTGACCAGCTGGCCTGCATGGCAACCGTAGCCATCTGCGCCAGCATTTCAATGATGTGAGTACAACCGCGGCCTGGCGACATAGCCACTTTGACTTTCTTATTCCATCCCGGCCCAACCTGTAAGCCAAGCAATCGCGCAAAATTGGGTTCAGCATCTGGGCAAATATCATGCGCGCCCTGATCCATGCAGGCTTCTACTTCCACCACCGTAAGACTGCCATCCAGACTGATTCGCAGTGACAGGTCATGTACCGGCTCTCCTGCAGCCCGGACACTGTCCATCATCTGGTGGGCAAACGGTTTCACGTCAGTCAGGTGGCCCTCAACGTCTAGCACCCCGTCATCGCGTCGAAACGCTGTCATGGCAATGGTGCGGGTGTGTATATGTTCTCTATTGTCTAACACAGGCAATGGCACGGCCGGCTCTCCTCTTCGATATACGATCAATGTCGACCCGCTAGGTTACACGGATTAGTAAAAATTGCAGGTGCTGAAGTCAATTCAAGTAAGGCCGTACGACCCCGCTCTGCGCATGGGCGACTATAATAGGTTCTACTTGCCACAAGCAGCGCTTTCGGCGGCGGCAGAGACTAAAACGGCAACATCTCACGTTACTCTCCCTGCCAGTTTTGTAAATTTTTCACGTTTCAACGTGAAGCGGTAGGGAGATATCGTTGTTGTTGGTATATTTGCGTTGCGTATTGTCACTCATAAACAGGATTCTAATCATGCATAATAATGCGAAGCTACTTTTCCCTTTAAGCTTAATTTCCGCTGCGATCCTGAACGTGACGCCGGCGATTGCCCAAGAAAATATCATGCTGGAGGAGGTAGTGGTCACTGCTCAGCGCAGAGAACAAAGCCTACAAGACGTTCCGGTGAGTGTGACGGCCTTTTCAGGAGCCACTCTGGAGCGACGCAATATCAAGAATGCTGTCGAATACCTAGCGATCACCCCCGGTGTCAGCTTCACAGAAGACGGTCAGACAGGTAGTCGCGGCATGGGTATCTCTATCCGCGGCGTCACCAGCCTGGTAACGGGTGAAAATGCTTTCGTTAACTCCATCGGCGTTTACTTGGACGAATTTAGTGTGGCCTCGGTACCGAACAATGTGACCAACCCTAACCTGTCAGACATGGACAGGGTCGAGGTACTGCGGGGTCCTCAGGGTACCTTCTTTGGTCGTAACGCCGTGGGCGGGGCGCTTAACCTGACGACCAAAAAACCCACAGATGAGTTCGAAGCTGAAGTTATTCTGGGCGCGGAAACATATAAAGATGGTGGTGATCAGGGTAGCATAACCGCCGTACTGAACGTTCCGCTTTCAGATGACTTTAGAATGCGCGGCGTTGTGTATTATGCCGACAGCGAAGGCTATGTGACGAACAACTGTGCATCCGGTGCCAGCGCGGCATCCTGCCCCGCCGCAGTGGAAAACGACTTTACACCAAACGGCGCAGACGGCAGTGATCAGACCTCTTTAAACGGTAGACTGCATCTTGAATGGAGCGTATCTGAAGACACCAATGTACTAGGATCGGTTTATTACTCAAAGGATGACCAAGACACCGATGAAAACGTACCCTCCGGTGTGCTGGACCTTGATTCCATCGATAGCTTTGAACTGACGGAAGCGCTTGATCCAGGCACGGGGTTTTGGTACCAGGGGAATTATTCTGAATTGAGTCACGATCTCCGAGAACGTACTAAGAACGAATCTACCGTGGGAGTCCTGAACATTACCCACAATTTAAATGACAATATCGTCCTCAAATCCATCACCGGCATCATCGATGCATCGCTTGACCGTAACTTCGACAACGATCTTGCAGGTGGAGTCGATACACTACGCCGTCAGAATTCTTACGAGGGCACGTCATGGAGCACGGAATTCCGTGTGCAGATAACCGAGGAAAGCTACGATTTTGTCGGCGGATTCTTGTATGCCAGTGATGAACAAAAGCAAGACAACCTCGTGGGCATATCCACTCAGCCGACGGCAACGTTGGATGGCGTTGGTTGGCTGCCACCCTTCCCGGAAGGCTTGGGCCTGGCTCTAAATAACAAAAAATGGGAGCTTGAGAGTATTGCAATATTTGCCGACTATACATGGCATGCCACCGACAGGTTAGATCTTGTCTTGGGCGCCCGCTATACCGACGATGAAATCACAAACAACCTTCAGAACAACCCTTATAACCCAACCTGCTGTTTTCCTGGGTCCCCTGGTTATCCAGCGCCCGGATATGAATTCTTCCAAAGTTTTGTTAACACCCCGGCTCCGCCCGCTGACGGCAAAAAAAGCTTTGATAATATTTCTCCGCGTTTCGTAGCGCTCTATCAGGCTACTGACGACATCAACGTGTATGGCACCATTTCACAGGGCTATAAAGCAGGCGGCATCACGTTGGGCAACGACTCCAATGTCGACGGCAGTCCAGCTATCGTGCTTCCTTTCGATGAAGAGACGCTGTGGAACTATGAATTGGGCCTCAAAAGCGAACTGTGGGATAACCGCGTACGCTTAAACGCGTCACTGTATTATATGGAGTGGTCAGATCTGCAGATGGAATCCTTCCGGTTCCTGACACCCGGCGATCTCTCGTCAAATTTCGAGCAGACCATCAATATCGAAGATGCTAATGCCTGGGGCAGTGAAGTCGAGCTAGTCGCTGCACTCACTGAAAATATCACCTTTACCTCGGCTATCGGCTATATCAACACTGAAATTACCAGTGACACCGTCGCTGAAATTACGGGCGGCTTTAATGTTGAACTCGAGGGGCTAGAACTGGCAAAGGCACCGAAATGGACCTACAACGCCAGCCTAGAATATCGCCTCCCCATTGGCAATAATGAGGCTTGGGTGCAACTGGACTTCATCCACAGGGACGGCCAGTACGGTGATATCGAAGCGCTCACCTACCAACAAACTGACGGGCCATCTCCGAACTTAGGCATAGCGCGGAATTCCATCGCCCAGTTTGGAGACTATCCCTTCAAGACCCCAGACTATGACGTGTGGAACTTACGCGCCGGCTATGACATGGAGAACTGGGGTTTTAGCGCCTATGTACAGAACCTGGCTGAAGAAGACTACTATACTGGCACCGGAGAGAACTTTGGCGTTAGTGGGATGCGCCTGCGGCCCACGCCACGCATCATAGGAGGCAACATTAAGTACACCTTCTAAGGCTTGTGCCAACACTGAAAATCTATTGAACCCGGCACCGCCGGGTTTTTTATTCCTTTATAACCCCTACCCAATGACCTGCTGAGGCTTTTTACATCAGTGCGAACGCTGCGTTACGCGACCTCTCGTTCTGCGGCTTCAATCTTCACCTCACGATCGAACGTAATGTCCATACGTTTGATGCCGTTCACCAAGGCAGAGCGCGTATAGGATATCGGACCTGCCAGTTTGGGATTGCGAAGACGGGGGATAATCTCCTGCATAATAATTAACAGCTCTAAACGGGCAAGGTGTGATCCCAAACAAAAATGCTGGCCCACACCGAAAGCGCGATGCTCCTTGTAGAGGTCCGGCATGCGTTCCGCACGTCTCACATCAAATTCCATGGCATCGTCACCGAAGACCGTCTCGTCATGATTGACCGTGTGATAGTGCATGATAACCTTATCACCGGCTTTAATCTGATGACCGGCTACTTCGATGTCTTCTAGCGCAGTGCGTCGCATAAGGATAAATGCTGTGTTGTAGCGTAGCATCTCCTCACAAGCACCCGGAATTTTGTCAGGATTATCAACTAAATATTGCAGCTGATCTGGATGCTGCATCAACATCCGCATGCCGTGACTGGTGATAGTTCGTGTGGACTCATTTCCCGCAGCGATCAACATTAAAAAGAACCAGACAAATTCATCTTCCGTCAGTCCTTTATCGCTTCCTTTATCCGTTAGCAGCGCCCCGATAATATCGTCTTTAGGATTTTCCTGATGTTGCGCGGCGAGCTTCATCGCGTATTCTATGATGTGTAAGGATGCAACCTGTGCTTCTTCCTCTCCCACTGACATGTCTGGATCTTCGCTAAACATCATCGTATTCGTCCACTGAAAAAAATCCTTCCGGTCTTCCGGTGGAATTCCGCACAGCTCGAGAATAGCCAGCAGTGGCAGTTCGGCCGCGACTTCTTCCACAAACTCACACTCGCCACGGCTAGCGACTTCATCGATAATACGCTTGGCGTGTGCTCGAAAACTGCCTTCGTATGAATCCACAGCAGAGGGGCTAAAGGAGGTGCGTACTTTGCGGCGATTCTGCAGATGGCGAGGCGGATCCATATTAATGGTCATGTTTCGATGGATAGACACCATTTCCTCTTCAGTCCATTCCTCGACAAGAACACTTCGAGCTTCACTGGAAAATATCTTAGGATTTTTTGAGATGTAATCGATTTCGCCCCGCCCGGTAATGAGCCAATAGGGCACGCCCCTGATATCGTCTTCCATATAGTGCACAGGACCGTCATCTCGAATCCGCTTTAATTCTTCATACGGCATTCCATTGGCATACGTTTCGGGGTCAATTAGATTCGCAAAGGGGCAAGTACTCATCATTCTCTCCACATCAATTTAAGCGTAGCGAACTACAGATAACAATTTCGGCTGCCCAGTGTAGTGCCTACTCACCAACTTCGATAGTGGGTACTTGACACTGGCCCTGGTGTTCACCTTCCACTTCATCCACCCAAAAGCCACAGATCTAATAACCAAGGCCACCGTAGAACAAGTAGGTCGGCATAAGATGCTGGCCCTACACAGCGCTCAGAGCACTACCTCGTAGAAGGCCACCCGGACGCGCGCCGGTATCGACTCCATTTCGGAAGGTCACCTGTCCCGCAACAAGCGTCGCCACGTATCCATCGCAACTTTGCAAAAGACGGGGCGCGCCCGTCGGAAGGTCTCTCTCGACCCGCGGCATGTGCATCCGCATCCCGCCAAGGTCGATCACATTCACGTCTGCACGGCGACCAATCTCGAGCACCCCGCGATC
This sequence comes from uncultured Haliea sp., assembly GCA_913062625.1. Taxonomy (GTDB): domain Bacteria; phylum Pseudomonadota; class Gammaproteobacteria; order Pseudomonadales; family Halieaceae; genus Marimicrobium. The sequence continues at coordinate 1,512 of CAJXWP010000060.1, read as the reverse complement.
TGAGAAGCCGTACAAATCTGCCGGTTGCTGGGTTAGCATGTGTACCGCCTCTTCAATGCTGAAGCGGGAGCCACGCGTGCGGTCGCGAACCCAATGTTGCAACATGAACGTTGGATACCCCGCATCACAGATTACGCTGACATGCGCACCGCCATCAGCGCCACCGATAAACGTGTGATCATGGCGCATCATCGCCTCGACTGCCGCGAGATTCCCCTCGGCGTAGTTGCCCATGTAGACATGCAGGAAACCTGCACCAACTTCGCACATTGCGTCATAGAGGACCCCTTCTGCGGGCTCCTTCGAGCGCTCAATCCGGTGCAATAAGCTTTCAGATGGATGAGGCTCAAAGGCAGGGTCGCCGTCAAAGACATACGTGGCACCAAGGCTCTGCATCACGATCATGTGGCCATTTTTGAGCAAAGGTGACTGCACCTCTTCTGACAGAATACGTGCACGCATCTTCGGATCACGCAGACGCTCGAGACGCTGCTCCAGCGGCAGATCGACGATTGTCAGGTAGCTGGGACGATCTGAAAAAATATTAAAGCTGTCCCAGCTCATCAAAATCCCACCCGGGCGATTGGCCGTCATGCCAATTAATTTTGCACCCTCTGTATTCGCTCGATCGATCTTGTCTAGGACTTCTCTCCACAAATCTGTCTGCACATTATTCTGCGCGATCGTAAACGAGATAGCGCAACCGGTTTCAAGGCTGAGTTCACGGTAGAGGTCGACTTCAGAGCGGAAACCATCTGGGTTCTCGCCCATCAAGCCATCAGGAACGACCTGCAGCAAGTTACTGCCGCCGGCCTGCGTCGCGCGGACAAGCGCGAGAATCTCACGCTTATCCGCGAACGTTCCGGGCACCGCTTCGCCGCTCGTAGACACGTGAAGGGCAATCCTGTTAGTCGAAAATGCAACTGCACCCGCTTCCACTGCCGCCTCTGTGAGCACGGCCATCTCAGCGATTTCGGCGCCGGTTGCGGAGCGATTCACATTCCCGGAACGTCCAAGCACGTAGGCACGGATCGCGCCATGCGGAACCTGCGCTGCGACTTCGATCGCGCGAGGCTTGCGCGCTAGTGCATCGAGGTACTCAGGGAAGGTCTCCCACGACCAGTCGATGCCATCTGCCAACGCAGCTCCGGGAATATCCTCAACGCCCTCCATCAATGCGATTAAGAAATCTTCTGAACCGGGGCGAACTGGTGCAAAGCCAACGCCACAGTTGCCCATGACGGCCGTTGTTATCCCATGATCGGCGGAGGGCGACAATCGGTCGTCCCACGTAGCCTGTCCGTCATAGTGAGTGTGTGGATCGACGAAACCGGGTGTCACAAGCAAACCCGCCGCATCAATAACTTCCCCCGCCAGACTAGTATTGACAGAGCCGGGAGGTTCGATGCCCTGAATCTTGCCGTCTTTAAGTATTAGGTCAGCAGCGCGTTTAGCATCGCCGGTGCCGTCAACGATTTCTCCGTTTTGAATTAGAACGTCCATGCTGCCACT
>CAJXWP010000059.1 GCA_913062625.1 uncultured Haliea sp. | reverse complement strand
ATCAACTTATTGGAAAGACGACTTAGCCAAGACAGCTTTTCAAGACCGATAGACACCAGTAACAACAAAATCAGCGTGACAACGCCGGTATTCGTCGCTTTATCCAACACTTCAGTCGTATCGACTAGTCCTGCAAAATAGGCCACCAGCATGGCGCAGACAAAGACCCACTCGGCAGGCCACTTGGTGAAGATAAGTCCAAAAAATAGACTTCCAAATACACCAGAGATAAGTAGCTGGTCAAACATCTATACATTCCATGATTCTGTCTACTGACATAGTAAATTTATTATCTTTAAGAAAAAACGTCATCGATTAAAGCGTCATTCTTATTGGCTTCCTGCTCTCCCTAACCGAGAACATCACAGCGGCACACTTCGATAACGCCTCGCCGATAGATTGCCTGTGCCCCCTGACCTCTTGAACGCTGCACTATATTACCAAAAAGAGGACAAAAGCGGCTAGCAGGATTCATTGTAAAGTTAATGCTATTTGTAAGACCAAAAAGGCGCACCCGCCGCCAATTGCCATATTTTACTCGCTAAAAGCTTGGGGCCTATTGTGCGTTGAAACATAAGTACCATAGTGTTTTTTACGTTAAGCTTGGTCGATATTTCGGGGCGGCGCAATGTGAAACCTTTATTTAAAATTGTCTTTGTCGTACTTCTGCTAACACTCGCGGCAGGTTACCTCTACAGGGAGCCGCTTAAACAGATGATTTTTTCGCAAATCACGCAGGGCATGTTTGTCGCAGAAGACAATGACGACTTCGATCCAGGCCCCGCAATAAATTCGCACTTCCCCGGACTACAGGCGACCTACCAGGGTCGCAGTGCAACGTTGATCGATGAGTTCAAGGGCGCCAATGGCACCATCGTTGTCGCTAGTCGCTCCTTTGATTGGTGCCCCTATTGCATGCGCCAGATCATTCAATTGCAAGAAAACAAGGCTAGGTTTGACGCCGCCGGTATCGGGATAGTCGCCATCACCTATGATGACCCGATTTTGCAACACGCGTTTATCGACAAATTCGGCATCACTATTCCCGTTGTTTCAGACATAAACGCACTGAGCTTCAAGACCTTGGGCATTCTGAATGAGGACTACAGACCCGGTGAATTTCAGTATGGCATCCCGCACCCTGGAATGATTGTGGTTGACCCCCAAGGCAGAGTTGTAGGCAAGCTATTTCTCGAGGCCTACAGTTCACGCGTGGGCGCTGTGGCTGCTTTGACATTTGCAAAGGCAGCACTCGACCTGAATTGACCGCGGGCCAACAGACACTCTTGCCAAAATGCGCGTGACATAACTCAGAGCTCTCTACCCGATGTGGAACCATAGCGTTTGGCATGAGCATCAAGTGCGTCGAGAATACCATCGTGACGCATGGCGATAATATCGCGATATTCATCATGGGTAATGATATAAAAGCCAGCGTCACGAACTGCATCTAGTACCTGCTCTCCTACGACCAGCGGAGATATGCCGTTGGCCACATCGGGCGCCGGCTGCTGGTGGTCAATGCCAGAGTCAAACTCATCAGGGCGCACTGCTGAGGACTGAGTAATCAGGTTAGTATTGACGAGACCGGGGCACAGAACAGAGACACCCACCCCTTTGTCCGCCACTTCCATCAGCAGCGCCTCGGAGAGTCCCACTACCGCAAACTTGGTGGTCGTGTAGAGCCCTTCGGGTGGGCCCGAGATCAGGCCGCCCATGGATGCTGTGTTGACAATGTGCCCCTCGCCCTGCGCCACCAACAGCGGCAAAAATGCCTTTACACCGTGAATAACCCCGTACAGGTTCACATTGATCAGATATTGCCAGTCCTTGATATCCGCATCATGCATCATCGCTCCGATCCAGACACCCGCATTGTTGCACAGTAAATGGACACTCCCGAAGCGTTCCATTGCTGCATCCCGCAGGGACTCCACTGACGTCAGGCTGGCGACATCGACCCTGCAGGCCATTGCCTGCTCACCCAAGCTTGAGGCGACAGTTTGAGCTTTAGCTAAGTCTATATCGGCAACTACAACCTTCATGCCCGATGCCGATGCCGCGCGCGCGATTCCCTCGCCAATACCTGAGCCGGCTCCTGTGACAACGGCTACTTTTCCTTGTAGATCCTGCATGTAAACTACCTCTTTTTAGGTGTTGCTTAAGTTTGGCCCATCAGGCCTGACAATCGATCATAATTTTTATAGCATTTTGTGGGTCTCGCGCCAAAGCAAAAGCAGCGCCAATATCCGATAACGGAAAACGATGTGTCACCATGACTGTCGGATCAATCCGTCCGGACTGCAGCATTGCAATAACTTCATGGAACTCAGTGTCGTATCCCATGGCCGGAATGATGGCAACTTCCTTGGCCAACAGCATGACAAGATCCACTGTCGCCGCTTCCTTGTGCACCCCCGTCAGGCAAATACGACTGCCTGGACCCGCCATAGCGACAATCTTTTCAAACACTGAGCGCACACCGGTAGCCTCGAAAAATACGGTACTGCCCGGCATGGGCATGCCAAAAAAGTTGGAGGTGCCATGCTGTTCGGTCAGCTTTTGAGTAAGCTGCGGGTCATCAGCTCGCAGCGTAATAGCACCGAGCGCGCGCGCTTTTTCCAGCCGCGGATGCGACAGGTCAACCACAACGATATCTATAAGCCCACGGTACTTAAGCACCTGCAGTATCGACAGCCCGATGGGGCCCGCCCCATAGATCACTGCCCTGTCAGCGGCCGTCGCCGCCACGCGATTGGCACCATGTTGCGCTACTGACAGTGGCTCTACCAGTGCCCCATATTCGTGCGGCACACCCAACGGGATCTTCAATGTACTGCCTGTATCAAGAGCGGCATTACGCACCAGCAGATAGGGGGAGAACCCTCCCTCTGTGCCTCCGTTGCCAATATTATTGCCATTACTCATGGGCTGAACTACAACGCGGTCCCCCGTAACGACATGCGTCACATTAGCCCCGGCATCACTGACAACACCCCACAACTCATGACCCAAAGGCATAGGTATATCCGGGCCCGTCAACCCACCCATTGCCAGATAGCCAAGGTCAGACCCGCAGATACCGCACTCCATCACTTGGACTACCACATCATCAGGACCACAAAACGGTGTCGGCGCCTGATCGAGTCGCAGATCGTCAACACCGTGAATTTGGGCCAGAGGCATTGTTGCCATAATTTTTTCGCTATTGTCAGAGGAAATACATATTCACCCGTGACCATAGGACTCGACCTGCTCCCGGTCAACCACTGTGGCCGGAATATTGAACCGAACCCCGGCATTTTTAATGAGCACTGGTTCAGGTTGACATGCCCTGCCACACTGCTGGTAATCAATAAGAGTAAGACCGTATGTCAATACAGAGTCCAGATCTGGAAATCGATTGGCTGGTGGCCGGTGCTGGCGCCGCAGGTATGACCGGAGCCGTAGTGGCCCACCAGCTGGGTGGCTCAGTACTTGTGGTGGAAAAGGAACCCGTCTACGGCGGGACAACCGCCAAATCTGGCGGTGTCGCGTGGATCCCCAATAACCACCGACAAGCCGACGTGCAGGTCAGCGATAGTGCAGAGGACGCCTACGCCTACTTGAAAGGTCTTATCGGCGACAGCGTGAGTGATGCTCGCATCGCAGCCTATGCGCAGCGGGCCTCTGAAATGTTGGTGTTCATGATGCAACACAGTCATGTTCACTATTCTGCCTTACCGAATTACATGGATTATTATGAGCATGTTCAGGGGTATAAATCGGGGGGGCGCTCAATGGACAATGCTCCCATCAATCTCCGTCGACTCGGACAAGACGCAAAGACGCTAAGACTGGGCCACTATGATGGGCTGATGCCCTTCAACGTCACCGTAGAAGAAGGCCAGCGCTTGCAAGAAATGAACGCGGGTGCTTATTGGCTCGGTCTGCGTCTGTTCTCTCGTCTACTGATGGACATTCCTGCTCGGTTGAAACGCCAGCGCGACAATCGCCTCACGCTGGGGCCGGCACTTGTGGCGCGCCTGCGTTTATCCCTTCAGGATCGAAATATTCCACTATGGCTGGACTCACCTGTGCAGCAGTTACTGCAGGACAATGGTCGGGTCATCGGGGCACTGGTCAAGCACGAGGGAAAGATAAAACGCATACATGCCCGGCGCGGCGTACTCCTGGCGACAGGAGGTTTTTCTCAAAACACCGCAATGCGACAGCAATATCAGCAAGCACCCATAGGAAAAGACTGGACTGCCGCTGCCCCAGGGGCAACTGGTGACGCTGTCACTATGGGCGAGCAGATTGGCGCAGCGCTGGATTTTATGGAATGCGCCTGGTGGTCTCCAACCTATGCTATCCCGGACGGCAGAGTGCTTGCGCTGATCGCAGGCAAATCAAATCCGGGCTCTATCATGGTCAATCGTCGCGGGAAACGCTTTGCTAATGAAGCCCAGCCGTATGAAGATCTCGTCAAGGAACAATATGCCAGCGAGTCCAGAGGCGAACAGGCAATCCCCTGCTACCTCGTGTTTGACGCCACCTATCGACAAAAATATGCCGTTGGCCATATCAAGCCTGGAAAGGTGGGGAGCGACAACACACTGGATCCCCGCAATTTTGAGTCGGGACTCCTGACGAAAGCCAATAGCCTAGAGGAACTGGCAGACAACCTGGGAATTGATCATGACGCGCTGGTGAATACTGTAACGCACTTCAATCGTCATGCGCGCAACGGCGAGGATCCTGAGTTTGGCCGCGGTTCGACTGTGCACGATCGTTATTATGCTGACAAATCTGTCAGCCCGAATCCGTCTCTGGGTCCGCTTGAAACCGCCCCATACTATGCCTTGCGCTGTGAGCCTGGCGATCTCGATACCAAGGGAGGGCTACTCTGCGACGAGCAAGCACGCGTATTGCATCATAATGGAGCCGTCATTGAAGGTCTTTACGCGGCAGGTAATGCCAGTGCCGCTGCAATGGGCGATACCTATCCGGGGGCAGGTGCAACCATCGGCTCAGCTATGACGTTCGCCTACATTGCAGCACAGCACGCTTTTGAGCAAGCAGCCGCAGAGGAGCACTCGCATGAAAAAATATAAATATGCCTTTCTGGAGCCAGGACGCTATGCCAGAGGATGGCACATTGTGTTGTTTTCCTCAGAGTTACAGGTCGGTGAAGTAAAGCAGCTGCATTACTTTGGACAAGACATCGTGGCCTATCGCGGAGAGTCAGGCACCGTCGCGATTCTGGATGCGCACTGCCCGCATCTAGGCGCTAATCTTGGGAGTGGCGAGGGCCGCGTCCGAGGTGACAATATCGCCTGCCCCTTCCATGGTTGGACCTTTAATGCGACAGGTCAGTGTGTCGAAATCCCTTACGCCACATCCATCCCCGACAAGGCCGTAAATGCACTAAAGGGCTGGCCTGTGCTGGAAAAAAATGGTTTTATCGCGTTGTGGTACGCGACCGACGGCGAGGATCCTGAGTATTATCTGCCCGATATCCCCGAGTGGGGTCAGCCAGGTTGGGGAGATTGGGTGTTTTATCGCTCACGGATTCGGGCCAAACCCTGCGATGTTATCGAAAATATCGTTGATATCGCGCATTTCCCTCATGTACATGGGGGCCTTGTCGAGTCATGGGAAAATCGCTTCGACGAACGCAGTGTGACGCAGTTATCGACGGTCAAACGCGACCCCAATGCGAACATGATTATTCCGCCCGGTGTCGTATTCGACCTTGAGGAGGCGCGCAAAGAAGCAGGTAACGACGCCGATGCTTGGGGCGACGCTACTTACCATGGCCCATCCATCATGTATTACGAAACAGAGTCAACAAGTCCGCAAATGAATTTTAAGAGCTGGTGGGTTAACTGCCACACTGTCGTCAACGACAATGAGGTAGATTTATGCTCGGCCGTCATGGTCAGCAGCCTAACGGACGATCCCCTGCCCGCGGAATTCGCACAGCTATACCCTGAGATGGCGCACGTCGCCTTTAGCCAGGACGTAGAGATTTGGAAAGATAAGGTTTACCGAGAAGAGCCTATACTGTGTGATGGAGACGGCCCCGTTAACAAACTAAGGCGTTGGTATGAGCAATTTTACTTACCTCACATAAAATCTGGGCAACAAAAAACCCGCACTGAAAACAGGGCGGGCCCTTAAACGGTGCGCGATTAAACCGCTACGATGTTCTCTGCTTGAGGACCTTTCTGGCCCTGAGTAACAGTAAACTCGACTTTTTGACCTTCGGCCAGAGTCTTGAAGCCTGAGCCCGAAATAGCGCTAAAATGTGCAAAAACATCCGGTCCAGATTCCTGCTCGATAAAACCAAAGCCCTTAGTTTCGTTGAACCATTTCACGGTTCCAGTAACAGTAGACATACATACTTCCTATATTTTCAAAGATAATTGATGCCCTTCGGTGAAAGGCAGATGGTGCTTGAAGTGCTATCGCTATTACTTATGAAATCAAGGCGAGGAACTTACTGCGGAACGTCGAAACGGTAGACATAAGAAATTGTTACTTACAAGCAGGCGGTAAGATACAGCACTGACATTGGAGGTCAATGAAAATCTGAAGGAGTCATGCGATTCTCGTCCGGGCACTAACGCTAAACCGCTACGTTACCAGAGGTGACCCGTACTAAGATGCGACAGTTTTGTTGCCCAGTTTGATGTGCCTGTTGACTGCCATAGTCGGCTGTCCACTGATGCCAGACTGAATAACATCGATCTGATGACCAGACTTTAAAAACTCTTTCGTTTGATCTTCAATCGACTGCGAGGTTTCCACTGCCGCCGGTTGCTTTCTCTTAGCTGGCGCTCTCGTGGGCTTGCGTACCATTGTAATTACCTTTTATGTTGGGAAGCCGGCTAGTATACACAAAAGCAACGTTAATTGTTGGGGAACAGCCTGAACAAGCGACTGATCTGTCACATTATTGATCCCGATACTCCGGTTTGCGTTTTTCAAAGAAGGATAATCCTGCTTCTACCGCATCATCTGTCAAAGAGAGCAGAGACTGATGCCGATCTTCAACCGCCATCGCCGCCTCCAGGCTTGACGCATCCACACTGAAGTTCAGTGCGTCCTTAGTCAGGCGCAATCCCATAGGCGACGTCAGCAACATGTCATCAATAAAACCCTGTGCCGCGCTCTCTAGCGCATCATCGGCAACGACCTCGGACACAAGGTTTACCGCCAGAGCCCTGGGCGCATAAATAAACCGACCCGTCATCAGCAGCTCCGACGACACCGACGTGCCTACGAGTCTGGGGAGAAAATAACTACTTCCCATATCGCAACCGGTCAATCCGATTTTGATATAGGCCGCGTTCATCTTCGCACTTTCTCCGGCAATACGAATGTCGGAGGCCAATGCAAGGCTGAAGCCGCCGCCGCAGGCCGCGCCCTGTACCAGACAAATAATAGGTTGGGGGCATTTGCGCATCGCTAGGTAGATACGGGCGATACGACGTTGCACCGACCAGACATTGCGTGGATTGCGCTGTTGGGCGTCAAATGCGCCCGCGGCAAGATCAAGCCCCACACAAAAATGTCGGCCATTTGCCTTCATCACGACGATGCGGACATTCTCTCGTTCGCGCAGGCCTTCAAAGTATGCGACTAGCGCGTCAACCATCTCCATATTCAGTGCGTTACCTGACTCCGGCCTGTTGAGCGTAACCCACTCCACTGACCCGCGTGCCTCAACCAATAATATCTGCTCTGTAGCCACCAAAAACCTCCTTTTACTCTGACATCCCAATCGAATAAGTCGACAAAATCATGCGAACACACACTGCATCACCCGCAAAGAATCGCATCTGTCGGTTGTGTAAAAAAAAATCATCCCGTATGTTCGCCCTCATGTCCACAACATCTGTACGGGGAGCAGTCTCTTGAATGAATATCGCGACGAGTGGAAAACACTTCTAGATCAGCTAAACCAGCGGACCCGAGCCGCCGAATCGATGGGCGGGGCTGACAAAATCAAAAAACAACATGAGAAAGGTCGGCTCAATGTACGAGAGCGCATTGTGGGCCTGTGCGATAATAATAGCTTCAACGAGTATGGCGCACTTGCCGGCGGCAATCACCCTGGCGACAAGGAAACACTCCCCGGAGATGGCCTCGTAGGCGGCACGGCGCGCATAGATGGCCGCAGCTTCGTCATCATCGCCGAGGACTTTACGGTCAAAGGTGGCTCCATCGGACATCCTAATGCCGCCAAGCGGACCCGACTGGTGCGACTGGCGCTGGAACAGCGAGTACCTCTCGTACTCATGCTGGACGGCGCAGGGGAGCGCGCAGGGAACCAGACAGAGCGTTATCCGAACAGCCCCAATGATCTGCAGCTGGTTGCTGATCTAAAGGGGCTAGTGCCTGTGGTGACGTTGGTACTTGGCATATCTGCGGGCCACGGCGCACTGACAGGCATGTTCGCCGATCTGATTATCATGGCACAAGGCTCAGCCTTGTTTAGTGCTGGCCCCCCTTTGGTGAAAGCTGCACTGGGGATTGACGCAACACCTGAGGAGATTGGCGGCGCCATCATGCATACACGCACCAGCGGCGTGGCGCACAACCTGGGCAAAACCGAGCAGGATTGTTTCGCTATGGCGCGCTACTTTTTATCCCTGCTCCCACCGCGAGCGGGCGACGCTCTGCCTGAATGTCGCGACCATCCAATGGCCGCAAAACGCAAAGTTGAGGCCCTAATGGACATCATACCTCCACAGGTGAATCAGACTTACGACATGCGTGAAGTCTTACAGGAATTGGCCGACAGCCAGAGTCTGTTCGAACTACAACCTGATTACGGCCGCAGTATCATTACTGCTATGGCTAGAATCGGTGGCACCCCCTGCATGTTGATTGCCAATCAGCCTTGCGTTCAAGCCGGCGCTATTACGCGAGAGTGCGCGGAGAAGGCGAGTCACTTTATCGAAGTGGCAGACAACTTCGGCCTACCGCTGATTAACCTACTGGATAACCCAGGCGTTATGCCCGGGCCAGCAGCAGAACAGTCAGGCGTCCTAAAGGCCGCCGGCCACATGTTTCACATGCAGCGTCGCTATAGAGGCAAAAAAATTGTGGTAACCCTGCGTAAAGCGTTCGGATTTGGCAGTTCGGTGATGGGCATGAACCCCTGGGACAACCAGCTCATTAGTCTCGCCCTGCCCTGCGTCAATTTGGGCGGGATCCCTGCGATAGGCGGCGCCGAAGCGGCTCGCGCCAGTAAAGACGAGGCGGATAACTTGAGGGGAATCCAGTCAGGCGCATGGGTCCCCGCAGACGCGATGGCTTTCGACAAAGTTATAGCCCCCTGCGATCTCCGCAACGAGCTGATCGAAGCACTGCTCCTCTAACGAGGCTGCTAGCGCCGTTACGGACTGTTTGCCCGACACTTTTTTTGATGCAGTTAGTGACAGGGCACCCTATTCATGCCACCATCGTCTCACTAATAAGCGATCAAACCGGAAATCATGTGACCATTAAAAAATCCACGCAAGCGCGATTTTTTGGCTTATGCGCAGTGCTATTTGCTTCACTCACTTGTGCCTCGGCCGTGACCGTAGAGGACTATGGCTACCCCATTACTGACCGTTTCGCCGCCACCGTCGTGGGCACCCCTGTAGAATTCCAAGCCCAGTTACCTAAAAGCATCCCTCTCAAAGGAAAGAGCATTACAATATTTCCTGGGCGGGTGACGCCAGACGTGTTTTTTTATGGCAGTGAATTGCTTTACTCCGTTGCGTTACAAGACAGTAATGCTCCCTTGATATTTATTATTGCAGGGACCGGCGGCTCGCACGATGGCACAACCAACATGAACATGGCCAAAGCATTTTACCAAGCTGGCTTTCACGTCGTTTCTACTTCCTCTCCCACCTACAATAATTTTGTCATCGCAGCCTCTAAAACAGGCGTGGTTGGTCATGCAGAAAAAGACGCTGAAGACATCTATCGCGTGTTTGAAATGATTTGGGCCGAGCTCAAGCAAGACATTCAAGTGACCTCGTTTAATGTTATAGGCCCTAGTCTGGGTGCTTTCAACGCTGCCTATGTATCAAAGCTTGACGAAGAGCGGAAGGCCTTTAATTTTGAGCATGTGCTACTGATTAATCCACCGGTATCCCTATACAACTCGATCTCCCTTCTGGATCGCATGACACAAGATATCCCGGGCGGAGTTGATAATTTTGATCGGTTTGTAAACAACCTAATGCATGCCTATGCGACGATGGCTAAGGCACCGGTCGGCAGTGGCGGTGACAACTTTCTTTATCAAGTCTATGAAAAGCTGCAGTTGAAGGACGAGCAACTGGCCGCGCTTATCGGCACGTCGTTTCGCCTGTCCTCTTCGACTCTGGCGTTTACCGCGGATGTCATGGCAGATTACGGTTATATCAAACCCAAGGGTTTGGTGCTGGATCGTTACAGCAATCTCCAAATCTACGATGATGTTGCTGTCCGATTAGGCTTTACCGACTATTACTTCGAATTTTTCTATCCCTTCTACAAAGCGGATTATCCAAACAAAACCCAAAACGAGGTTATCGCAGAGATCAGTTTGAGAAGCATAGAGGATTACTTGCGCAATACGCAAAAAATTACGGTGATGCACAATGTCGATGACATTATTTTAGAACCCGGAGAAATTAATTTCTTCAGCGAAGTATTTGGAGAGAGAGCCACGATATACCCCTACGGTGGCCACATCGGCAACATCAATTACCGCGACAATGTTGCCCACATGCTTGCGACATTTAGTCAAGGGGAGACACAGTAATGATACATCTCCTCCGACGTCTCTCCTTGCTAGTGCTGCTCACCTCTCTCGGCGCCTGCAGCAGCCCTCAAGTAAAACCGCAGGCTGCGGATTATCCAGAACCCGTATTCACCGCCGAGCAGATACTGCCGCCGGATCATGCGGATCTAACGGCAGTCTATGACCCTTGGGAGACCATGAACAAGCATATATATAATTTCAATTATGAATTCGACAATGCCGTGTATCTGCCTATCGTTCGAGGCTATGAAACAGTCATTCCGTCCTTTGCGCGCACCGGTTTCTCTAACTTTTTTAGAAATATAGTAGACGTGACCTCAATATTTAATTCATTTCTGCAACTGGCGCCCAAGAAGTTTATTCAAAATACCGGACGCGTATTGGTCAACACTACCGTCGGCATATTCGGGCTAGTGGATGTCGCGTCCAAAATGAAAATACCTCGACCGGTCGAAGATTTTGGCCAAACGCTAGGACACTGGGGAGTGGGTCAGGGTCCTTATTTAGTGCTGCCGTTTTTAGGCCCTTCGAATCTGCGCGACGGTGCTGGATTGCTGCCTGACCTGTATGTTGCAGGTGTGGCCTCTGATGCGGTCTTTAGTTCTGACGTTACACTAGGCGCGCTGGTTCTCTACCCGATCAATACACGCGCCAACAACCCTTTCCGTTACTACCAAAACGGGACTGCGTTTGAATATGAAATGGTGCGCTGGCTCTATTCTACAAAGCGCAAGCTGGATGTAAACGAATAATGAGGACCACTGTGACTCGGCTTCTACTCTCGATCTTTTCTCTCTGCGCCCTGACAATGTCTGGCGCAGTAAAATCTGCTGATCCTATAAAAATCGGCACCACCCAATCACTGACCGGTCACTATAGCGAATTCGGACTAGAGCAACTACGCGGGCTCCAAATGTGGGCGACGGATGTCAACTCGCGAGGAGCGCTACTGGGTCGGCCCGTTGAAGTAGTCTACTACGACGATGCCTCCACAGATGCTGGCACTGTCGCGGGCTTTACCAAGCTACTGGAGCAGGATAATGTGGACTTTTTGGTGGGCCCCTACTCTTCAACGCTGACTCTTGAAGCCAGTCTTGTTGCGGAAGAGTTTAATACGCCGATGGTCTCCGCCGCAGCTTCATCCGAAAAAATATGGAATCGGGGGCTAAAAAATATCTTCGGCGCCGACACGCCCGCCAATGATTATATGCAAGGGCTACAAATCGCCGATGAAGCAGGGGCTGAGAGCATTGCCCTGATCTATGCGCGCACAGAATTTGGCGAAGAGGTCGCTGCCAGTGTTCGCAACAACGCAGCAACGACTATTGTGCTGGATGAGGGCTATGCCCCTGAGCAGCGAGATTTTAGTGGTCTGGCACAACGCCTGGGCGCGGCGAATCCTGACGTGATAATTGGTGTTTCTTATTTCGAGGACTCTGTAGAAATAGTACGGGCTCTAAAGACCGAGGGTGTAAAACCTAAAATGTTAGGTTTTACAGCAGGCCCAGGCCTGCGCGAATTTAACGAGCAGTTAGGCCCCGATGCAGAGGGTATTGTAGGAATCGTCCAATGGCTACGGAGCTCGAAACAGCCGGGGGCTCAGGACTTTGCATACCGCTTTAATAGGCGGTATGGCTACAACCCGGGTGTCTATGCAGTTATCGGCTACAGCGCCGGCGAGATACTGGAGGCCGCCGTACGCTTGGCAAACACCATTGACCACGACGCGGTGCGCGAGCAACTGGATACCATGTACTTTCGCGCGTTAATCGGCCCCTATGACGTAGACGATACCGGTCGACAGATCGGCAGGACCAACTTTGTATTACAGTGGCAAGACGGTAGGCGTCGCTTGATCGCCCCCGAGACTCTGTCAGATGCAGCGCTTATCTACCCGTTGCAGTAGCTGACATAATCGGCCATGTTTGACGGTGGTTGTCGGCACTGCAGAGCGGTCAAATTGGCAAGCAGACCGATACGATGACTCCTAACCTACTAACGTAACTCCCTAGCAAGCCTGCCGCTTTGGTATATTCATAGCGATTATCCTGGTTCGCTTTTGCTATAGACTATTGCATTCATTTTTTCGAGTCTGTGTTTATGGATACTGGCGTCATCTCATCTCCCGACTTGTCGGTCGAAATCCCTGCCGATTCACCGAAAACTCCGGCATGGTTTACAGAAGCACTCTCCACCCCGCGCCAAGAGGGATGGCTGGACTCAGCAGGATGCCCAATACATTATTTTAGCTGGGGAAACCCCGCGAATCCTGGGGTGTTGCTTCTCCATGGTTTTCTCGCACATGCACGATGCTTTGCGTTTATCGCGCCTCTTCTAGCCAAAGAGTATTACGTGGTGGCCTATGACTTTTCCGGCATGGGAGATTCGGGCGTTCGCGAGGAATATCCTGATGAAGTTCGCCTACAAGAGCTAATGGATGTTGCAAAAAAAACCGGGTTGCTGGATGACGGCCGTAAGCCGACCATCATCGCTCACTCGTATGGTGGCAGCGTCGGACTAACCGCTATGGAGCATTGTCACAAGCAATTCTCGCGCCTTGTTATCTGCGATTTAATGACCCTGCGCCCAAATCGGCTCAAAGGGCATGAAAAAGAGCGCCGACCGCTGGGACCACATCGACCCAATCGAGTTTACCCAGACTATGAAACCGCTAAAGCTCGCTTCGTCTTGTCTCCACCCCAGAAAGTCAACGAAGCGTACTTGTTTGACTATATGGCCTTTCATTCTCTCAAAAAAGTGGCAGGAGGTTGGTCTTGGAAGTTTGACCCCAGTGTATTTGAACGCGGCCCAGATTTGCATGAGCGCTTATTGACACTGAGCAAGCGAATCGCGAATACACCTGGTTTTATGGTGATTGTTTATGGAGAGCAGAGCGATTTATTCGATGCCGATTCTGCCGACTATGTGCGTGAATCTGGTGGCGAGCATATACCGATGATCGGCATTCCAGATGCTAGGCACCACTTGATGCTTGATCAGCCCATTGCTTTTGTGAGTGTACTACTGACTATTTTGGCGATGTAAGGTCTTTCAAATAGGCTCAAGGAGGTTGCGAGCAACTCGCATTAGCGACACCTGGCGGCGTCCAGCCATCACCGCCGGCATCAACAAACAACGCATTGGTGAAGGCGAATGCTGGGACACCCGATTCCCCGAGATTGCCATCTGTGAGGTCTTCCAATGTGCTGTTGCTATCTTGATTGAGACTGCCAGGATATGTTGGAAACATCGGTAGAGAAACCCCGTCGGTAGCGCTCACCGTCACAACAATCCAGGTGTCTTCGGCAATTCCCTCAAGCGTCAATGTCGCGGTGATGTCGGTGCGCGATCCACCCTGGACCGAGTCGTTGACCACGACCTCAATCGCCTCCCAACGTTCGTCACCGGCACTGATCTGTGCGTTGGCGCATACCCCATAGCGAGCGGCCTCATCGCTAGCGGTCGTGCGCTCAGGTTGATTGTTGATATAGAACTTTACCGTATCCACCTGGGCCCATTGCGGTGTACTAACCGTCGCGGTCAGCACGACATCACTGCCAACATCAGCCGCCAGGGTGACGTCATCGTCTAGACGCAGACCTGCCCGCTGGCTAGTGCCTCTGAACTCCCCGTCCGCCTGTAATAAAAGAAACGGCGTGTTCGTACCAATCGCTTTGCCCGCCAACAGATTTGCAGCAAGGGCTTCGGCATCTGCCGCAACGTCCGGTGGATTTGTGGTCGTACTGGCAATCAATGTGCGTGCTGACGTATGAGTAAATCTGAAGTTGTGGGTGTCAGAATTGGCAACACCCAGCTTCACAATGCCCTGATTCATGAGGTTAAACCAGTCTCCCGCATTTTGGCCTAAGAACTCCGACTCTACCCCACCCCGGCCACTGCTGCCGATCCACACCTCTAGCGCATCAAACTCATCATCAAACGCGTTACCTATCGACGGGTCTAGCCGTTTAGCCGCTAGATTCGAACTCGATGCTGGGGGTGTCATGCCCGTATCAATACCCAACCCACTGGCCCCAAAGTGGCCCGCAACATGGTTAATCTGCACGACGTTATCCTTGGGGTCATCATGCAGTCCCAAAATGATTTCAGCAGGCGACAGATTGTAGTATCCGTACTCAGGGAAATCTCGTCCCGGAGGTGCAAAACCGCCCCAGTCGAAAGAACCACCACTGATGTTGTTGGGATCAATCGTCAATGGCCAACTGTTGAAGTGCCCATAATCGAAGGTCGTGGTCTCACTGCTGACCGCTACGCCAATCAGATCTTCTACACCCATAGCCTGCAAAGTCGGCCCGAAGTCGGACCGGACACCATGGTCTGAAGGTGTAAAAAAGTCTATGCCCTCTGCCAGCATCACCGCTACGCGCTCAGCGCGGGTGACCTCGGAATCGGGGCTGTCGATTGAGTGCACGTGATAATCGCCGTGGACAAAACCGTTATCGGGAATCAGTTTTACAATTTCTGTCTGCACCGTCGTAACCTTTCCCGCCGTGATGGTGATATTTTTTTTGTATACGGAATAGCGAGGTCCACGTGATATTACCAGTTGATACTCACCAGGCTCCATGGTGATCTGCTCGCTAGCACCCTCACGATCAATAAATGCGACTTGCGCAATACCAAAAGGTAATCCGTCAGCCTTGTAATCACTAAAAACGCCGGCCTCCTGCCCACCAATAAGGGTAGCAACAACGTTCGTCTTAGGTGGACTGGGGTCAAAACCAACCAGTTGTAACTTGGCGGGACTCGGCCCGGTCTCGTCAATAACAGTAACTTCTAGAAAACCTGACTGCGGCATTTCAAAATCGCGGTTCACCGCCACGTCTGTCTCAACCACCAGTGTTAAGGGATCGTTATCGGGAAAGCGGTAGCCTTCCATGTTTGCCCTAATATGGTAATCGTCCGGCGGCACGTTGAGGCTGTAATGGCCGCTCTCATCTGTCTTGGTATGGTTAACAATAAACAGGGCGGGTGGATTCGCTTCAGCATCCAGTACCTTGTACACCACTATTTGAGCATTGTGCAGCGGCTCTCCGGCGCTACTCACAGTGCCGCTGACCGCAACCGCCTCTATGCCAAAAATGTCATTGCGAATATCTGCAATACTGGCAATGGTGCCGTCGCCAACGGCAAAATACCGCCGTAATACTAGCTCGCCATCTGCGGGAATCGTATAGTCAGCAGGCTCAAGCCCAATGAGAAGTTCCGCCGCCGAACTGCCGTAGACGATAATATTGACACCGACCTGCGAAAAACTAGACGAGCCCTGTTCACTGTGTATCAGGCCATAGGACACTCCCTCGGCGCCGTCAACGCCGCCATAGGCAACGAAATTACACTGGTCGCAAAGGCCGCCCTCGAGGGCCTCGCAGGCGACATAGGTCTGTTGTGGGCAAGATGGCGTCAGTGTGGGATCACCGAACCCCGCATAGACTTGAAAGAACTCGACCTGGCCAGAACCATTGAGATACTCCGTCATAAAAACGTCAAAGGTATCAGAACTCAGGTTCCTGAACGTGCTGTCGAGTGCGATATAGCTGTCGCCCACTGCCAGGCTGTAGCATGTTTCAATTTCGACAGGCAAATCCTTGTCATCAGCAGCGGGTGGGAGCGTTACACCAAAACCACTCACCGCAGAGCTGGCATTGGCCAGTTCCAGCAAGTCATCGGGCCCAGTAGCGCAGATCACGGCGGGTTCGCCGTCGCTGCCATCGTTCTGCACACGGATATCGGTATAGTTTGGTGTGTTCTCAATATTCAGACCGATGACAAACTCTTCTAGATGATCAGGCAGCATGGCGCCCTTTGCATCCTTGCGACTGACATCAATGATGTTGCCGCCAAAGGTACCGATGCTGAGCCACTGCCGCCCGGCTTGTTGAATGATGACCCGCAAATGCTCGTTCTCGAGCACGTAATCCCCTGGGACACCGCGTGCGAGTGGACCAGACAGTAGGTCTGCCTCGGTTGCCACACGAGCCGAGGCCATCGGTGCCGCGCTCTCTGAGCCCTGTTTGTTATCGCTATCGCTGCAGGCGGAAAAAAGGGCAAACAGCGATACCAGACTGCACACCTTTAACAGACGTGACACTTGATTTAACGACATCACGGGATTCCTAAATTACTTTAAGCGGACCTTAAAAATAACAGAAAAAAGGACATAAATCGCAATTTTTTTAGCCGCGAGGAATGGAATTCCCACATTCTGACTCAGCAGGTCTATAGCCCTCTCCTGATGATCACTGTCTGCGCCAGAGCAGACCCTCTATGGAGTAATAAAAGTAACGGGCGGCGCATCATCCGAGGCGACACCGACGCATTAACGTGTCAATATCGCGTCCCAGTTGCGCGTTTTCTGCCTGAGCTATAGCAACTTAAAAGACGACGAACGCCAATTCAACTAGGTAAATTTATGGCTCGTAAAACACATCATCGTGCTTGTCATTTATGCGAGGCAATCTGTGGACTCGTGATTGAAACCGAGGGAGCGGACATTGTCTCCATTAAGGGCGACGAGTCCGACCCGCTGAGTCGAGGCCATATCTGCCCGAAAGCAGTGGCACTGAAGGATTTGCACACAGACCCGGACCGCCTGCGAGCGCCAGTGAAAAGAGTACGCAGTGATGACAACGTGGACAGTTGGGAAGAGATAAGCTGGGACGAGGCACTGAATACCACGGCGACCCGGCTGGCGCAGATTATTAACGAGCGCGGGGTGAACGCTGTGGGTGTGTACTTAGGCAACCCCTCGGTGCACAACTACGGCATGATGACTCACCAAAGCAACCTGTTCCAACATATCCGCAGCAACAACCGTTTCTCTGCGACCAGCGTAGACCAACTACCCCACCACCTCACCTCGTTGTGGCTGTATGGGCACAAGTTACTGATTCCGGTGCCTGACGTCGATAACACCGACTACCTATTGATGTTAGGGGCAAACCCGCTGGCCTCTAACGGCAGCATCTGGACGGTACCAGATGTAAAGAAACGCCTGAAGGCGCTGACCAGGCGTAAGGGTAAACTAGTGGTCATCGACCCGCGCAGGACAGAAACCGCCACCATCGCCAGCGAGCATCACTTCATCCGACCAGGTACCGACGCCCTATTTCTGCTGGCGCTGCTCAACACGCTCTTCAGCGAGCACCTCACCAAGCCCGGCGCGCTGGCCGCTTTTACCACCGGTCTGGACGAAGTGGCGACTGCGATCGAAGCATTTACACCGGAACTTGCCGCCGCCCGTACGGGCATTAACGCAGACGTGATACGGCGCATCGCGAGAGAATTTGCGGCCGCCGACAACGCGGTATGCTACGGCCGCATGGGTGTCTCCACCCAAGCCTATGGCGCACTGTGTCAGTGGGTCATTCAACTGATCAACATTGCCACCGGCAATCTAGACAAACCTGGCGGCAGCCTGTTTGCTACCCCAGCGGTGGATACCGTTATGACCAGCAGTCCGGGGGGCCACAACCGCCATCAAAGCCGCGTGCGTAATCTGCCCGAGTTTGATCGGGAACTGCCCGCCGCGTGTCTGGCAGAAGAAATTAGCACTCCGGGTGAGGGACAGATTCGCGCACTGTTTACCGGGGCGGGTAACCCTGTGCTGTCCACCCCCAATGGGCGACAACTGGACAGCGCCATGGAAGGGCTGGAGTTTATGGTCTCGCTGGACCCCTACATCAATGAAACCACGCGACACGCAGACATCATTCTGCCACCCACCTCCGCACTGGAACACGATCACTACGACATCACCTTTCACCTCTTTTCGGTGCGCAACACCACACGTCACAACGAGGCTGTGTTCGACAAGCCTGAAGGCAGCCTGCACGACTGGGAGATCTTTCATCAGCTGGGTAACCGACTGGCCAAACTACTGGGTAAACCGGAGCAGCCTGCTATGGCGCCCCATGAGATAATCGATCTGGGGCTGCAACTGGGGCCGCACAGTTCCGCGGGCCTGTCGCTGGAAAAACTGCACCAGAATCCCTCGGGTATCGACTTGGGCCCACTGCAGCCACAACTGCCCGAGCGTCTGGTAACACCGGGGAAAAAAATCCGCTGCGATACACCTGAAGCCATTGCTGACCTGCGCCGACTGTTCGACGAATTCCAGCAACCGGATGCCTGCGAGTTGCGGCTGATCGGCCGTCGCCACGTGCGCTCCAATAACTCTTGGATGCACAACTACCACCGCCTGGTCAAAGGCCGTGACCGGTGCACGCTGATGATGCACCCAGACGATATGGCAAATCAGGGTATCGCCCCCGGCGCCCGCGCGACTCTCGCGTCAAGGGTGGGGTCGGTTGACGTGAACGTAGAAGCAACGGAAGACATGATGCCCGGCGTGGTCAGCCTACCCCATGGATTTGGCCACGATCGACAGGGTATTCGCATGCAGACCGCTACCGCTCACGCCGGTGTGAGCTGCAATGACATCACTGATGACCAATACCTGGACGTGCTCTCTGGTAACGCTGCGGTTAACGGTGTACCCGTCACCGTGTGCCTCGCTTAACCATCCTATTATGAATATTCTTAGCAGTCTCTGGCCATGGCCCTGGTGGGGCGTCATGGTGTTCGTCAATCTGTGCAGCACTATCGTGTGCATCAAGTTCTTTCGAGAGTCCTCCAAGGCACCCGATAGTCAGACCCACTATGTGCGCTCTATGCGTTTTATGGGGCTGGCGTTCACGCTTGTGGCGATGTATCGATCGGTATTTGTGTCGCGCTATCTCTATCAGTATGGCTGGTTCGATACCATCGCGAATAGCTCTCTGATAATCCGCTCTTTTGCCTGGATTGCAGAACTTTCCTTCGTCGGATTAATCGCGTTCGCAATGCTGCGTTTCAATAAGGACGTGCCACACAATAATCACGGCAATAGCACTCTTTTATCACAGTACGAGCGTCATGCGCCCTGGGCACTCATTATCTGTATCTTCCTCGCTCAGTTCTTCGCAACCGGTGGGCTGATCACAAAAAGTCGCCTGTTGTTTGCCATCGAGGAAACACTGTGGGGTGTGGG
>CAJXWP010000058.1 GCA_913062625.1 uncultured Haliea sp. | reverse complement strand
ACGCTGATTTTGTTGTTACTGGTGTCTATCGGTCTTGAAAAGCTGTCTTGGCTAAGTCGTCTTTCCAATAAGTTGATTGTCCAGAGTTATAGCGCCAGTTTGTTGCGGATAGGTATTGCGACGGCGTTTTTTTCTGCCTTCGTCAATAACACTGCCGTGGTCGCCTCGCTGGCACATACGGTTCGGAACAACCGGCTCCACCCAGCATCCAGGCTGTTGATCCCGCTGTCCTATGCAGCCATTCTCGGCGGTACGATGACCCTGATAGGCACCTCAACTAACTTAATTGTAAGTAGTTTTCTGGAGGACGTTACGGGAACTGGGTTGGCATTTTTTGACTTCTTTATAGTGGGAGCAAGTGCAACAGCGGTTGGGTTGCTTGTTCTGCTGGCGAGCGCACGATTACTGCCCCGCGGTAGTTCCGAGGTTATGGATATCAATGAGTATGTTATTGAGGTGGAAGTGGATAAGGGGTCGACGCTGATTGGTAAGAGTATCTTGGCGAATAAACTGCGTGAGCTAGAGGATTTGTTTCTAGTGGAAATCGTCCGCGGCAACTACCTGATTTCACCCGTGGCACCGCAGGAGCATATTGAGGCGGGAGACAAACTGATTTTCTCTGGAGATATTAAGCAGGTACAGGCCTTCGAGGCCTTCGACGGTTTACGGTTATTTGCGGTAGAGGAGGGCCTGCTGAGTGAGAATATGAAGGAAGTCATCGTTATGCCGAACGCCAGCATTGAGGGCAGCACGGTTAAGGAAAGCGCGTTTAGGTCGATGTTTGACGCTGCGGTGGTCGGTATGCGCCGAGGCGGAAAACGTCTGTCAGGTAAGCTGGGCAATATCACCATTCAAGCGGGTGACAGCATGGTGCTGGCGGTAGGGCCCGACTTCAATGAACGTAAGAATCTCGACAAGAACTTTGCCATTATTAACGATTCGGTCGGTGAAGAGCAGACGACAGAGTTTCAAGATTACGCTATTACCGGCATGCTGCTGTTAGTCATTATCCTTGCCACCTTGAATATGGTGCCTCTGATCAAAGGTATGGCTGCTTTATTGGTTTTTATGCTTGCTACACGCGTCGTCACCGGTTCTGAGCTTCGCAGACGCTTCCCGTTCGAGTTGTGGTTAATTATTGCATCTGCGCTTACGCTATCACAAGCAATGACCAATTCGGGTTTGGTGGCCGTCGTTGCAGGCTCGCTACAGAACAACTTGCCCATCTTAGGACCCTACGGTGCTCTTATCGGCGTTTATCTGGGGGCGTGGTTGCTGACCGAGGCGATGACAAATAACGCGGCAGCGGCTCTGAGTTTTCCGATTGCTTTTGGTCTGGCAGAGAGTTTTGGGGTGAGCTATATGCCCTTTGTGATGGTCGTCGCCTACGGTGCCAGTGCCAGCTTCCTGACGCCTTTTGGATATACCACTAACCTAATGGTACAAAACCTTGGGGGCTATGAGTTTCGAGACTATTTTAGAACGGGTTTGCCGGTCTCACTGGCCTATTCTGCTGTCGTGATTGTTCTGGTCCCGAAGGTGTTCCCGTTCTGATCTGCGCAATTTAAACCACGCGATCCGCTTCTCGCCCACATCAGTTCATTCCGCTCGTAAATCCGCCATCCACGGGTAGTGTTTGGCCCGTAATCCATGCTGCGGCAGGGGAGGAGAGGAATAGCACTGCCGCGGCGATGTCTTCAGGTTCTCCGGTGCGTTTAAGGCCTTGCCTTTTTAAGGTCTCTTCTACCATGTCCGGCATATTATCCAGTACAGGGGTGGTCAGGTTCGACCGGGTAAGGCCTGCGGCAACGGCGTTAGCGCGAATACCCAATTGGCCCCAACTCATGCCCAGGGTCTTTATCAATTGCACAAGGCCCGCCTTGGCCGGGCCGTACCCCGGCGTCCATTCAAAGCCGAAATAGGACGTCATTGAAGCGATACCCACGACGCTTGCGCCACCTGGAAACGAGCTAGAACGGAGTAATTCTTTGCAGGCCGAGCTCAGATGAAAAACGCTAGACAGGTTAACCACAATGGATTGGTCGAACGAATCTGCCTCCCATTCGTTGCCCTGAGAACCTCCCGCATTATTGACCAGTACATCGAGTTGGGTGAGGGAGTCTGCCAATGCAGAGAGCGCAGACCTATCAGCGACATCTAACTGTTTGTAGGTCATATTGCTGAGGTCGGCGTCGTAATCACTGGCCCCACCTTTGCGCCCAGTAATAATGACTTCCCCTCCTGCGTCGCGATAGCCCTGGGCACAGGCAAGACCGATGCCGCTCGTCCCGCCGGTGATCAACACGGTTGCGCCAGAATAATCGTAGGTAACGCCTCTAAACATATTGACCCTCGCTATCAGGTTTGTATTTATTTTCGAGTTGCATAACAATATGGTCTTATTAAGGTAGGTGCAAGCAAAGCTCTGACAGGTAATGCTCAGACCAAAAAAGTTTCGTCTGCCGCTTCGCCGCTGTGGGTTTTAACCGAGAGAGAAGATACATATGAGTCAGGAATTTCCAGAATTGGGCATCTACACTTTACCCGGGCGCATTAGCGACCCCCGCAGGACGCTCGAGGAAGTGCCGCTCGCAGAAAAACTGGGTATCGGTTCAATATGGCCTGCAGAACGCTATGACTTTAAGAATGTTGAGGTGCTGTGTGGTGCAGCGGCAGCGATTACATCAAAGATTAAAATAGCCACCGGCCTGATGAACTACCCGACCCATCATCCTATGGCGCTGTGCTCTTTTGGAGCGACTATGAGCCACTTGTCGGATAACCGTTTCGCAATGGGTTTTGCCAGGGGGTTTGATGCGCTCTATGACATTTTTGGTACCCGCAGGGCGAGTCTGCAGGGCCTAAGAGAAACCCCACAACTGCTGCGCAGTTTATGGAGCGGCGGAACATTTTCGGGTGAGAATTCACTCGGTAAGTTCCCCTATTTGTATATGAGTGAGTCGCCCGAGCATGCGCCTCCTATGCTGCTCGGTGCCATGGGTCCCAAGACATTGGCGTTGGCCGGGCGTTATTATGATGGCGTATTATTACACCCATTTCTGACGGATAGAGCGATCGCAGAGGCGACGAATATTGTGCATAACGCGTCTATAGAGGCCGGCCGTGCTCGAGATGCCTGCAAAATCTGGGCAACATTGGTGGTTGCCGCAGATCAGAGTGAAGAGGAAACATTAGCGATCGGTGCGGCACGGTTACTAACATATGTTCACATGGCTGATTATGGCGAGCTGGTGTGTAAGGTCAATGGTTGGGATCCAGCGGTGCTAACTGACGTCAGAAATCACCGCTTGTTTGAAGGCGGAAAGTCGGCCGATCAAGATTTTACCCGTTACGAGACAGCGGAGGTGACCTCGCTGTTTCCCAAGCACTGGATGGCTGATTCTGCTGCTTTAGGAAGCGCTGAGTACTGCGCAAATCGCGTCAACGATCAATTTGATGCGGGTGCCGATGGGGTGCTCTTTCACGGGAGTCTGCCACGACAGGTAGAGGGCTTGCTGTCGGCTTACCGAGCGGTCAGGCGAGCCAGCTACTTTGACAGCAATGATCCGTGGTTTGTCCCGTCACCACCTGGAACAGGCATATAGATTGGTGCCGATCCTTAATCGGAATGGAGATTTGTGCGTAACGGCTGTTCTGTTCGCGGCTTGGTCTAAAGCTGTGGTAGGGCGTCGTTGACCAGACCGGCACTCCAGCCACCATCCGCGATAAACTCTGCGCCTGTGCTGTAAGTGGCTTCATCGGAGGCTAGGAAAGCCGTTAAGGCCGCTACTTCTCTGGGGAGGCCAACGCGGGGAATAGCATGGTTGTGGTAAAACAGGTCTGCATCGTCCTGAGACATGACGTCAGAGCCGTGCATGGCGGTAAAGACGCCGCCGGGATGCACGCTGTTGACGCGTATATTGAATTTCCCCATTTCCATAGCGGCAGCTTTGGTCATGCCTCGTACCGCCCATTTGGTGGACGAGTAGGCCATGAGAGAGTTTTTAGATTGTAGTCCGTCAATGGATGAAACATTAATAATCGAACCGCCGCCGTTTGCTTTCAGGCTGGGAAATACGGACTGCATACCGAGAAAGACGCCTAACTGATTGATGCTAAAGATCTTCCTGAAGTCTTCTTCCGTGGTGTCCATAATCGTCTTTTGGAAGATAATGGCGGCATTATTGACGAGTATAGACAGCGGACCGAGCTGCTCAGCTTTTTTTATGGCCGCCTCCCAGTCTGCTTTTTTGCTAACGTCCAACCGCATATAGGCAGCATTTTCGCTCAACTCATCGGCGAGCGCTTGGCCGGGTGGGTCCAGCACATCAGTAATGAGGACCTTTGCACCTTCTTCAACGAGGAGTCGCACCGTGGCCTCACCCATTCCACGAGCGCCGCCGGTTACAATTGCCACCTTACCTACTAATCGTGCCATGTGGATTGTCCTGAATAATGTTGTGATGAAGTAGAACCCAAGTAAACGCTAAACCGCTGTCTAGAACAGGGTCTAGAACGCGAATTTGACTATGTGGCATCCAGCCTTATCACCACGTTGAAGTCGAGCTCGGGCGTCGCTTAGCGCGTCCATCCTAAGAGCCTCTTTTATAGCATCTCAGTCCATATTTTGCACGACTCGGTCACCCTGATATAGACCGCGGTATAAATCCACAGCCGGTTCCTGTCGTTAAATAGATGCCCAATAAGGTTGTGCGCATGCCTGCAGGCGCCCGGCTAGGCTGAGTGGGCCCGCTCAAAACAGTAAGACTAGCGGTGCATGCGCTGCGATTGTCGAGCCGATTTTTTGGTGGCTGACACGAATCAAAGGCAAAAAAAAACGGACACCCTAAAGTGCCCGTTTTATCACATCGATAAAGCTATCGTCTAGAAGCGGAACAGGCCACTTAAAGCGAGTTCTTCATAAGAGGCTTCATATCTGAACGGAATGTTCTGTTGTCCTGGGGCCGTGTATAATCCCGTAACGTCGTCAGCACCGATGTCCGTATACGCTAAGGTAACGGCCAAATTTTCAGAAACAAACCACTCAGCGCTTACACCAAAGCTGTTAATTTCATACCCGCTCTCTTCTGCCTGCTCCCAGCTGAGGCCGAAGCCAAGGTTGCTGCCCAAGTAGTAGGTACCTGTCACGCCATAGGTATCGACGTCATCCCGGTTGTTAACATAGCTTCTACCGAAATTAGCTTCTGCCATTAGGCCGCCATCACCCATAGCGAAGAAGGATTCAATGGCGCCGCCGTAGTTGTCAATGCCGCTACCGCTCCCGTTGTTGAGGCTAGTGTAGTTATACTCCACCATAACCGTAGTGGTATCAGTAATATACGTACCTAGACCAGCATTCCAGGTATCAATTTTACTGTCACCGAGCTCATCTCTCTCGAAGCCAAGGTCGACTATAACGCCAGACAGAGTCCAGCCCGGACCTTCAGCAACATAGTGCATGTCAGCGACGTAAGTTTCGCCATCAGGGTTGTTTTGCTGCGATACCCGAGTTTTCCCGTATCCAGTCGCAACGGTTACGCTGGAAGAAGCATCCAGAAAGGCTGCCTGGCCCAGAGGCCCCTTGCTCGTGTCAACAGTTTCCATGTACCAGGTACCAGATACGTTGAAGTTCTCTGTGTCATTATCCTGCTTGGCTTTCTGTTCTTTATTTGCCCTATTTTTCACTTCTTGCTCGATCGTGCCTCCGGTATAGCCTGCACCCAATTCCCAGTCATAGTCGGCCTGAGCGCCTGCAGACATTGCTAAAGCAATGCCAGTGATTATTGCGGTTTTCTTGAACATATTGTTCTCCTTACGGGATCTTAGAAATCAAGTGGCTCCCCGCTCATCTATGGCGAGGATTGTCATACTATCCCGCATGGCAGAGAATGTCACAAGGTAATAATTTGGCTTTTGAGGATATGAACTATTTACTTGTTTTTGGAAGGGTGAGCCAGCAGTAATACAGCCATGTAATTATAGTGTTTTTTTTAGTAAAGCGTACTTAGGTAATATTTTTGAGAACGCTTCCTTTACCGCCTAATGCAAATCATGGGTTTGTATTATTTATATCCTCAAGGCCACCATTCAACCTTTTAGCCGGCAGTCAATGTCATCTGCCGTTGTTGAGTATTAATTGGCATCAAGCCACCCACCCGAGGCAAAGATAAAAGGCCCTTGCTGGGTTTAGTTGTGCCGTGTCTAAACGAAGCAGAAATTTTGCCTAGCTCGGCACAGGCCCTCACGCTAAAGATAAAGTCGCTTGCTGTTTGAGGAATGATAGATAAGACCTTTAAGATCTATTTTATTGATGATGATAGTACCGATGAGACATGGACTGTAATTAGTGACTTGGTCTAATCCGGCGAATGCTTTGTTGGAATCAAGTTAACCAGAAACTTTGGTCCACACTATGCCGTGTATGTAGGCCTAATGCAGGCTTATATAGTCGATCGTGTCTGCCTGCGCGTTGGATTTTTTCTGCCAAAACGTCAAGGCGTCCAGATCAGCTTCCTGCTAACCCGTTGTCGTTAGCGTAGGGGAGCAGCTAGTTATTCCGTTTCACTTCGGCCCTTCTCTAGCACCTTCTGACGTCTCTCTTCGATCATTTTTCCCGAGGCTTGTTTTGCCCACCAGATCGCCCGCGCCTCTTCCCAGTTCAGAGCGTCATCCATCAGCATTGAGTAGCCGTCCTTAATCAGAGTTTGGTACTGTTCCAGTACCTCTGGTACGCAACCGCAAATCTCCTGCGCCATCGCTATGGCTCTGGGTAATAAGTTGTCTTCTGATACCACGTGGTTGACGAGGCCCCATTCGTACGCCTGCTGAGCGAAAATCGGTGCACCGGTGAAGGCGATTTCTTTAGCGCGGGAAAGGCCAATCAAGCGCGGTAGCTTTTGACTAAGACCCCAGCCCGGCAGCATACCGACACGAGCATGAGTATCAGCAAACCGTGCATTTTCCGAGGCGAGCAATATGTCGCAGGCCAACGCCATTTCAAAGCCGCCGGTGATGCAGTGCCCATTAATAGCCCCGATAATAGGGCCGGTGAAAGCCTCCATGGCCTGCGCGACGACATTGTCAGCCTCCTCAGCGGTATTGTTTGAGTCACTTGAGCCTAGCTCCTTTAAGTCAAACCCCGCGCAGAATGCCTTGCCTTTCCCCGTGAGAATGATCACCCGAATGTCGGAGTCTCCAGTGCAATCACTAAAGACAGAGACAAAATCTCTGCGCAGGTCGCGTGAAAGCGCGTTCATCGCAAGCGGGCGATTCAGTGTGACAATAGCGAAGCCCCCGTGCTTTTCCAGCAGTACCGTACTCATGATTTAGGTATCCAGTAGAGAGGGTGATTGAAGCAACTTAAGTTCCTTGGCAATGGCCGGGCCGCGCAGCACCGTCTGTGGATTCCAATCCTGCGGTGGTTCGTTGTCTGCCAGCCAGCTTACCACAGCAGCGATAGCGGCAGGCGAGCAGGGCTTGAATCGCGCCATGACAGCGTCGTCGATTCCGGCAAGTCGCATCACGTCAGTCATGACCAGGCCAGGCTCAAGATTAAAGACACGTAATCCCTTGCCGGGGTGTTCAGCGCGAAGCGATGCTCCCATGCGCGCCAGCGCGGCCTTCGAGGATGGGTAGGCGAAACCCCAGCCCCCTGCATTAGCCGCGGCGGGCGGGTCGGTGAAGGCGCTATGAGAAACCATATTCAGCACTGTGCCACTTTCTCGCTCAATCATGCCAGGCACAACCGCCTTAACCAATGCGAGAGGGGTAAATATATTGCCCTGATAAATTGCCCATAACTGCTCTTCGGCAACATCAAGAAGCGCTTCTATATTGCCAGTGCCTTGATATACCGCGTTATTGAACAGTACGTCTATGCGGCCGAAATGTTTCAGCGCGGCTTGAGCGGCTGCCACCATAGATTGTGGCTCAAGGATATCGCCGCGCAGACACAGAGCCTCGCCTCCGACGCTTTCTACCGCTTTGGCCGTCGCTTCAAGACTACCAGGCAGTGCGACAGAGCTGCCGACATGGTCGTGGTTTTCGCCATCGGTGAGTGTTCGTGCAGTGATGGCTACACGGTATCCCGCCTTGGCGAGAGCCACTGCTGATTCTGCGCCGATACCTCGACTTGCGCCGGTGATGAAGGCTACCTTGTCATTCATTAAATTGCGCTCCTGTTTATGATTGTGTCTTGTGGTTTAGAATGCTTTTATCTTAGCGATTTGTGACATAGAATTTTAGTGTAAAGCTGCCATACAATACTGTTGTTGTGCTAGTGTGACAACGGTTTGAGGCAAATTGAAACTCGTTATATTGGACATTTAAGGAGAGTATAAGTGACGGCACCAGAAGCAGTTCATATTGGGCGGGACGACTTGCCCTATATCGATATCGGAGACGGCAGTAAACTGCGGGTTGTTCAGGTTAAGCCCAAAGAAGGTTTGTGGATCGTTGAAAATATTTTTCAGGCCGGCTACGAGGTCGACAGCCATAAGCACACGGGTCCTGTGTGGGGATACACGCGTTCCGGAGCATGGAAATATAAAGAGTATGAATATGTTAACCGCGCCGGATCATTTCTCTATGAGCCCGCAGGCTCGGTGCATACGCTGCAATGTATCGAGGACGACACTCAGGTGTGGTTCCAAATGTACGGTGCGAATATCAATCTAGACGCTGAGGGCAATATTACGTCGGTGGTTGACGGGTCAATGACGCTAGAGTTTTATTTAGCCGTTTGCGCTGACCTTGGCCTTCCTCGACCTAACGTCTTGGTCGATTAAGCATGCACATCGATGTTTATAATCCAGACAACTATAGTAGCGGTATCCCGCACCAGCAGTTTGCCTGGCTGCGTGAAAATGCACCTGTTCGCTGGCAGGAACATCCGGCGGGGCATGGTTACTGGGTGCTGAGTAAGCATGCAGATGTACTTGCTGTGTCGCGAGATAACAAAACATTTTCTGCTGAAGCGGGTTTCGTCATGGTTGATGATTTGCCGCCCGATATCTTAGAGATGGCACGCAATCAGCTATTGGGCATGGATCCGCCAAAACATGGACCGCTGCGACGCGCTGTAATTACACGCTTCACCTCAAGGATGCTGGCGGATTTAGAGCCACAGGTACGCCAGATAACGCGCGATGTGATGATGCAGATAACCCTGCCGCAGCAAGTCAACTTTGTGGAAAGTCTAGCGGGCGATTTACCGACCGCTGTGATTTGCTCAATGCTGCAGATTCCTCAAGACATGTGGGGGAAAATTCGCCACTGGTCCGACCTGCAGACATCCGGTTCTGACCCTGACCTAGGAGGTACTCCGGATGAGATCAATCAAGCTAGCGTGGAGATGGGTACCTATGGCTTTCAGTTAGCCTGCGAACGCAAGGATCAGGGTGGCGACGACCTCATTTCTCTACTGGTCAATCATGAGGTGGACGGGCACCAGCTGTCGGAAATGGAGTTTGCATCGCTGTTCATTCAGCTGACGGTAGCGGGCAATGAAACGACGCGCGGCTTGATAAGCAGTGGCATGCATGAGCTGCTTAAGCGACCGGCACTCTATCAACAGTTGCAAGCGCACCCCGAGCAATTGCCTTTGGCGATTGAGGAGATGCTGCGTTGGACTTGTCCATTGCACTACTTTCGTCGCACGGCGACCTGTGACACTGAGATTAGGGGCCAGACGATCAAAGCGGGAGACAGAGTGGTCATGCTTTATAGCTCGGCTAATTTTGATGAAGAGGTCTTTGTTGAGCCGATGAAGTTTGACATCACGCGCAGTCATAATCCGCACATGGCATTCGGTTATGGCATACATCTATGCTTAGGCGCTAACCTTGCGCGGATGGAAGCTAGAGCCTTTTTCGAGGAATTTTTTAAGCATTTTGCACGTATTGAGTCGAGTGCTGAGCCGGTTTACATCCGCTCTAACAGTATTCATGGATTCAAGGATATGCCCGTGATGCTTACGCCGCGCGAGCAGTGACATGAAAACAAAAGTCGCGCTGGTGATGGGTGGTGGGGCAGGTACCGGACGCGCCACTGCTCTGGCTTTTGTTGATGAAGGTGCAAGTGTAGTCGTCGCCGATGTGAATGAAGAGGGTGGTCGAGAAACCTTGGCGCAGGTGCAAGCGAAAGGTGGGGATGGACTTTTTGTCAGGGCAGACATGAGCGACGCTGGTGATGTGGAGAATGCCGTCGCACACGCTCTGGAGGTATTTGGCGGCTTGCATATGGTGTCCAATAACGCCGCGCTGAGTGCACCGAACAAGCCGGTAACGGATCTTAGCGAAGACGAATGGGATCGTTGTATGGCCGTCACACTTCGTGGCGTATGGCTGTGCATGAAATATCAATTGCCACTGATAGAGGCGTCTGGAGGAGGGGCTATTGTCAATGTCGCCTCTGTGTCGGGTATCCGTGGCGAAGCTTTTCAGTCTGCTTACGCCGCCGCTAAGGGTGGAGTGATCAACCTCAGTAAAACGGTAGCGGTCGAGTATGCGAAGCGCGGGATTCGGGTAAATACTGTCTGTCCGGGTGGCATTAATTCCGGCGGCATGGCTTTTTATCTAGAAAAAATGCCTGAGATGCGCGATCGTACTTTGAACGCGCATGCGATGGGACGATTGGCCGAGCCACGAGAAATCGCCGACGCAGTCGTTTACCTGTGCTCTGATCGCGCATCCTTTATTACTGGGCATGATCTGGTGGTCGATGGCGGGATTATGGTGAAGTCAAACGTCATTGATCTTTAACCTGCGTGCGTTAGATCGCGTAAGCAGATGGCCTTAAAAAAGGCGGTCCCATCGGCCGCCTTGATCGTGGGCTATAGCGGACTATACCGGTGAAACGGAATAGCCACCCCATACCGGGTAATAGTTATCGTCATAGTGCGAACTGAGAGACGCATGCAGATCATCCACCTCCCATTTTTTCGCTCCTTGGGGATTCGTGAAGGCATTCGTTAAGGTGGGACGCTGCAGGATTTGCACTTCGTTGCCCCAGACTACGAGTACCTCTCCAGAAATTTTTGCAGCTTCGGGTGAGCTTAAATAGCCCACCAGTGGCGCGACATTGGCCGCATCGAATACGTGGAAGCCACCGTCAGCCGGCGCCTGAAACATCTCGGCGGTCTGGCCACTTGACGTCATATCAGTGAGTGCGCGTGGCATAATGACATTGCTGGTAATGCCGTATTTGGTTAGCACTTGCGCGGCGCCCATCGCCATGGCGATGATGCCAGCCTTGGCAGAGGCATAATTGGGTTGTCCGGGGGAGCCATAGATAGCCGCTTCCGAGGATGTACTTATCAGGCGACCATAGACTGTTTCCCCAGTTTTAGCCTTGTCACGCCAGTAAGCAGTGGCGTTGCGCATGTTGACGAAATGACCGCGCAGGTGCACTCGCACGACAGAATCAAATTCATCATCACTCATGCCGAAGATGGTTTTGTCGCGGCAAAAACCAGCATTATTGATCATGATGTTAAGGTCGCCGTAAGCATCGAGTGTTGATTTGAGCAGGTTGTCTGCGTCGTTGCTGTCGGCGCAATCGCCCAATACGGCTATTGCTTCGCCACCAAAGGCCTTGATGTCTTCAACCGCTGAATGAGCAGCTTCTTGGGCGTCAGGACGATCGATGTCGTTAATGACGACGCGTGCCCCTTGACGGGCTAATTGAATGGCTTCCTCGCGACCGAGGCCGCGGCCGGCACCGGTGATTACGGCGACTTTGCCTGTAAGGTCTCCCATGAAAGTTCTCCTTGAATTGTGCAATGAAGAGGCCCGCCGCCAGCGGGCCCGGTAAATCAAATACGTTCGATAATGGTGCCAGTGCCAACTGACGAGCCACAGCACATGGCAATAAGTGCCGTGGTTTTGCCAGAGCGCTCCAGTTCATGCAGTGCCGTCGTGATCAGGCGCGCTCCGGTGGAGCCCACGGGATGGCCAAGAGCGATAGCACCGCCGTTGACGTTGACCTTGTCCATGTCTGCGTTGTAGACCTGCGCCCATGAAAGAACGACTGCGGCGAAGGCCTCGTTGATTTCCACGAGGTCGATATCCGCCATCGTCATGCCGCTCTTTTTCAATAGTGCGGCGGTGGCGTCAACAGGGCCATCCAGCAAGTAGTAGGGATCAGTGCCAATGACACAATCGGCGATGATGCGCGCGCGCGGCTTGAGGCCGCGAGCGCGGGCTTCGTCAGCGGTCATCCACAATACTGCAGCGGACCCGTCGGAAATCTGTGAGGAATTTCCTGCGGTGTGGATTGTGTTTTCCATCACTGGTTTGAGTCCTGCGAGGGCTTCCATCGTTGTCTCGCGCAGACCTTGATCGCGCGAAACAGTGCGAGTTTCGCCAGTAGGATTGCCGTCTTCACCCATGATGGGGGCCTCTACTTGAAATACTTCGCGGTCGAAGCGACCTTCCGCCCAGGCTTGCTTGGCGCGTAGCTGGGAGTTGTAAGCCAGCTGATCCGCCATTTCACGCGTAATGCCGCGGTTGTCGGCAATGCGTTGCGCGCTGGTAAATTGGTCATGACTGGAGTCCCATGGCCAATCGGGCGGGATGAAGTAGCCCGGGCCATTGTAGACATTGGCACCCAATCCGACGCGGCTCATCGCTTCTACGCCGCAGGCAATTCCGATATTGACGGAACCGCTAGAGACCATAGAAGAGATCATGTGGTTGGCTGTCTGGGCAGAGCCGCACTGGTTGTCCAAAGTGGTGCCACCAGCCGTGTAGTCTTTGCCGAGTGTGAGCCACGCATTGCGGGTAATATTGCCCGCCTGTTCGCCCGCTTGGGTGACACAGCCGCCGGCGAGGTAGTCCACGTCAGCATATTGCAGGCCGGTACGATTGACGATTTCCTGCAGCGACAGGGCCAATAATTTTGTAGCATGAAAGTCAGACAAATCTCCGACACCGGGTTTGCCGCGTGCAATAGGTGTTCTGACGGCTTCTACGATAACTGCTTCGCGCATGATGGATCCTCGAATAAGGGGAGTTGCGTTTACCGGAACTGAGGTGGTGTTTCTTGGTGGCGTTAGTGTACTAGACAGCAGCCGTATTTCAATGACGAATAAGGCCACGGCTGAGGCAGTATTTTGCGTATTTTGATGTCTATATCAGCACCATAGGTATGAGGACGGTCGCCAGGCATGGTTGATTAGGCCTCGCTGTGATTGGTTGTTTTTCTTTCAAGCATGTAAAATATAGAGTCTACCGATAGATTGAGTCACTATTCCAATAACAAGAGGAGAGCTGGATATGAAGCGGTATGCATACAATGATGTTGAAGCGCTGCAGGAGTTGGTGTCGGACGATTTTGGGCCCTGGAGCGGTCAGGTCGAGATTACCCAGACATTAGTCGATCAGTTTGCGGAGCTGACAGGTGATACTTACTGGATTCACACGGATCCTGAGAAAGCAAAAACCGACAGTCCGTTTGGCGTTACGATTGCCCACGGATTCCTGACCCTAGTGCTTCTGCCAAAAATGGTCGGTGAGCCCGGTTATGAACTGACCGGCTACAACAATATTTTAAATTATGGTTCTGACAAACTGCGTTTTATCGGCCCCGTCCCTGTGGGCAGTGCTGTTCATTGTCGCAGCAGAGTCACGGGTGTGACGGCGACACCCAAGGGCACCAAACTTTCAATGGAGCAACATATTCATGTTGTTGGACAGGATGAACGTCCTGTCCTGGTCTACGAAATGATTATAATTTATATGTAGTATTGATCTGCCCGACGGCATTTTTTAGATAGCGTGGCACCTTGACCAACTTTTTTGCGCCAAGCGCGTCGAAAAGAGCCATGCTAGTGGTGCGCACACAAGGTCGAGGGTTTATAAGCTTGCCCACAGCAATGCGGTTTGCGCCGTTGAGCGGGCTAGACGTCCTCCGGTCCGACCCGCAAAAAGACACCGTCTCAGTTCATCTTGCCTAGGATGGCTCCGCCGGTCGGAATCCCCACTCCGGACGTTACTAACGCATGATTGACCGCTTTTGCCGGTTGGTTCACCGAGGTGCCCCGCACCAATCGGGTGGCTTCAACGATGCCATTAACGCCGTGAATGTAGGCTTCACTCAACTGTCCGCCGTGGGTATTAGTCGGCAGTCGCCCGTTTGTTCTTAGCGCGCCGTCTTTCACGAAATCACCAGACTCGCCATAACCGCAGAAGCCCCATGCTTCGAGTTGCCACAGTACGATGGGGGAGAAGGCGTCATAAATGACGGCAGCATCAATATCGTCTGCACAAAGCCCGCTCATGGCGTAAACATTCTTCGCTGCAGTTTCCATTTCTGGGATGCCGGCAAACTCCTCGCGATAGAACGATGTCATTTGCTCTTGATTGTCGGCCGCACATTGGGCGACTCCGAGCACACTAACGCCCGGCTGCTTTAGGTCGCGGGCACGCTCAGGGGTCGTTACAATGACGGCCGAGGCGCCATCACTTTCCTGGCAGCAGTCGAACAACTGCAGCGGGTCGGCAATGATCCGCGCCGCATCGTATTCGGCGCGGTCGAAATTTCTGCCATAAAAGAAAGCGGCAGGATTATTAGCACCGTAGACGCGGGTTGAGTGTGCCACTTCAAACAGAGCATCCTTGGTGACGCCGGTGTTGTGCATCCACCGTTGAGTAAACATTGCAACCCAACTGGCTGGAGTCAGCAGGCCATAAGGCATATACCAGCCCCAATGGATGGCATCCGCTGTGGTAATGTCGCCGGCAACGCCACCAGAGAATCGGTGCCCACTGCGGCCATTCAATGCGCGATACACCACGACCGTTTCTGCCATCCCGGTCGCTATCGCCATGGTTGCCTGATGCAGACAGCTAGTGGCAGCGCCACCACCATAATGAGAGCGACCATAAAAGGTCAGCTCGCCAACGCCGAGTGCTCGGGCGACCTCGATTTCGTCATTGTTATCCATAGTGAAGGTTGCCATGCCATCAATATCGCTGGGC
Source organism: uncultured Haliea sp. (assembly GCA_913062625.1). Taxonomy (GTDB): domain Bacteria; phylum Pseudomonadota; class Gammaproteobacteria; order Pseudomonadales; family Halieaceae; genus Marimicrobium. The sequence continues at coordinate 5,545 of CAJXWP010000058.1, read as the reverse complement.
TTGAGGCCCGCATCATCAATAGCGGCCTTAATAGCCTGCACTGCCAGCGACAGTTCGGACACACCAGAATCCTTACTAAAGGCGGTATTGCCGATCCCGACGATTACTGCTTTGTCTTTCACGTTAGCAATCACGATTCAGGACTCCTTCGGCAATGCCAGTTGAACGGTGCCCTGCATGTGCATGCCCCATATATTGTTTTCTCCCGTTACCGCGAGGTCGACTAGTCCGGTCTGTTTGTTCAGTGCTGTGACTTCGCCGTTAACCGTCATTAACATGCCCGGTATGTTGGGGGCGCCCAAGCGAAGGTCTACCGATTTGACTACGGCCTCTGGGCCACTCCAGTCAGTAGCGTAGCGGGTCATAAGGCCCTGGCTGGTGAGGATGTTCATGAAGACATCGGGCAAGCCGACGGCTTGTGCTGCGGCTTTGCTGTGATGTACCGGTTCGAAATCGCGCGTGGCCAAAGCACCACAGACCACTAGGCCAGTCGTGATGTCGATGTCCGCAGCGGGGAGTTTGTCGCCAACCGATACCTCGGCGCAGCTCAGTGTCTTATGTTCACTCATTGTCTTATTCCTAGTTACGCCGGATAGAATTGTGGCAGCATCGTTTTCTCATCTACCTGCTCGAGCACGCCTTTTACTTTCATGCCGATATGCACTTGCGATGGATCGCAGCCGACGATATTTGACACCAAATTAGTGCCCTCTGCCAGCTTGATGACAGCACAAACCAGTGGATACTGGTAGCCCGGAATTTTTGGGTGGTGCAGCTCGGTGTAGCTAAGAATTTCGCCGTCCAGTGTTGATTCGATGGAATCCCATTCCATGGACTGGCACTCGCCGCACATGGGCCGAGGAGGGTGGCGGAGTGTCTGGCAACTCTTGCAGCGCTGTATCAACACTGTGCCGTCATCGCAGGCGTCCCACCACCACTTGTTATCGTGTCCGCGAGGCGAAGCAATCCGCGTTGGGACGTCCAGTTTGTCTTCAGTGGCAGCAGCGGAAGGCTGTTCCTGTGGAATAAATTTCAGTACTTTAAAGCGCTGAGTGCCAATTTTTTCACCACGCTGGTCAGTGAACGTTGACAGCGTTTCGAAGAAGTACCCGGTACCGCGCCCCGTCGTCTTACGCTCGGAAATATTATCGATAATCATCTCAATAGTGACGTTATCGCCGGGGCCGACCTCTTTGAAATACTCTTGTTTTACATTCGTGCCGAGCACACCCGTATAGCCGTGCTTATCGAAGGTGCTAACGAGATTTGACATAGCATTTGATGCGCGCCCCTTGGTGACCTGAAAACCCTCCTGACCCCAAACATACATCATGGCGGGAGGTGAGATAGTCTTTCCGCGAAGACTGTTACCGGCCCAGTCTTTGTCGAGATAGGCCGGATTATTATCGTCCATGACTTCTGCCCACTGGCGAATCATGGCATCGTTTATGTCATCCGCTGCGGGTGTTGGTGGGTAGACTTCTTGGCCTATAAAGGCGTAAATCTCTGACTCAATGGCTTTTTGCTCATCCGTTGTCATTTGGAACAGTTCCTATTGCAATTATGGGTTGTTTCTATCGATGCGACGGCATTCCAAGTCCGTGGGTAGCGACTAGTCCACGCAATACTTCCACTACGCCACCGCCGAAGGTGCTAATGGTGGCGCGACGGAACTCATGCTCCAGATCGCCGTGCAACATGGCACCCTCGCTGCCGGCCGCGATCAGAGCATGCGGGCCCACGACGTCCATCAGTATACGGCAAATTTCCAGCATAATTTCGGTGGAGTAGACCTTAATCGCAGAGGGAAACACGGGGTCCATCTCTTCCTGATCCAGTTGCCAAGACATCCGCGCATTCATGATACGCATTGCCTCAAGGTGCGCATAGACTTCTGCCAAGTTGCGCTGGGCTAAGGGGTCGTCTATCACGCGTTGCCCATCGGCATTTTTAGTGCTACGCGCCCACTCCAGAGCAGCGCGAAAAATTTTCCAGCCTTGTATGCCCCACGCTGCGAGGCCGACTCGCTCGTGATTAAGCTGCTCGGTTATCAAACGCCAGCCGGCATTTTCTTCACCGATAATCATGTCCGCAGGGACTTTGACATCGCTGTAGTACGTGACGTTGGTACGGACGCCGCCCATGGTATGGATAGGGCCGTAAGAAAACCCAGGATCTTTGGTGTCCAGCACCAAAATAGAAATACCCTTATGCTTTGGGACGTCCGGATTGGTCCGGGCCGCCAACCATACATAGTCTGCACCTTCAGCGCCGCTGGTATAGACCTTATTGCCGTTCACTAAATAGTGATCACCGTGCTTGATGGCGGAGGTCGTTAGGGCGGCAAGATCGGTGCCGGCGGCAGGTTCAGTGTAGCCGATGGAAAAGTGGAGCTCGCCACCTGCGATGCCCGGAAGAAACCGTTTCTTTTGTTCTTCAGTCCCCTTACTGATGATCGACGGGCCGACAGTGTTGAGTGTGACAAAAGGCGTAGGCGCGCCGGCTAATAGAGCCTCCTCATAGCGGATCAGCTGTTCACTTTCAGTTAGGCCGCGACCACCGTATTTCTCTGGCCAGCCCACCGCGAGCATTCCATCCAGGCCCTGCTGCCGGATGAGGGCCTTGTAAAGACCGCCACTTTCCGCGTTGCGCAACTCCTCGCGGTGCTCGGGTTTAATCAGATTGGAAAAGTAGGCGCGGAATTCTTTACGCAACGCTTTCTGGTGGTCTGTGTAGTCGACGAACATGTGCAGGCTCCATTCAATTAATGACACATATAATATTGATTTTGAATTCAAATTCAACTATTTTATCATCCCATGTCTCAAGTCATTGCCAAACCTGCTAAAAGCACTGGTGTCCTCAGCGCACGAGGAGAGCGTGCCCGTGCGGGTTTAAAAGAGGCTGCGCTGGCGGTACTCGAGCGTGAGGGTTACCACAAGATGCGCATTGCCGATGTCACCGGCGAGGCTGGGGTCGCTCAGGGCTTGTTTTATCACTATTTTAAAGATCTGAAGTCGCTGACGGTGGAAGTGCTGACGGATTTTTCGGTCGCCAGTAATGATCCCGCGCAGACCGAGAAACATGTGTCCAAAGGTGATTGGTACGCGCGGATTTACGCGCACAACCTCGTGATAGTGCGCACGTATGCTAAACGGCCTGGGGTCATGCGATCTTTGCTGCAATTAGCGGACGAGGATGCGGCGTTTTCTAGCATGTTGCGCGCGAACTACCGCAATCAGCTTATGTGGCTGGTGGAGCTCATGCCCAAACTGTTTCCCGACGTGAATTTCAGCAAAAATCAGTCGCTAATGGTGGTGTACTCTCTCGCCGGCATAGGAGAGGGGTTAATACGCGAATACTTCATTAATGAAAGCAAGACACTACGTGCCGCACAGCTTTCTGTAGAACAGTTCGCAGAGCTACTGTCTACCATGTTTTATCGAGCACTATTTCTTCAGCAGCCCGAAGAAAAGAAGCTCAAATATACCCGCAATCTGACTGCCATGGTCAGGACCTACTAAGGAATGCCATTATGAATTTCACTTTTAGCGACGACCAAAATTCAATTCGCGAGCTGGCTCGCCAGATTTTTGCCGATCGCGCCAGCGACGAGTTTCTGCTGGGTTTCTCGCGCACAGACGAGACGTATGACGAGACATTGTGGCAAACGCTGGCAGAGCAGGGTTTACTGGGGGTAGCTATCCCCGAGTCCGCTGGCGGCACGGGTTTGGGTCTCACTGAGCTGTGTATGGTGTTGGAAGAACAAGGGAGGCGTGTAGCGCCGGTACCGCTATATGCTTCGCTGGTCTTGGGTGGACTGCCCATCGGGGAATTTGGTTCAACGCAGCAGCAGCAACGTTATCTTCCAGCGCTCGCCTCAGGCAAAGCTAAGTTTAGTGCCGCGATCGCGGAGCTGGCGATGAACCCCGCAATTGCGACCAAAGTGTCAGCGACGCACGGGCCGCAAGGCTGGACACTCAATGGCAAAAAATCCGTAGTACCTGATGGTGCGGTAGCAGATTTTATTCTGGTACCGGCTGAAGACGCTACAGGGCAGCAAACAGTGTTTATTGTCGACATCGGTGCACCGGGTGTAACTCTTCACAGCGTCGAGTTTGGTCTGGCCGGGGAGAGGGCCGCGCATTTAACATTGGACAATGTCACGGTTGATGACGATACGGTACTGGGCGAACCTGGACAGGGTGCAGACATTATTGAGTGGCTCGAGCAACGTGCCAATGTGTGTCACTGTGCACTGCAGGTGGGTGTTACCGAAGAGGCCATGAAGCGCACAGCGGCCTTTTTAGGCGAACGTAAACAATTCGGAGTTGCTCTGGGCACGTTTCAGGCGTTGGCTATGCGCATGGCAGACAGCTACATCGATGTAGAAGCGATTCGCTCTACGTATTGGCTGGCGCTGTGGCGTCTCAGTGAGGGTCTGGATGCGAGAGCGGAGGTGCGAGCCGCAAAATGGTGGGCCTGTGATGCGGCGCATCGGGTAGTTTGCACAGCACAACATTTGCACGGGGGTACGGGCGCTGATGTCGAGTACCCCATTCACCGATTTTATCTTATGGCCAAGCAGATCAGCTTTTCACTGGGGAACGCGAGCCAGCAGTTGGAAAAATTGGGCCGTTTATTGGCGGAAGACGACACCCTTGGTTTTCGTGCAATGGAAATAGAGGGGGCTTGAGATATATTACGACAGACGCGCTGAGTGTTAGCTACTGCCGCTTCAGGAGATCATTATGAATCTATTTACCCCACTGAAGCTTGGTGCGTTGGAATTGCGCAACCGTATTGTTATGGCACCCATGACCCGCAGCCGTGCCGCTGCCGATGGTCTGCCAACCGATATGATGGTGGACTATTATAGCCAGCGCGCCACCGCCGGATTGATCGTTTCTGAAGGTATCGCCCCTAGCGCGGACGGGCGGGGGTACTGTCGTACACCTGGAATTTATAATGAAGAGCAGGTAGAAGCCTGGGCCCGTGTTACCCATGCGGTGCATGAGAAGGGTGGCTGTATGGTTGCCCAGATCATGCATGTAGGCAGGGTAGCCAACGTTGTGAATAAAGCGCCTGGCAGTGTAACAGTCGCACCCTCTGCGATTCGTGCTCGTGGGGAAATGTACACTGATTTGCAGGGCATGCAGCCTTTTGATGAGCCCCGCGCGTTAGCACTGAACGAAATTGTGCAGGTGATAGCGGATTATCGGAGGGCGACGGAAAACGCATTTGCCGCCGGTTTTGACGGTGTCGAATTACACTGCACCAGCGGCTATCTGCCAGCTCAATTTCTGTGCACTGGGACTAATAAACGGACTGATGACTACGGTGGTAGCACCGCTAAGAGAGCGCGGTTCGTGCTCGACGTGTTGGAGGCCATGGCCAGCGTTGACGGCGCACAGCGTGTGGGCATGCGCATCTGTCCTGACAATCCTTTTAATGACATCGAGGATGATGACCCGCAACAGACATTCGACTACCTACTGCAGGAAGCGACGTCTTTGGACCTGGCGTATCTGCATGCCATGCGTTT
>CAJXWP010000057.1 GCA_913062625.1 uncultured Haliea sp. | reverse complement strand
ATGAAGAATCTGTTGCGTAGCGCGCGTGCGAAAGGCGTAGAGATTATTTGCGATGCGCGTGCCCTCAAGGTTATTAAGGATGGTGAATGCGTCGTGGGCGTCGCCGCACGCATCGACATGCAGGAGCGTTATTTCAAGGCCCGCGGCGGTGTTGTTCTTAGCTCCGGTGGCTTCATTATGAACCGAGAAATGGTGGCAGATTACGCGCCTCGGCTCACAAGGGGGAACCATCCCAATGGCAACCCAAACGATACCGGAGACGGTATCCGCATGGGATTGGATGCAGGTGGTGTTGGCGTCAATATGGATGAGGGGTTCATCTGTACGCCGTTCTACCCACCGCGACATTTTATTGAATCAATTATCGTGGACGAAACCGGCAATCGCTTCATCAATGAAGATGTATACCATGGTCGTCTGGGCAGCGCGATACTGGATAGACCCGAAGGACGTTACTATCTGATTATCGACAGTCGCCACTTCGAAAGCCTCACTAGGCCACCCATGGGAGGCTACCCGGTGGCAGGGACAGGAGAAAGTATCGAAGAACTGGAACAAGAATTAAATCTCCCACAGGGTGCTTTGGTCACCACGCTTACCGCCTACAATCAATGCGCTGAAAACGCCGAGGATCCGACCTGCCATAAAAGCCCCAAGTACCTCACCCCACTTGATCAGCCACCCTATGCGGCCTTTGACCTAACGGTTGGGAATGGCGCCATTTTTGCCACAATGACGTTTGGAGGACTCGATACTCTGCCCACAGGGGAAGTGGTCACAGCTGAGAAAGAATGTGTTCCGGGACTGTATGCCGCAGGACGAAACAGCGCTGGACTGCCGCGATGCGCAGAGGGCTATGCCAGCGGCATGAGTATCGGCGATGCGACTTTCTTCGGCAGACTCGCGGGCTTGAGCGCGGCTCGACGCCACCTAAACTGAGTCCAGAGGCAGCCCGCTAAGAGAACTTGTATTGGCTCAAGTCGGGCTCGCGTGTCCATTTCCAATAGTCAACCAAGCGCCACGGCAGGTTGGCTGTGACCTTTCCCTTGCTGTTTTTGTACCAGTTGTTGGTGCTCCCACTGGCCCACACCAACTGTTCAACCCATTCCTGTAAGCGTTCGTTATACTCCGTGTTCGCTTCTTCGGTGCATTCCATTAGCTGACAGTCATTCTGAAGTATGGCCCCGATACAGCCCAAAATGTAGCGCACTTGGCATTCAGAGTTAAAGACCAAGCTGCCGGCGTGCGCCAGATTGGTCGCTGGTCCGTAAATACAAAATAGGTTTGGATACCCTGGCACCGTAATACCAAGATTGGCTTGAGGGTCATCGCCCCATTCGTCCGCGAGTACCTTGCCTTCGCGACCCACAATATTGATCGGGTAAAGCCAGCGGTGATTATCAAAACCGGTAGCATAAATAATAACGTCGACCTCATGCAGGGTATCGCCACAGACGATACCCTGCTCTTCAATCCGCGTTATCGCATCCGTAATCAGGTTCGCGTTATCCTGCTGCAACGCTCGCAACCAACTGCCATTGTCTTGCAACATCCGTTTCACGAAGGGCGGGTAGTCCGGCACGACCTTCTCGCGCAGCGGAGATTCCTCCGGAAGCTGGCTTTCGATCCAGCCGGTCATATGCTGGCGAGCAAAATCATTGAGTTCGCACACCGAGCGATCTTGGTGTGGCCAGTCGGGGTCGGTCACCAGAGAGGGTAACAGACCATCGCTACCGGGCCAGAACAACAAGAAGCGGTACCACCGCGCATAATAGGGAAGGTGCTTGAGTAGCCACTTCACCTCCTCTGGTACCGCACTGTGGTACTGCGGATTAGGAAACATCCAGACCGGCGAACGCTGAAATACTTTGATTTGCGCGACCTGCTCAGCAATCGCCGGCACCAGCTGAAAAGCGCTGGCACCGCTACCAATCACCGCCACCCGCTTACCACGCAGATCGTGTTGATGCTCATAACGAGCAGAATGGAATTGCGGGCCTTTAAAACTTTTTCGGCCTGGGAACTCCGGTATCTTAGGCTGATTCAGCTGCCCGACTGCGCTGATAACTGCGCGCGCCTCAAGCACTTCTGTAGAACCATCTTCGCGGCAAAGATGAACCCGCCATACCTGTGCTTCTTCGGCGAAAACAACATCTGTCACTGACGTATTGAGCTGCAGATGACCGTCGACGCCATACTCATCACAGCAGCGCCTGAGGTATGCCTGCAATTCCGGCTGCTGCGAATAGTACTGGCTCCAATCGTGATTGGGCTCAAAGGAATAACAGTAAAAGTAGTTAGGTGTATCTACCCGGGCGCCGGGGTATGTGTTCTCGTGCCAAGTGCCGCCAACGTCTGAATTCTTTTCCACTATGACAAACGGGATGCCCGCCTCTCGAAGTCGAATACCGGCCAACACGCCCCCGACACCCGCTCCGATAATTACCACTGGAAAGTGTTGCTTCTGCTTATCGGTTACCGTGTCGTCCCAGTGCGAGGCGCGGCTGTCTTCGCCGCTCAGGTTCATCTCTTCGAGCATCATTGGCGCGTATTCTGCGGGCACATTTTCCCCGACCATAAAACTCATCATGCGACAGATCGTTGCCGCGTCTGGCAGTGCTGGTAACTGACACTGGTTATCGCGAAATTGCTTGATCACCTGAAGTGCCTGACGGCGCACCTCATCCTGCTGCTGCAGTGGCAAAAAGCCCTGAATCTCACCTAGGATGGCCGTGTTGGGAAAGATCGGCCCGTCGAGCAAGTGTGTATCACCCGACATATGTATCATCGACATCATTAACGCTGGAATACCGGCATGCTGCAGTGCCCGCTCGATAAACTCATCACTTTCGACAATGGCCTGCTCTGCTGGACGCAAATGTTTGCGGGTTGTTTCTGCGACATCGTTGCTCATCGAAAATCCTTAATTTTAGTGTGGGCTAAGCCCATGTCTCATCAACTGCGCGAGTATCATTGGCTGCCAAACTTGCTGGCATGTGTGTCCGATACTGCCGAGGACTCATGCCCAGATGCTTACGAAAAATTCGCGAAAAAAATGCCTGTTCGGAATAACCTACACGATCGCCAATATCTGCGATGCGCAGGTTACTGTGCAATAACAGCTGTGCAGCTTTCACGAGTCTCAGTTCGTTGCGATACGCCATAACGCTGGACCCAGTTTCTTTCTTAAACAGACCCGACAGTCGAGAACTGGAGATATTGCTGGCGGCAGCTACGTCTGCCAAAGCAATATCGGCGGTGTAATGCTCGTCAATATAGGCGCGAGCGATATGGACTCTTGGATCCATCTTTCTGGTGCTTTCGCGTGGCAGGCATGTCGCGCAACGCAGCAGTAGCTGTTCCAGTAAATTGTGGTCCAGCTCCATCTTTAGCGGGCCACTTTCAACATAGTTATGATAGAGCTCACTAAGGTTGCGCTCCACTGCCACAAGCTTTTCGCTGGCCGCGTCTAATTGACACACCCCAGGACCTGCCTGTGGCCACTGGAGGTAGGGACGCCAACTGTCCGCGCACTGGAACACAACCCAATAAAAATTCCAGGCGGGATTCTCGGAACCGGAGAAATCCGTCAATGTACCGGGAGATACCAGTATGATGCTGTTCGGGGTCAGTTCGTAATCACGCAACCCCGCCTTCAATTGGCCCCTTCCCGAGATCGTAAACACCAGCAGCCAGCTATCGACTTGAGTATTGCCAAAACCAGCAAAGTTGATGGAGTGGCTATCCTGCCCCGCAAAGCGTCCAACAAATAGCGGCAGCTTAACGAACAATTTATTGTCTAGCGAAGCAAGATATTGGCGAATAAACTCGTCGGCCACCTCATTGCTCACCTTAGAGCGGTTAAAAACGGACTGCCACTGGGGAACGAGTTTTAATAACTCATATTGCCGCGGGAGGCTTAGAATCAGGGCATCGGTGAAACGTTGAAAGGAGCGATAATCTACCGGCGCACCCGTTTGAGCAAAATACGCTGCCGCTAAATTTCTATCCGCGACATCAAGGTTTGAACCCTTGATCAAGGCAAACAACACCTTTGCAACGCCTTCCGAAGTTACAGACTGATGGTTGCGCATGTGATAATAAAGTCCAAATAAATGAGCAGAAACTCCAATATATTGCCTAACTACTGCTCTACTATATCAAGAAAGTCCAATAGTGGATATTTTCTTACCGTTTTCGATAAGACAGGGAGTATCAGCATGAACAGTTGCCTAATACGCGGCGGCACGTTAATCGACGGCACTGGCGCGGCGGGATATAGGGCAGATATCCGCGTGGAAGGTGGCGTCATCACAGACATAGCAGCAACGATAGAACCCCACGACCAAGAGCAGGTGCAGGACGCAACCGGCTGCATTGTGGCCCCGGGCTTCATTGAGTGTCATACCCACTTTGACGGCACCATGTGGTGGGAGCCGGAACTCAAGCCCCTGGCCGGATTTGGCGCTACCACCGTGATTATGGGCAACTGCGGCTTCTCCATTGCGCCCCTGCCAGAAGCGCCTGAAGTGCGCGACGAGCTGATCAAAATATTCTCCTTCTTTGAAGATATTCCAGAGGCACCCTTCAAAACGGAATTGCCTTGGAACTGGCGAACCTGGTCCGAGTACAAGAAGGTGCTGACCGAAAACGTTCAAGTGCCGACGAACTATGGGGCGTATGTCGGGCATATTGCGCTGCGCCTAACCGCGATGGGATTAGAGGCTTGGGATCGGGCCGCCACACCAGCCGAGGTAGCGCATATGGTTGAACTGTTGCGTGATGCGCTGGAGGCCGGCGCTATGGGCATGTCGTCCAATCTCATGGACCATGACGGCAGTGACCGCCCTGTACCTTCACTGCAGGCCGATGATGCGGAATGGCTGGCACTGGCACAGACGCTGGCACAATACCCGGGCACTCAACTACAGATCATTGTCGACACCTTTCGCGCTATGACTGCCCCCGCATCGATGGAGCGCCTCGGGATATTATTTGAAGGCCTTGATGTGCGCGTACAATGGGGCGGCGTACCGACCCTTGAGTTCCAGCGGGATATGATGGGCATTCAGGCGCCGCTGATCGAGATGCATGAAAAATTCAAACTGGAAGGGCGTGATTTCTGGACCGGCTTCTCGCATGTCCCAATTACCGTAACCCTCAGTGTGCAACAGTCATTGATTTTTGCCCAGAGTAACGATTATGTCTGGCATGAGGTAGTTCTGGCGGAAAACGAAGAGGAAAAATCGCGTATTCTGCGCGATCCAGACTGGCGTGAGCGGGCAAGGGCATCCTGGGACAACGATGTCTTTGATTTTTCTCCGCTGGCAAAGGCACAATCACGAGGTATGTTATTACTGAATTCCGACAACGGTGTGGGGCCCATTCGCATCACTCTGGGTGAATACGCAGACGAGCTGGGGGTGCATACCTCTGATGCCATGGCTGAGTGGCTACTTAAAAATGGACTTGACTCCACCGTCACAATGCCTGCATTTGTAAAGGATGAAGAGATGGTCGTGCGGCTGCTCCGCGACCCTCACACCGTAGGTAATATCACTGATTCGGGTGCTCATGGGCAAATGTTATGTGGCGGCGGAGAGAACATTCTGCTGTTGACAGAGTATGTGCGGGAACAGGGGCGGATCACCGCAGAAGAAGCGATACATAACCTGACGGGGAAATTAGCCGGGCATTATGGCTTGCACGATCGCGGCGAACTCAAAATTGGCAAGCGCGCCGACATTACTGTTTTTGATATGGACGAAATCAAGTACCAACCGATGGAAAAAGTGTACGACGTTCCCGATGGCAAGGGTGAGTATACCTGGCGCTGGACACGCAGTCCGGCACCGATGCGGTTAACCTTGGTGAATGGCGAAGCGACATTTCATGCGGGGCAGTACACAGATGCCAAGCCCGGCATGATGGTCAGCCCACAGCGTTAAACTTTAGATCAACAACACATAAGGAGCAATCGCATGGCATACCCTGACAAAATAAAACTAATGGACTGGGCTACTAACCATCCTATCCTGTGGAACGCGGGCAACAAGCAAGCATGGATTGACAACTGGCGTACTGTCGCGACGGGTGAATTTCGCATGCTTGATCCCGTCGGCACGCCCGAGAAGCAGGGCTTCAAGTCCTGCTGCGAAGATTCGTGGGATTTATTCCAGGCACGGGTGCGGTTCAAGATACAACCTGGAACCTTGTTCGTGTGTGAAAATGAAGTTGCCTGGTGTCTAGAAAACCATTTTGACGGCCCTGATGGCTCAGGCTTTCAATACAGCCTGGAGACCTACCAGTTTACAAAAGATGGCTCGGTCAATATTCGTACTTACTATCGTGTACCGACCCATGCCGACGAAAGTCTGGGCGATATCTTCAAAGCGTATCTGCCTGAAAACGAAGGCGGCTTATGAACTGACGCATCGCCAGCTGCACGGCAGTGCCTAGCAATTTTGGGGCGGAAATAAGGTATAGTGACCGGCTTAGCTTTTACCAATATATGCAGGTTTCGCATGTTTACTCAAGACAACCCCTTTGCTTCAGAAGAAATAACACCCCCGTTTAGCGATGAGTGGGCGGCCAAGCGACGTGTCGCAGATGCAATCAGGCAACTGACGGAAGTACTCGTTACCAGCTCGCCCGACATTGAAAAAATGCATGCGATCGCCGAGCAGTTAGAAATAACGGCTTTAGATTTCCGTAAGTCACCGCGCATTTTTGGGCGCAGTGACTGGGCAGCAACGGGCGAACACGGGAGCTTTGGACAGGTCAGCCATGAGCTAAACCCCATGGCGGGCTGGAGCAACCCGATTGCGCCGCCCGTCACCAGCTGGATAGAAGGGGACCTGGCGCGAGCAACCTGCCAATGCGGCTGGGCCTACGAAGGCCCACCCGGCAGCGTACACGGCGGGTTTGTCGCCTCAATTTTTGACCAATTCCTCGGCATGGCACAGATACTCGGCGGCCAACCCGGCATGACTGGCTACCTGCATGTGAACTACCACAATCGAACGCCTCTCAACACCGAGTTAACGCTGGAAGGTCGGCTAGTGAAGGTAGAAGGCCGTAAAACTATTATGCATGGAGAAATGTATGCGGACGGCATTATGACTGCCAGTGCAGACGGCCTATTTGTGCAGCCAAGGGGTGGCATGCACTCAATCGATACACAAAAGAGCACAGAGTCGCAGTAGCCTTAGCCGCAAACGCACTGATGAGACTCAGTCTAGCAATCCACCCGTCTCCGGTGCAGGCCGAGCCCGCTGATTGTAAAGGAGCGCTGTCATGCGAGTGATGTCTTTTTTGGAGATCGTTGAATAATCCTGGCTCAGATCACTGCCCACTGCCATGCCCTTTTGCAGCGCGGGCCTCTCTGCCAACTCATTCAGCCATCGCCTGAGATATTTGAATTCGTTTATATCGATGCCCTGCACTTCCCATCCAATGGCCCAGGGATAGCAGGCCATGTCAGCAATGGTATAACGATCTCCGGCCAGGTAGCGGCGATCATAAAGACGGTTATTCATTACCCCATATAACCTGTGGAGCTCGTCATTGAAACGGCGTAGGCCATAGGATTGGTCACCCTCACGGTCTTTTAAGCGGGCGAAATGTCCCCTCTCCCCCGTTTTCGGCCCCTGATTAGCCATCTGCCACATGAGCCACTGATTAACCTCCCACTGCTCACGTAAATCACTTCCGCCAAACTGCCCTGACTTCTCGGCGAGATACATCATGCAAGCACCCGACTCGAACACAGATAGTGGTTCACCGCCATCGCTGGGGGCGTGATCGACAATCGCGGGCATACGGTTATTGGGGCTAATATGCAGAAACCCTTCCTCAAACTGTGCTCCTCGCCCGATTTCGCAGTTAATCACCACATAATCTACGCCGCTCTCTTCCAGCTGAATAGTAAGCTTCTTTCCGTTTGGGGTAGGCCAGTAATGGAGATCAATCATCGTTTTGTACTCTTACTATGACAAAGTCCGAATATAAGGTCACAATCAAAAGATGAAAGCAAGTGCTCAGGCAAACGGGTTGCTTACAGAATAACATGCATGACCAATGCACAAACACGTGTGCTGCTGCATCGACTTCACACAAGAGATCGGCTATGTTTGAAAAAAAATAAGCGGAGAGATCATGAAGAATAAGCAAAAGATAGAACAAGAAGCACTCGCAACCTACGATGAATTCATCGCTACTCGAGAAAGAGTTGATGCCGGAGAATTTGGCTGGGACAAAATGGCAGATTACTTTACCGAGGATGCTGTCTATATTGACCCTGCATGGGGTCGACAGGAAGGCAGAGAAACCATCCGCCAATTTTTCGTCGACTCAATGGCGGGCTTAACTGAGCACGGGTGGTCAACGCCTGAGCGGTGGACCATGGTGGACGGGCACCGGCTGGTGAGCCACTGGGATCAAATTCTTGGTCAAAAGCCTGACGGCACTGATTGGAGCGTACCCGGGCTGTCGATTCTCTACTATGCCGGGGATAGTATGTTTTGCTATAGCCATGACTATCTGAACATGACCTATATCGGGGAAACAATGAAAGCAATGGCGTGGCAACCGCCGGAGATCTTCAATATGCCACCGCACAAGCCTAACTGGTCGACCGAACTACCGAGTGCGTGGCTCTCGCTGCCGGATGCGTTTAAACCGGCATAAATTTTTGTCACTTTAATCGAATACAGCGGGGAGAAAAAAGGGATGAGTTTAAAAGTCATTCAGTGGGCAACTGGCGGCGTCGGCAGAGCAGCCATCGAAGGGATTGTAGCTCACCCAGACCTGGAGCTTGTGGGCTGCTGGGTTCATAGCGACGATAAGGTGGGCCGCGATGTCGGCAAACTTTGCGGCATGGAATCCTTGGGCATAAAGGCCACCAACGATGTTGATGCCCTGATGAACCTGCCAGCGGACTGCGTGATGTATAGCCCTATCATGGGCAATACAGAGGAAGTGGCGCGGATACTGGCCTCCGGCAAGAATGTTGTCACCCCGCTCAACTGGTTCTATCCTGGGAAGCGCGATGTGTCGGCACTGGAAAAGAGCTGCTTAACCGGTAATAGCACACTGCACGGCACAGGCATTCACCCGGGCGGCATTACCGAACGTTTTCCACTGATGATTTCGGCTCTGTCCAGCGTTATTACGCATGTGCGCGCAGAGGAATTCTCCGACATACGCACCTACAATGCCCCTGCCGTCATTAGCGATATTATGTTGTTTGGCAAAACACCCGAAGAGGCTGCAGCTAGCCCGATGGTGGGCTTTCTCGGTCAGGGGTTTGGGCAATCAATGGACATGGTAGCCGCCGAACTGGGATTTAATGTGGACGCAAAAATGATTACCGCACACGACGTCGCGGTCGCAACAGCGCCAATTGACTCACCGATAGGAATCATTCAACCAGGTCGAGTAGCTGCACAGCGTTTCACTTGGCAACATACCGTGCGAGGGGTTCCGGTCATCACTGTGCGCGTCAACTGGTTTATGGGCGAAGACAGTCTAGAGCCGGCCTGGGACTTCGGACCACAGGGCGAACGCTTTGAAGTGGAGGTTATCGGCGACCCGTCTTCACTGGTCAGCTTTCACGGTTTACATCCTGAGTCCATTGCGGCCGGACTGATTCGTAATCCCGGCGTGGTGGCCACCGCCAATCACTGTATCAGTGCGATTCCCTATGTGTGTCGTGCAGCCTCAGGAATCAAAACCTATCTCGACCTGCCCCTGATTGCGGGGCGCGCAGCACCCAGCCTGTCACTCTAGGTTGAACTGGCGATAAATTCGAATAAGCAACCAATAATAGATCGGCGTCATGAACAGCCATGGCAACTGCGTTTGCAGTTGAACGGCTCTGCCATTCACTTCAAATAGGGCGGGGTTGTACCAAGGACCAGTGGGTATCAATGGCGCCCATGATAGCCTTAAACCTTCGGCCAACTGATGCTGATAAACAAATAGCTCAACGTAAAGATTCTGCCCAATAAACCAAATAAGCAGCACCATGAACGCACCCCAGCGCCACTGAATAAAAGCCTTATTCGATCTTCCATAACACAGCCAGACTAACAGCGTACCGACCAAACCAATTGCTCCCGCATCACCGAGCGAGTTCAAAATCCAGTTGACGTGCATTGGAATGGCTTCATTAAGCGCTGCTGACCGCCGACTGTCTACAGAAAGGCCGTCCACCCACCCGTACGTTAACCAGATTTCCCAACCCACTGCGCATATGACAAACGAGTACAAAAATAGGACAAATATCCAGCTCGGAAGCTTATTGATAAAATACAGAAAAAAGACGATCAGTGTCGGCAAGATTGACACCGTGTAGACAAGGGTCACTAAGCTAGTCTGTGCATCTGTCAATGGCATTGTTTTATCCTCCTGTGACGTCAGTTTAACTCTGTGTCTTTATTGTCATTCTGTGCCAAGCAGCACGCCCAATATACATAATAATTTCCTCAGGGCGCCCACTTTAAATCGCTTCGTGTCATCTTCATCAAGAGCGCCTGTCTAAGCGTAATGCTGACACATTCCATCGCGCTGCGCATGCAGATTGTCAACTATTACGGGGGTAGCCTGTAGAGCATTACAGGTGATCAAGTATGCCGCATCAGTGGCAGTGCGTAGCCCCTGCACTGAATCATCAAAGCCGAAAGACTGTAAAAATGCCGCTATCGCTATATACTGGTGTTGGCTCGGGCGTAATTCTGCGTCTTTTTTCCTCAACACCTGCTTAGATCAGCACCAAACGTTAAGTGGCCAACGACACAGGACAACTATAATGGGAAAAATGATAAAAATTAGCGCTTTGTGTGTCGTGGGTTTACTTGTGCTGTCAGTCGTGGCGCTCGATATATGGGGCTTCGCCACCCTGGGCAATATTTCATTAGAGTCGAACCCGCCTATCGACGAAGATGCCAACAAAGTGGTCATGGTATTTGGCGCAACAGGTTCTGTTGGGGACGGACTGCTCAAGGCCGCAGAGGAAGACCCCAACGTTGAAACGGTCTACGTGATTACACGGCGGACCTCGCCTCGTATTGCGGCCGGGGTCGCATCAGGCAAGGTGGTACTGCGCATGCATACAGACTTTACCGATTACGCCTCTCTCTCTGATATTTTGGGGGAGGTGAATACCGTGATGTGGGGGCTGGGGACGACCTCGATAGGAGTCGATGACGCCACCTACACGTTGATCAACGTCGACTTTCCGGTGGCGTTTGTCACGGCATGGCTGGGCGCGCGCAGAGAGGCTCCCATGTCATTTCATTATGTCGCCGGCATGGGCACAGATGCCAATGGCGATCAACAATGGGCGAGGGAAAAGGGCAGAACAGAAAATGAGGTGGCGCATTTAGCGCAGGGCAGTGGACTGCGCACGTTCAGCTATCGTTCCGCCTTCGTAAGGCCAACCAGCGAACAGGCGAGCTCATTGCATTATTTTCTGGAAGCCTTGCTCCGGCCTGGCTCACTCGTAATCAGCTCAAAGGAGCTAGGAGAAGCCATGCTGGAAATCAGTGCCAGAACGACCACGCTAAAAAATGGCGCCTTAATCGATAACGCTGACAGTATCGCCTATGCGAAGGCTTATGAAAAAAGACTAGGCAACCGTTAGACCTAAGTCAGACTCGCAGCACCCATCAGAAGACTGCCCCGAAAGCAGGGGGAGCAACAACGATTCATGGGCGCTAGCACTGCTAAAAATATGGCACGATAGACGAAGATAGGTAAAGATTATGGCAATTTCACTAAAAATAGCGGCATCTATGGCATTAGTCGCTGCCTTTTTACTACCCATAAGCGGCTGCGGTTGCGGTTTTAGTTGCAATGATGATGGTAACGGCGCCTCTACGCTTCTTACTTTGGGCTTTTCCGACTCTCTGCCCGAAGACCTCAAGCAGGTGGTGATTGAGGTCGATGCTATTACCTTTCAACGCATCGGTGCTGAAGATGTCGTAATCGATACCTTTACCATTGAAGAGCAGGGTCTGAGCGGGGCCGACACCTTTCAGGTGGACCTATTAGCGTATCGGGGTGTCAATCAGCTCATTGTCATCAAAGAGCTCGAACTTAACCCTGGCACTTACAGCGATGTGCTTATTAGCATACTCACCAATGACGTTAACAATTCTTACGTGCAGGAGGCCAATGACAGCCTTAAGAAAATCACCGTATCCGGCGGGCGACTGAAACTACCAGGTTTTCGTCTCTCTTCTGGCTCTCAAGCCTTTACCGTTGAATTCAGCCTAGCGCAGGCGCTTCAATATCAGTCAGGTTCTGACCGATATCTCCTAGCAACAAACGGCATCAGAGTTGAGAACAACAAGACAGATGCCACCTTGTCCGGTCAGATAGACAGCGCCTTATTTAATGGCGTGTCACCTTGCGACCAAAAATCTGACCCCAAGAAAGGCAACAGGCTCTACCTCTACAACGGCAAAGTAGGCGATGAAAAAGGACGCTTAGCGGATGTATTTACAAGCGGCAGCAGCACGACGCCGCCCAGCGACGCACTCGCTCCTTTTGCAGTTGCCTCCCTGGAAAATAACGCGTTAACGGGCAGCTGGGATTATTCTTTCGGCTATTTACCCCCTGGAGATTACACACTGGCGTTTGCCTGCGATACAGAAAAAGACAGCGCTGTAGAATACAATGGTTTAGTTATCCCTCTTCCGGAAGATCAGGTGTATGAACTTACCCTGTCAGAATCTGAGAGGGCGCAATGCAATCTGGCAGAAGGGGCAAGCTGTTGAGTCGCTCGGCGGCAGTGGCCTGTGAGCCACAGACAAAAAAATAAAAAAATAAAAAAATGGAAACCATTCGCGTTAACGGGAACGCAGTGCAACCCTCAAAAGTACTCTGCGTAGGCCGCAACTACAGAGCGCATATCAAGGAACTGGGTAACGAAGTCCCCGACAGCATGGTGGTATTTAATAAGCCAAATTCAGCCATCAGCGACATCCTGCGCTCCGACATCCACAATCACGCTCTGCACTATGAAAGTGAACTGGCTTTTACCGTAAAGAACGGCAAACTCAATGCGGTTGGCTTCGGCTTGGACCTCACCAAACGCGAGCTTCAATCAGCATTAAAGGCAAAAGGATTACCCTGGGAAAGAGCCAAAGCCTTCGATGGTGCCGCGCTGTTTAGTGAGTTTGTCACCCTCCCAAAAAATAGTGAAGGTCTGTCTTTGCAGCTAAACGTAGACGGAAAGCTGCGGCAGGCAGGGGGTACGAGTCTTATGATATATACGCCTATGCAGATAATAAGAGAGCTGGAGACCTTTACTACCTTAGAGGACGGCGACATCATTATGACCGGAACACCCGCCGGGGTGGGAGAGATCAAGGCAGGACAACATTTTGAAGGCAAGGTGCTGTTAGCGGGAAAAACACTGGTATCGGCCAAGTGGATAGCAGTGGCCTCGACGCCAACTATCAGCCCAAAAACCTAAAGCTTCGCCTGACAGGTTCTACGGTGTCGAGAGTATAAAAACCAAACAGCTGCCTTTGCCACAAGCAATAAGCAATAAGCAATAAGCAATAAGCGACTATCGGCCTCCCTCAGCGGAAAGGTATTGTGCACATTGTAGTTACCAACGTTTTGCCGTAGTTTGAACTCAAGCTTTTGAGTGCGAAATAATGCAAACGATCCTGCGACTTGACCTCGCCGGCCAACCCCGTGGTTGGATAACCCTGCATGAGGCCATTACAGCCTACGCCAAAGGTGATGTCGTTTACGGCATCGGGGATGTCTTGCCGCCAATTTTCGGCGGCATTCAGCGCCGTAATGGATTGCGCTCTCGCATCGATTTACAACCGATTGTGGCTATTCAGGGAAAGATAATGCCGGGTTTCAGCCCTCCCTTGTGCAATCGTACGCTGTTTCGTCGCGATGACCATCGCTGTCTCTACTGCGGACAGCAGACAACGCGCGCGGAATTAACACGTGACCATGTGCTTCCCACCTCTCGCGGCGGCACTGATCGCTGGGAAAATGTAGTGGCGGCCTGCAAACGCTGTAACTGGCAAAAAGACAATCGGACACCTGAGGAAGCACGAATGCCATTGCTAGCCATCCCTTTCAGACCCAACCCTTGGGAATGGCATTTCCTCGCTAAAGACCGGATCTTTGCCGACCAAATGCAATACCTGTCGCGGCGTTTTCGAGCGAAGCGAGCCTGGGCTGCCTAAGCATTTTTGAGCAATATCGTTATACTATCGACTAGCCGCACACCCCAACGCCCAATTCAGCAAATCACAAAAGGAGCACCGCTTTGCCCAATGATCACCTGAGTGCCGTCAACTCCGTCATGCAGAAAATGGTGCAATCGGTCATCGGCCAGGAGGAAGTGGTTCGCACTCTCGCAATTGCACTACTGTGCAACGGGAATGTCCTGCTGGAGGGCTTACCTGGAACCGCTAAAACGCGCTCCATTAAAACACTGTCTCAAGTGCTGCAGGCCAGTCTTGGCCGCATTCAGTTTACACCTGATTTGCTGCCTTCCGATGTGACTGGCAACGAGGTTTACCAAGACCATCACGGCAAGTCCGAACTACAGTTCCAGCCCGGGCCGATTTTTAACGAATTGGTGCTGGCAGACGAGATCAACCGGGCACCGGCAAAAGTGCAATCCGCACTGCTTGAGGCCATGGAAGAACGCCAGATCACCGTAGCCGGCAAGACCTACCCTTTGCCGGCTTTGTTCATGGTGCTAGCAACCCAAAACCCTATCGAGCAGGAGGGAACCTATCCATTGCCAGAGGCTCAACTGGATCGCTTTATGATGAAGATATCGGTGGGCTATCCGAATGCAGAGACAGAGCTGGCCATCATAAGGATGCTGCAAACGGAAGAAACGCACCAGGCACCGCCACCTGGCGTCATCCCACAGTCCCACATTTTCGCCGCACGGGAGACGATTCAAAAAATGGAGGTATCCACAGCGGTAGAACGCTATATTGTCGACTTGGTAATGGCCACTCGACTTCCCGAAAATTTTGGTGGCAACCTGGCGCACTGGATCGATACCGGCTCTAGCCCCCGAGCCAGCATCTCCTTGCATCGAGCCTGCCGCGCCAACGCTTGGCTAGATGACAGAGACTACGTCGATCCCGGCGATGTTCGCTCAGTGCTGCATTCTATTATGCGCCACCGTCTGACTCTGACCTACGATGCGCTAGCCGATGACGTGACACCCGATGCCATCATCGACGAAATCCTCCTGCAGGTCGCAGTAGGCTAAGCGTCCATGACCGACACCACAGGGGAGGCTATATACACTAACCTGCGCGCCCTAATGCGATTGCGTTTTACTGCACAAGGGTTTAACTATCTGCCAAGACAGTCGGTACGATCGTTATTAAGCGGACGTAAACGGTCTCGACTACGTGGGCGCGGCCTAGATTTTGATGAACTGCGCCATTATCAACCTGGCGACGACATCCGCAATATGGATTGGCGAGTCACTAACCGGACCGGCAAACCCCATGTGAGGGTTTATAAAGAAGAGCGTGATCGTCCAGTGATCGTAGTCGTCGACCAACGCCTGCCAATGTTCTTCGGCAGCGTAAAAAAAATGAAATCTGTCGTTGCCGCAGAGGTCGCAGCTATTACCGCGTGGCGCGTGCTGGCTGTAGGCGACCGCATCGGAGCAATCCTTTTCAACGATAATGATATTGTTGAGGCAAAACCCACGCGCAACGAACGTCAGGTCATCGGCTGGCTGGGCAAGTTAACGGCAATGAACAATCATCTATGCATAAACACTCACCAAGACAGTAATCCCGATGCGCTCGGGCAGGCTTTGAGCCTACTGGAACGCAGTATTGGTCACGACTATCTCGTAATATTAATATCAGATTTTTACGGCTGGAACGACCTCACGCTCAAAACCCTACGTCGACTGAGCCAACACAACGACATTATTTGTTCGCTGATCTACGACCCATTGGAACGCGATATCTCCCGAGCGGATGAGCTAGTAGTGAGCGATGGGAAGTTTCAACTGGAGATCGACCCTATCAAAAAAGAGTTGGGGGAAAAGTTCGAAGCCAGCTTCAGAAAATCGATGGCTCATTTTCAGGGTGAACTCAAGCGTCATGATATTCCGGTGCTGCCTGTCGATACAGTCTCATCGACGGCAGATCAGCTGCGAGAGAAACTCGGCGGCAAGAAGGTGTTGCCGTGAGTTTGCCTCCATTGCCAGAAACGTTTGGCAATTATGTGCTGCGCGAATTTTCAGAAGTAGCGTCGCCTGATGCCATCAGCTGGCTCCCGCAAGCTGATGGTTGGGCGTGGTTCGGAGCAGCGCTGCTAGTGTTATTGCTCCGCTACAGCTGGAAAAAACTGCGGCACTGGCATCACAATCGCTACCGCCGCGAGGCGGCTGCGCGACTCCAGAGTTTTTCAAAAAATATCAGCGACGAAATCTGGCTAATAGAGTTGAATAAAATACTGAAGTTAACGGCGCTGGCCGCTTTCCCTCGACATCAGGTGGCCCATCTGTCGGGCGATAGCTGGGTCAACTTTCTCAATGACTACTGCACTCCTGCGCCTTTTTCGCAAAAACAATGCCAGTTAATCGCCGTGGGTACCTATAACCGCACAACACTCGACGACACTGTTCAACAGCAGCTGCTCGCAGCCTGTCACATTTGGATATGCAACCATGAGCGCTCACCGTATGCTTGAGCTGGCATATCCTTGGGCCTTATGCCTGCTGGCGCTTCCTTTACTCATGTCATTGATACCCCCCTATAAAGAGAGTCGTGACTCCGTTCGAGTACCCTTCTTCGACAAGCTCGTTGATTTAAGTGAGCAACGTCCCAACGGTGGCGCGATAATTCTACGCAGCGACCGTTTGCAATATTTCCTCGTTGGCTTTATGTGGGTATGTCTGGTATTGGCTGCAGCCAAACCTGAGTGGGTGGGCGCCCCCATCGAGCAACAAAAGTCTGGCCGGGACCTAATGATTGCAGTGGATTTATCTACGTCAATGGAAACCCAAGATTTTGTTCTGCCCGATGGCGAAACAGTCGACAGACTCCAGGCCGTAAAGCAGGTCCTTGCAGAGCTGGCTAACCAGCGTGCGGCAGATCGTCTGGGGCTGATAGTATTTGGCAGTGCCTCCTATCTGCAAGCGCCCTTTACCAACGATCATCAGGTGTGGTCAAAACTCCTGGCGGAGACTGAGATTGGCATGGCTGGCCAAAGCACCGTATTCGGTGATGCAATAGGACTGGCGATAACACTATTCAAAGAGAATACATCAGACAACCGTGTTCTGATCATCCTTACCGATGGCAACGATACGGGAAGTATCGTGCCGCCTATCGATGCAGCGAAGGTGGCCGCTGCCTACAATATCAGAATCTACACCATCGCTATTGGTGATCCTTCCTCAGTCGGAGAAGAGGCGCTCGATATTGACACCATCGAACGCGTCGCTGAGATCACCGGGGGGCAGAGTTTTGTGGCGCTAGATCAACAGGCGCTCAAGCGCGCCTACCATACTATTGCGCTACTTGAGCCGGAATTGTACGAAACGATTAGCTTTCGTCCACGGCAGAGTCTGCACTGGCTACCGCTCAGTGTCGCCCTCATTTTTTATACGCTCTATCATGGCTATAAAACGTGGCGCGCATGGCATGGTCTGCGCAGAAAAAGGGGCTTCAATGCCCTTTGATTTTGCCGTACTGGAGCACTTCCATTTTCTTCGACCGAGTTGGGCTCTGCTGCTCATACCTTGGCTGGTAATGGTGCTGATACGGAACCAGCAGCGCAGCAAACAGGATATGTTCGGCGGCATTATCGCTCCACATCTGCTACAACACCTGCGATTACAGCGTTCTAATGCGCGCTGGTTGAATCCGACAAATTTTGCACTGCTGTTCATGGCAATGACGCTGTTCGTGTTATTGGGCCCCACATGGCGTCAGCAACCGTCACCCCTGAGCCAGGATAAAGCGGCGCTGGTCATACTGTTAGACGTGTCATCGACAATGCAACAGAAGGACGTGCAACCCAGTCGCTTACAGCGCGCTAAGCAGAAAATCTCTGACCTGCTAGCGCTTCGCCCCGACAAGAGAAGCGCTCTTATCGTCTATTCAGGGACGGCGCACACTGTGCTTTCTCTGACGGCTGATCAGGATATCCTCAATCAATACCTCGCAGCGATCACTCCCGCCATCATGCCGCGGGTGGGAAAATTCCCCGAAGTTAGCCTGCCTCTGGTAGATGAAATATTGAGTGAAAGTGATGCCCCTGCCACCATTGTAATGTTCACCGACGGTCTTGGAGCAGACAGTGGGCAGGCTTTCGAATCGTATTTTTCCACTCGCCCGCATCAACTACTGGTTGTAGGCGTGGGTAGTGAAAGTGAAGAGCCGGGAATAGCTCCGCTGGAAAGAGAGTCACTAAAAGGATTGTCTGCTGATACCACTGGCGCCTACCTGTCTTTGACCATCGATGATTCAGATGTGCGTCAACTTAATCGCCGTATCGACAGTTACTACATGGTAAGCGAGGACAGTGCTCTGCCATGGCTTGATAGCGGCTATCTCTTGGTATTTCCAGCAATGGGGCTTTTCCTGATGTGGTTCAGGAGAGGCTGGACCCTGACCTGGATGTGGCTGATGTTGCCGGTTGTATTAAGCAGTGCGCCGTCACCCGCGATTGCGCAGCAAGCGACTGTGTCGACGGTCCATGAGCGGTCTACCACTGCCGATAAGCAGTCTACTATACTGAGAGGTTTCACTGACCTGTGGCTAACCGGCGATCAACAGGGCCGGCTACTTCTGCAACTGGGTAGATATCCGCAAGCCGCTGCCCGCTTCGATAATCTGATGTGGAAGGGTATCGCCTACTACTACGGCGAAGATTTTATGTTGGCGGCGGAGTACTTTTCACGTGGAAGCAGTGATGATGCGCTATTCAATGAGGCCAACGCGCGTGCCCAAGGACGTGACTACGTGCGCGCAGTCAGCCGCTACGATCGTTTACTGGCGCGCAACCCAAGTTATCCAGGTGCCGCGGACAACCGCTCTCAGGTGCGCGCTATCATCGATGAAATTAACCGCCTCAGTGCAAGCCAACAGCAGGAAGCAGGCACGAGCACGCAAGTCAAACAGCTTAGTGGCGACGACGCGATTCCCGCGCAAGGTGCTGATGAGATCCGTTGGCGGCAGGCTGAAGTAGTACAGCTGACCGCGGAAGATATACTCCAAGATCCGACCACTAGCGCTATGTGGTTACGCGGTGTGCAACAGGATCCTTCCAACTTTCTGGCTATAAAATTCGGCATGCAGCTGCAAAATACAGAGGCGAAGGCGGATGTACTCTTGGAGAATATTCCGTGACAAGTGGAGGCCTTTTATTCGAACGAGGGCTGCTTCTCCTAGCCATGGCTTGTTC
This sequence comes from uncultured Haliea sp., assembly GCA_913062625.1. Taxonomy (GTDB): domain Bacteria; phylum Pseudomonadota; class Gammaproteobacteria; order Pseudomonadales; family Halieaceae; genus Marimicrobium. The sequence goes on along the minus strand of CAJXWP010000057.1, from coordinate 1,467 downwards.
ATCCCTCGCTTTTAGCAATTCGATCGAAGAACTTGAGGCGTCGGGGCGCTTGCGAATCAACAGCGCGCTCACGTCTCAAAACCTTATCGTGCCTGGACAAAAAGTAACACTCACCCTCGAAATCGCCACCGATCGATGGTTTACCGGCGGGACGCGCATCGGTATTCCCGAAGTTCCGGGCCTGGTTATTTTGCAAACCGAGCAATTCGCTAGTAATGCCAGCGAAACTCACAGCGGCCAGACTTGGGCAATACAACGCTGGACGCTGGATGTATTTCCTCAGCGTGCGGGCGATTTCACCATCGGGCCTATTCACCTACAGCTGCAGGTGAATGGGGGAAAAGAGGGCGACATTCAAGGGGAGCTGCGCAGCCCTGTGCACCATTTGACCGTAGTCATACCTGACGCCCTCGCTCGGGCTGATCAGTGGGTAGCTGCCCCGGCCTTCTCCGTTAGGCAGAGCTTCGACCGATCGCTTGATACGCTAGTAGTCGGCGATGCCTTCGAACAAGAAGTCTTGCTGGAAGCAGCGGACGTACTCGCCATGATGCTGCCAGCATACAAAAGCGAAAAGCAATCAGGACTTGCCGCCTACCCCTCACCAGCAATGCTAGAAACCAGTGTTAACCGCGGCCAAACTCTGGCCACTCGCAGTATTCGCATCAGTTATGTCGCGGAACAACCAGGACAGTTCCTGCTGCCCGCAAGAGACTACCTCTGGTGGAATACACAAAGCGGCGAACTCGAAGTATTGTCCCTGACTGAAACACGGATCGAGATTGGCGATGTTACTCCAAGCCAAAAAAACAGCAGGACAACGACTCGTATCAGTTCACAGCAACTTCTGATACTGCTTGGCAGTCTGGCGCTATTGGTCGTATCCCTGCGACTTTGCTGGCCCTATCTAGCGCGGCTGCCACTGGCAGGGTTGAGGGTGCGCTTGTCTAAACTGGGGTGCCGAATAAGGGCTTTGCGGCAGCCAGCACTGGCTACCCACCTTAACCCCGGAAATAACGCTGAGGATTGAAGGGCATAGGCGTCACCGTAACCGGCAAGTACTTGTCCCTTGAGACTACCAGCAACTTCATTCCTGGGAGGCCTAATTCTCGTTCGATATAAGCCATGGCGATAGGTCCACCAACGCTGGCGCCATAACAAGCAGAGCAGATTTCGCCGACCTGCCGACCTGACTCATCCAGCACTACCTGACCCTCACGCACCGGACGTTTGCCTTCTACGCGCAAACCTACCCGACGCAGAGCTGGCTTGTCGATCATGCGTCCAAAGATCACATCCGCACCGGGGAAGCCACCTGAACGATTACCCTCGGCGCGACGACACTGGCTAATGGACCACACTAAACCTGCCTGCACCGGATCGATCTGGGGGGTCAGTTCATGTCCATACAAGCACAAACCTGCCTCCAAACGCAGTGAGTCCCTAGCACCCAAACCGACCGCCTGTACC
>CAJXWP010000056.1 GCA_913062625.1 uncultured Haliea sp. | reverse complement strand
GTTACACATTGAAGGGTGACGAAAAAAAGTACACAGCCTTCCACTGTCACGGTGGCGCTTTCGTCTCCAGCGGCATCGATGAGTACCATTTTTATGCCGAAATCATCGCGCGCCAACTAGGCTGTAACGTCGTAATGCCCGACTACCGCCTGGCACCGGAACATCCCTATCCCGCCGCCCCCAATGACTGCCTCGATGCTTACTGCGGTCTGCTTGAGCAGGGCATAAACCCTATAGATATTGTATTCATAGGTGAGTCCTGCGGCGGCAGCCTTGCATTGGGCTTACTCACACAACTGCGCGACAAGGGCCTACCGCTGCCAGCCTGCTTCATATCGCTTACCGGTTGGTTCGACCTGTCTGTAGCGGGACAGGCCGTCACAGGTCGAGATCCATTTCTGACACCACAGTGGGTGCGCAACCGAGGCCGAGACTACCTAGCAGAACAACTTTCTCTTGACGATCCACGCGTGTCACCGGCGAATGCCGATTTGAGGGGATTGCCACCTATGTATCTACAAATAGGCCAATTCGATACCGTAAGAGAGGGCGCCATCAGTCTTTGCAGCAACGCAATGCGGTCCGGTGTGCAGGTAACCGTGGAAGGCTGGCCGGGCATGATTCACGGGTGGCACGGTCTGGTCGCTGCCGGAGTGCCGGAAGCGAGCAAGGCCTGGACCGGAATTCGTCGCTATATCGAAGCGCTGCCTGCGGGAGATGCTTCGACACACTGCCTCACTCTAGAGTAAAAACCGCGACACAGATGTCTCTAGACGATCGATTTTGCAGCAGAGGTTGCACGCGTGCACCACCAGATCAACATTAACAGCGCCACCTGAACAATCAGCCTGACGGTTAGAAAAGTCTCAGGCACATCAGGGAAAAGCTCTGGGTGCATCCACATATGAATGTTGGCTGGCGACACGCACACAACAAGCAACACCAGTCCATTTCCCGACATTTGTCGCAGCGCCGGAATGAGAATGCCTATTGCACCCAGAATTTCAAGAACGCCGCTGATATAGACGATCTCAAGATGATATCCAACGTAGGGCGGCATGATTGAAACAAAAAAATCGGGATCGGTGAAGTGAGTAATGCCGCCGATCATGAAGAACAGAAAAACAATGGCAAGGCCTATGTTTTTTAAAGAAAAAATTTCTTTTGCAGACAGCATTCTACTTCCTCTTTTTATTAGTTTGCGCATTGAGGGGACAACTGAGCTAACCAGGGTTATCCGCCTGACCCGAGAACAGCTTGCAGCCAGCGACTGATTTCTTGTATTTCTTGCAAGCACACCTCGTGCCCCATTGGGTACTCACGCCATTTGACAGCATAGCCGGCGCTCTCCAATTGCGCCAGTGAGGATTGACCCAGTGACATCGGCAACACCGCATCTTGCTGGCCGTGACACATCAGAATGGGAATTTTCTCGTTAGCGGGTGACTTAGCTAAAGCCAATTTATCTCCCTCAACGAGAAAAGTAGACAGGGCGAGAATGCCTGCCAGCCTTTTGGGATAGTAAAGCGCCGTATGGAGCGCCATCACCCCTCCCTGCGAAAAGCCTGCCAGCAATATGCGCTCAGCGGGCATGCCTGTATCAATTTCATTCTGGATAAGATCCTGAATTTGCAACATGGATTTCGTTAAGCCTGGCAGATCGGTTCCGCCCGCTGGATCAAAATCAAACCAGGCCCGCGCCCTTTGACCGCCAAAGGCCGTCACCGAAATTTCTGGAGCATGGGGGAAAACAAACCGCACGGGCAAGTCGGCAGGCAATCGAAGTTGCGGGACGATGGCTTCAAAATCATGTCCATCAGCGCCCAGACCATGAAGCCAAATAACCACTGCGACAGGCGGGACCGTTGGGTCGAGTTCGACGAGAGGCAGTGGGGCAGACAACATCATCAGTTGAGGTCAGCTGCGTATTGACGCAGGACTTCCAGTGGAACAGTTTCGAGGGCTCTCTTATGGGTGCGCGTCAGGAACACTCTGGGCGCCATTTTCTGTTCATGCGCCTGCAACCAGCGTGGAGCGCATACACACCAGCGGTCGCCGGGCTTAAGCCCTGGAAACCCGAACGCGGGCACCGGGGTACTGAGGTCATTACCGGCAAAGCGGGAGTACTCTAGAAATGCCTCACTAACCTCAACACACACGGTATGGGATCCAGTATCTTGGTCGCTGGTGTTGCAACACCCGTCTCTCAAAAATCCAGTCACCGGGTCTTCACTGCACGGCAATAGAGTTTCGCCAAAAACATTGAGGGATTCATTAATTTCTATCGTTTCCACAGTGTTGCTTCTCCAATTCACAACGGCGCAGCATACCACGCACTGGTTCGGCGAGGGACACGTTTCAGCCTATAAAATGCCTTAGTAACAACCAACCAGCTTGTCCAAGTACCCCACCCTAAATCGCGCGGCACGCGCTAAAATGAGGCTTGATGTAAGTCAATCGAGGCGCGAAGATGATTAATATACTGCATCGAATGCCTCTTCGATAATCGGAATCAGTTGATTAGAGCCGCCTCTCGAGTCCACACCATCAGCAGCTCCGGTATACTCCTGTAAGCAAACCACTGTGCCATATCGTCGCTCGATGTCTATCCATGAAACAAACCCATAATAACTTGGGTCGTTATACGCATAGGCACTACCGCCCTGCTTTCCCTGCCGCTCGAGAACAGCAGAGGTCTATGACGCCCATCGCAAAAACCGGAACTTTGATTTACGTACACGCGTTCTAGCGGTATGGTAATGCGATTCTTTATAATAAAGCAGCGAGTCGAATAGCGTATGACGAACTATATACCGCCTACACTGGACTGGGTACGCGAACAGGTTGAATTGTATGAAAGCAGCGGTGGCCTCGAGGGCACGACCCTAATGGACACGGGTATGCCCTGCATTGTGGTGACACATACAGGCAACAAAACAGGCGGCATTCGCAAGATTCCTCTTATGCGTGTCGAGATTAACGGCTGCTACGTACTGATTGGCTCAATGGGTGGCCAACCGCAAAATCCGGTATGGGTCTACAATCTAAGGGCCAATTCGGACGTCCAAATACGCGACAAAACCGAAGTATTCGACATGCGCGTGCGGGAAGTAACAGATGAACAGGAACGAGCAACCGTCTGGGCAGCGGGCGTCGCAGCGTATCCTGAATATGATAACTATCAGGCAAAAACAACGCGAAAAATTCCCATATTCATTGCTGAATCGCGTTAGAAGACCGGGCGCTGCCACCAATGTGCCGGCGACCTCCCCGTCTGACGAATAGATAAAATTCCCTATAGAAGTGCGTATCTAACTCTGGGATAGTTGTGTCTAACGGAGTCGACGACACTGCGTACTATCTGCAACGCCCTAAAATATGTCAAAATGCACCGTAGGTAACGCATACTGAGAATTGTAAGGGCAAAGCCCATCAACCGACGAACCCCCACTGTTGTGAAGAAAGGCCTGTGAAAACCCCAAAACGTCTGCAACCCTTGATCAATGACGGCTTAATCGACGAAGTCATCCGGCCGTTAATGAGTGGCAAAGAAGCCGACGTGTACGTTGTGCGCTGTGGGTCAAAAATTCGCTGCGCCAAAATCTACAAGGAAGCGCTCAAGCGCAGCTTCAAAAAAGCGGCGCAGTATACCGAAGGCCGTAAAGTGCGCAATAGCCGACGTGCCAGAGCAATGGAGAAAGGATCCAAGTTCGGACGGAAGCAGCAGGAAGATACCTGGCAAAGCGCAGAAGTCGATGCGCTTTATCGCCTCGCCAATGCAGGCGTGAGAGTCCCAGAGCCCTACGGTTGCTTCGATGGTGTGTTGCTAATGGAACTGATCACCGATGAAAACGGCGATGTTGCGCCCCGGCTGAGTGAAGTCTCCATGTCGGAGGCGCAAGCGCGAGAAGACCATGCCCAGGTGATGCATTACGTAATGTGCATGCTGAGCGCGGGCCTAGTGCACGGTGATCTGTCCGAATTCAACGTACTTGTGGACGAGGATGGACCTGTCATCATCGACTTGCCACAGGCCGTCGATGCGGCGGCCAATAACAATGCCTGTGCCATGCTGGAACGGGATGTGAAGAACATGACAGACTACTATGGCCTGTTTGCGCCTGAATTGCTCGATAGCCACTATGCCCAAGAGATCTGGACGCTGTATGAAAATGGGGAGCTACACCCCGACATAAAATTGACAGGGCACTTTGATATGCCGACCCATTCAGCTGATGTCGATTCTGTGATGCTGGAAATTAAAGCGGCCCTCGCTGAAGAGGAAAGCCGCCAGGAACGTCTACGCGAGGCAGAGGCTGAAGACTAAATAGTCTCTACTCTGCCCGACCTCTGGTCACTAGGCCAAGATACACTAGAGCACTGAGCCGCTATCCCAACCTTCTGTTCACCTGTCCCCACTGAGAGAAATGCACTACCATCGGCAAAACCAGTATTGGTGAGGAGATGAATGTGAGATATCTGAGGACGTTTTCAACATGTCTGATAGCCCTCGCCCTGAACAGCGCGGCTTGGGGAGAAATTTACGAAACCACGGATGCTGAAGGGAATCCTGAGTTCACCAACTCCGCGCCCGCAGCGAACGCTCGGGCCAAGCCCGTTGAGCTGCAACAGACAAATATAATCGACGCCCCGCCGCCTCAAACTCAAGGGCAGTGGCAGGAACAAGAGCAGCAGCCTGAAAAAAACAACACCCCTGTCATTATTGACAACCCAAACGCTAATAACGTCTATGACCAAGCACTGGTCAAGCAACAGGCATTTGAGCGCATGAACCCTGCAGCCCCGCATGAAGTACTCAACGCAGAGGCTCCTCATCAGGTAGGCGACTTCCCCAGTGAAATGCCCAGCGAAGTGGACGACACAACCGGTCAAACTGAAGAGGTCTATAACCCCGCGGAACACAGAACTATTCATCATCGACGTTAAACGATGCGTACTGCAAAAAATGCACTCTGAGATTTACCACAACCTGAACGACACTTTGAACAAGGCGCCCCTATGATACGAAAATTCCTTACCTTAATATTCACTTTTACTGCCGCCAGCGCCAGCGCAATTGACTTACCTTGGCAACACGCTGCGCTCAACGAAACACCACAGTACTGCGAAGGTTTTGTGACAGGAGGGCTAGCCTCACGGGAAGTCGGCGGCGCATCCAGAACCGATCTTTGGCTGGCGTGGAATTACGTCATCAGGTCAGGCACGTTAAACTTCAATGCGGTCGGAGATGAGTATCAGGCGGGCTGGGATCAGTTCCAAAATACATCGGGTACTGCAACCGCCCAATCAGTCGTTCAACAGGCAGATGGAGAGTGCGGTCTAGGGAGAACCGGACACCAGATTACAGGCTGGTAAATTCACACTCTGGTTTCATTCGCGACTGCTATACATCGGAATAGGTGACAGCTCCGCATAATAGCCTTCCAATTCCTCAATAGTAATGGCTTGTTGCTCCTGCTTGATATAGTCCTCACTAGGTGAGCGCCACAGTGCAGTCTTGAGTCCGTTGAATGTCAAACACTGACTATTAAACCGCCCGGCTGCGTCACTTGCTAACCATACGAGCCCCATAGCAACCTCTTCGGGCTCACCAAAGCCCAACGCCTGCGCTGTCGCATCAGAGCTGTCAATCAGCGGCTGGGTCATGTCAGTTCGCGCTACAGGCCACATGGCATTGCACCGAATATTGTAACGTGCCAGCTCCTTGGCAGCCGTATACATCATACCCATCAGCCCCGCCTTAGCAGCAGCGTAGTTGGTCTGGCCGAAATTCCCCACCAAACCAGACGCCGATGTAATCTGTATGATATGGCCGTTTCCCTGCGCCTTCATTGCGACAGCAGCGCGACGAGTACACAGGAAGGGGCCGCGCAAGTTGACCGCAATAACCTCGTCAAAGTCCTCATCGCTCATTTTCATCAAGGTGCGGTCGCGAACAATCCCCGCGTTATTCACCATGACATCAATGCCGCCAAATTTATCCACGCAGGTCTCGACCAGTGCATTGCAGACATCAGTTTCAGCGACTGACCCCGCCACTGCATGCACAGCTGCACCAAGATCAGCGACTTCGCGTACCACCTTGGCTAGGGCCTCTTCATTGGTACCATTCACAATCAGAGATGCGCCCTCGGCAGCACAGGCCAAAGCAAAATGTCGGCCCAAACTGCGGGACGAGCCCGTTATGACCATTCGCTTACCTTTTAGTCTGTCCATAGCATTGTGTCTCCCATTGCCCCACAAAACCTGGTTCCGGGGTCATACTCTTCGTCGTCTTTGTCACAAAACCGACAGATCTTTATGGCTACAGAACTGTGCTGATATACATAGCCTTATAGCAATCAATTGATCGTATACTGCTTTGAGTCATTAATCATTACCGAGGACGGCAGAACAATTGATTAGTATCGTTGAGTAGGGCTTGTTTGGCGTAAGCCCTATTGTCACCAAAGGACAGGAGCGGTTACAGACATGTCAGAGCATAAAGTGAAACGAGTGCTGGTAGCCGGCGCAACCGGTTATCTCGGCAAATACGCTGTAACTGCCTTTGGTGGAATTAATGGCGCAGGACCAAAGCGCGGGACGACGACACTTAAGCACTATTTCGGATCACTGCACCCCGCTAACAGCAAGAATCGCTAGCGTATGCAGTTCAGTCGTGCTCAAACTCCGAGTGTAATCGCTCCAATAAGTGGCGGATACAATTAGTCGGGCAACGCGAATGCAACATACGAACTGCCACTGGACTGGCCCAGCTTGCCGCCGCCTGCAGCCACGACCAGGTACTGGCGACCGTCGACAGCATAGGTTATCGACGTGGCAAACCCCGCTGCGGGCCACCGAGCTTGCCACAGTACTTCGCCATTATGTTTGTTGTAGGCTTTTATCATCTGATCAGGCGTTGCCGCGATAAACAACACGTCGCCGGCAGTGACTATCGGCCCACCATAATTTTCTGAACCATATCCCGACTCACCCTGCGCCAGTACTTCGGGATAATCTCCAAGAGGGATTCGCCAGAGAATATCAGAATGCTTCAGGTCGATGGCGGTCAATGTGCCCCATGGCGGCTTTGAAGCCGGCAAGCCCTCAGGATCTGTGAGCTTTTGAAATCTCGCATTGAGGTAAGCGATGTCAGTCGCCGAGTTACCATCGCCTAAGTGACTGAGCTGTTGCTTTTCATTTGCCGTATACACGTACCAAAGGACAGCTGCCTTTGCGTACTAAGGTATTTGCACAAATGCCGGCATGCGGCCACGACCGTTACTGACAATGCTGTACGCCTCCAGCGGAGACAGTCGGTCGGATAAATTTAACAATCCGGGAACGGACACACCATCGCCGCGCATGTCGGCTTGGAATGCGATACGGTGCGCACACCACAAAAAATCCTCAACAGTGACAACACACCGGAAAAATTTATTTTCGCAGAAAATCAGAAAAACCGTGTGTATAACCACGCTGTTGCCAACCAGGGTCCATCGGTACTGAAAACGTATCAGCCAAGATCTTTGGAAGTAGAAACGCACTAAACGCAGCAGCCACTGCAACTACACACCGGGGAATATCGTCGTCGGATGACCATGTGACCACTTCAGATTGTATTTGTGAAAATATCATAGCCTGACGCAATTTTCCAAATCCCCACGTGCAAAATACAAGACATGCAGCCCACCTAAACTAAATTATGACAGTGTAAAAGAGTAGACCTAACGGTTACGACTAATCACCCAATGCGTAGACAATCACTCATACTATAATGGCGTATGCGGGCACGTCTTTGATAATCGCCGCCAACCCACTGGCAAAGTGCGCCAATCCGCGGGCCTCTCGGGGCTTTTAAATAGACCCTAATATGTTTATTTACTGTGGCCTCTTGAGGTCAGCACGATCACAGTCCCGCAAATGCCAAGCCTTGAACGATAAATATCTCAACCGGCAGGCCAGAGAATTCGCTCGGTTCGTTTTGGCTCATTATTACACCGACCAGCCCTGTTTCAGGACTGACAAAAAACGTCGTGCCATAGTAGCCCGACCACCAGAAGTCGCCGGTTCGATCAGGTATGATCGTCGCGTTTTCATCCGCCACGACCGCCATGCCCAACCCCCAACCGAGACCTTCAATGTCCTCGTCAGCCAACACACCCCCTTCGACATGCAATCGACGCATATTATCGACTGTTTCTTGTTGCAGTATTCGCACACCTTGGTACTCCCCGCCGTTCCACAACATCAACGCGAAGCGCATATAATCTGAAACGGTTGACACCAGTCCACTGCCGCCCGGGGTCCAGTCTGTGTCGTATGGCAAGGGTGCATTGATAAGTTCGCCATTGCTGTTCTGCGTGTAAACCGTTGCGAAAGTATCTCGGTCAGATGGCGGTGGGAGATAACGCGTGTCTTTCATTCCCAGGGGCTGCAAAATGCGCGCCTGCATAAACACACTGATAGTGTCGTCACTGATCACTTCGATTATCCGCGCCAGCACATCAAGTGAAAACCCATAGCGCCAGCGAGTGCCCGGCTCTTCGAGCAGCGGAAGCTGCGCAAGAAGGGTCACGCGATCTCCCAATTCGCCCGCGGGCGGATCATAGATGCCGTTGCGATCCCAGTGATTCACCAACGCCGAATCTTTACCCCGACCCGGACCGATACCCGATGAAAACGTTAGGAGGTGCCGCACGGTAAGCACAGTACTGGCCGGAAGTGAGGAAAAGGAGCCGTCAGCCTGAGAGCTGTGGCTGGTGGCAACACGCAGCGCTGCAAACTCAGGGAGGTAGTCTGCCACTGGGTCGTCCAAGCCAAGTTTTCCCTCCTGAACCAACATCATGGCGGCAACCGCCGTAATGGGTTTGGTCATAGAGGCAATACGCACAGGAGTATCGACCGTCATAGGTTGTCCGGAAGCAATATCCTTCCAACCCGCAGCATTGCTGTAGATGGGTACGCCATCACGCGCGAACAAGGCAATGGACCCGGAGTGCGATCCACTCCATGCCGAGTAACGCATATAGGCATCAATAGCCGCGCGACTCCACCAGGCAAGATTTTCCGGTGGTGCCAGACCAGCGCGCGCGGGGGCAACATCCAGCTCGTTTGACTGACCACTGCAACCGCAGATCAATGCTGTCGCGGCAAGTATCGTCAGAAATTTTTTCTTCATTATATTATCCATTGGCGTGAACGTCGGACAGCGTAAAAAGGTATCAGATTCGTGTGTCAGGCGAGTTCTACATCGAGGAGTTTCATGCTGCCGCAGTACACTTCGCAGTGTTATCGATTTGTTCTGCCCTGATCAAAGACTGGTCCAGCCGCCGTGAAACCCGTGAGGAATATGATTCCTTAGCGGCACAGTGGCGATGGGTTCTGACAAGGTCTCTGCATCTAGAATAAGCAATTCAGACAGTTCAGTCCGGGCATCATAGACAGCAGTCAGAAGATAGCCTTGCGATTCTGGAGCATCGGGAGTGCGCGGGACAAAAATAGGCTCTGACACATAGCGTGCAGTGCCACTATCAAATACCTTTACATCGCCACTCTCAAGATCGATTCGCTGCAGCGCATTATAAAAACCCGGTGTCTCATTCTGGCAGATACCCGCCGTATAAATGATCTGCGATTTTTTGCCTGTTCTACGCCAATCCCACTGGGGAAATTCGCAGGGCAGCTCATTAGGCAAAGTCTCGGCCTGCACCGCACCGGTGATCATATTAAAACGATAGCGCTGCATTTTTCCACATGCAGGAAACGGCTGATGAAAAATATCACGGAACTGCGCCTTGCCCTGTTCGCCCTGCTCTTCATTTAATTGCAGCACATCGACAAACAGCTCACCATTTTCTTCCCAACAATTGGAACAATGCGCGAAAGTAAAAGGATCAACCTCAAACGTACGTATCAGGCTAAAGTCATCCAGCGATACGACATACACCTTCATTCCAAGTTCCGGCTGATACGCCATATTTTGATCAATTGTCTCACGCGCAAGGATGACGCTAAGCGGGTTTTTGAACGCTACAGGCATCGCCATAATGACCAGATAGTTTTCCGTCATCGCGTTGTCGTGACAAAAAGCCATGCGATCGACTTTGACTTTACCGCGCTTCACAATGCGACCACTCGGCGACACGCGAAATAGATTCATTTGCGGTCCAGTGAGGCCCGCTGTCATACCAAAATTAATATAGTCGCCAGTACTTGGGTGAACTTTTCCGTGTGCACTATAAGTCTCGCGCGGCTTTAAAATGCCCTCAAAATCTTCTTCACCGATCGTGTCGAGCGTTTCAAGGTCGAGACGCCAAGGCCGCCCGCCCTCAAATAGGCTGAGGAGCTTTCCGCCGTGATAGACAATGCTGGTATTTGCACAATTGGCAGGCATATGCAGATTTTTAAAGAATCCACCAGGGGCATTGTGGCCGAAGCTCCGGTAGACGACCTGCTGAGCGGCACTTTCATCTAAATACTTTGGCGTTTTTACAAAGCTGCAGCGGTAGTGTACCTGGCCATCCTCAATGCGAAAACTACTGACTCCACCGTCGCCATCGAACCAGTGGCCAAATGGTTTTCCTGCCAATTCATTCCTAGCCGGGCCAATACGGAAAAATAGTCCTTTGATGCGCTCCGGTATCGTGCCGTGAATATCACGCGCAGTAAGGGTATACGACAGATTATCTTGCATGGTCCGAAATCCGGAACAGTGCGCAGTGAGCGGGTCTTCCCAGGTCATCTGTTGTTACCTCGAGCTAGTGAGTCGCCTCACTATACTCGCAAAGTCTCTGCACAGACTACGGGGTATGAAAGAGCGGACTGTGGGTTATTCACGCAGGGCATCACGCCATAATGCAAAACGCTGTTTTATATTATGGTCTGCTCCCCCGAACCGACCTCTCTGCGTTGCCTTACTAGCGTGCTAGCCTGGGGGTACAACGGACGTGCTCGCTTAAGCGTCTGCGGCGTGTTGAGGCGTCGTCCCTCCGCAGGGGATCATACGCTAGACGTTTGGGGTGCACTTGAGCTTTATCGCAAACAGCCAGTCCAACCCTGTTGCAACCCCAAGAGCGGTTTGTTGACAGTGAATTTGATCACTGTAAAATTGGATGTATGTAAAGGAAGCTATGTTTTCCTGATAAGACCGAGCAAGCTTTACGTCAACGGCAATAAAAATAACTAGAAGTTCCTACTAAGGTCTTGTATTCAATGCAAATAGTTTCCGTCTCGTTCCGTGTGTTGTTGATGGCCGTCTTCCTTAATGCCTGTGGTGGTGGCGGTGGTGATGGCGATGGCTCTCTCTCTCCCGTCGCGACTGGAAACGCAGTAAACACTCAAAGTATTATTCCCTCCGACGAACAGATGCTGTCTTTTGAGGATGACATCAATGCCATCCTGCAAGGCAGGTGTGCGGGCTGTCATAACGGCGGAGACAAGCCGGTGGCACCGATTTCCCTCGCGGAGGTTGAGAGCGCAAGTACATTCAAGTCGGCAATCTACTATTCGATTGAGGGCGGAACAATGCCGCCTGCCGGCTCGGCGCAGCTCTCAAAACGTGAACGCGACATGCTGCTGGCTTGGTCTGGAGACAAACCCTATATTCCCAGCAATGAGGTTCTTCTTATACCGCTCGTGAATGCACAGGCGTGGGACACACAATCTGAAAACAGAGATGTGTTTCTTGATCGTCGTCCAGCAGTAGTGGATTGCGAATTAGGTACGGGCTGGCTAGTCGAGGATGATGTATTGGAAGTACGCTCGGATGCCTGCAACTACGCTTCCCTCAGCCAAGACAGTCTGCTTGACCTAGAAGCCGGCACCACCATTGAATTAAATTTGAGTCACAGCGCTTTGACCGCGAATGAACCCGCAATTGCATTTCTCGCATTATCGATAGGTGTGACTTCCGTATGGGAAACAGAGATATCGATTCCCAGTGAGAGCGGCGTTATAAAAGCAAGCATTGTATTGCCCGCTGCGGTGCAGCGTGGAGACGCCATCGCTTTTACCCAGACGAACCACGGACGTAACACCTATACATTCCACTCGCTGAACGCGCTAATTAACAGCGACCAACAACTGGAATACTGCCCTACCTACGACAGCACCTGGGACGCGATTTACTCAGAGGCACTGGTAACCTGCGCCAACTCGGCGTGCCACAGCGAGGAGGTAAAGGCGGGAGGCCTAGACCTTACAAGAGCCAACGCGTATGCGAACCTAGTGGACGTTCAGTCGCAAGGCTCGTTGGGTCTTCGTGTGACCCCTAAAAAGCCTTCACAAAGCTCTCTTTTCAGGAAGCTATCCGCAGCAACCCATCAGGGTAGCTACGCTGACCTGCAAATGCCTCCTGGCGGAACCCCTCTTACGCCCTCGCAGCTGGAAGCTATCCAAATATGGATTTCACAGGGAGCCCCAGAAGTAGGGTCTGTCGGCGACACCCTGGGCTTGCAAGAAGATTATATCGAAGATCTACTTGGGGTCTGCCTTCCAGAACCGGGTAAAACCGTCATCAAACCCCTGAATGCGCCTTTGCCGGGCAAAGGGGTACAGTCCTCCATGCCTTGGCACAGTGCACCGGCGGAAGCAGAGCGGGAAATCTGCTTCGCTGTCTATGAGGATTTTCGAGATCAGATCCCGGCAGAGTTTATGGATGAGACGGGTGATAACTTCTACATCAAGGGCGGAAAAAATCGGCAGGCGGCTTATACGCACCACAACCTCGTGTACCAGTCTCCGGTGGGCATCGATCAGATTCATGCCCCTGAATTCGGCGAATGGACCTGCGGTGCCATCAGCAGCCATCCAGACGCGGCTCTGGTCCAAGGGCGAACGTGTGAACCAACCGACTTAGATTCATGTGGCCAGTATTCAAAATGCCGTGCCGAGCTTAGAAACAGCATTGCTTGCAGAGGGTATGGCCCGCGAGCCAAAGTGGGTAGCACCGTAAATAGCGGAGCGACTCTAGGGTTGGGAACCGGCATTGAAAAAGATGGCTATTTCAAGCCATATCCAGTCTCCGGTATCTTCTACTGGAATTCCCACGTTTTTAACCTATCCACTGAAGATGGCACTCATGCCGTATGGCGCAATTTCGATTTCGCTACGGACCGTCGGTTCGAAGCAAAAAGCATCAATGACACCAGTAGAATTTTTATCGCTACCGGCGTTGCTCCATTCACCAAGGAGAGAAAATGTGCAGATTATGTCTTCGATCAGGGCGACGGATTACTGGCGGGGACCTCACACAACCACAAACGGGGGGATAGCTGGTCTACAACAATCAAGGCTACCGGAGAGATTATTTACGAGTCGTATACCTATGATGACCCCGCATACATTGTATATGAGCCTCCTCTAACGTTTAATAGCGCCGACCCAGCCAAGCGAACAGTTGAGAACTGCGCCATCTACAATAATGGGGTTAACGCTGATGGCTCGCCTAATATCGAATTGGTTACGAGGCTCTCCCAAAGACCGCCCAATGCCCGCAGTTGCAGGCCCACCGCCTGTGTAGCAGGCAAAGTAGCCGCTAGCTGCAATGGCAAGGACGATCATGCCAGTTGTGATTCCAAACCGGGCCTTGGGGACGGATGGTGCGATGCCTGCGCAATCAGTGGTGCCTTCTCCAGTGACGATGAGATGTTCATTTACATAGGCTCCAAACTGCCAAATTACGATGCGCAAATGAGCAAGCCAGTTCCACTGCGGGCAGCGGTCACCATCATTCGTCCCACTAACGGGGAAACTTTCACGCCTAGAGACACTGTTTCTCTTGAGTTCAGCTTTGATAACTTTGAATTGGTGCCACCCGAGGACGCGCACGGACATGACGATTCAGCCATGCCGAGTGACGGGGCTAGCGAAGAACATCATGACAGCGATTCATCACTGCATTCTGACGCTGCAGGCGCGATTCATAATGATGTCTCTGCTGGACATTATCATCTCTACCTAGACACGAATGATGACGCTGCCGAACATATCACGGCATTTTCAGACTCTCTGGAATTTGATTTGCCAGCGGACATTGCGCCTGGCGCGCATACCTTCCGGATTAGCCTCAGAGCGCGCGACCATCATATGATTGGTGTTGAAAGCAGCGTAACCATAGAGGTAAAGTAACTCGTAAAAACTCATACGATAGTTGAATACGCTGCAAACTAGAGTGACCCGGGCGCTGCTGGCGCCCTACCCCTACCCAACTAGGCTCCAGCCACCGTCGACCACAATCACTTGACCCGTGATAAAGGGTGCGTCACACGCAAGAAACCCCACCGTGCGCGCGATATCCATTGGCTCCCCCAACCGTTTTAGTGGCGTCTGCTCTATCGCCTTCTCTCGCATGGATGCGTCATATGTGTCGTTTTCCTCCGGCCACAATATGGCACCTGGCGCTATCTCATTGACACGAATGTGCGGCGCCAGTTCTACCGCGAGGCTGCGTGTGAGCGACGCCATACCGGCTTTGGCCGCGGTGTAGGCGCTATAGTGATGCAGTGGCCGATGAATGTTCACGTCTGTTAGATTGATGATACTGGCACCACCAGATTGCATCACCGGCAACAGACCCTGAATCAGGAAATAGGGTCCTCGGAGGTTAGCCTCTAACAGGTCATCAAATTGCTTCGTTGTGCAATCTTCGATAGGGGTTGGCATAAAGCCAGAGGCGTTATTAACCAGTAAATCAATCGAAGAATATCGTGCACAAAGTGCGGCCGTTAATGCACCCAGCTGATCCTGATTTCGAAGGTCTGCCTGAAACAATTGGCAGGAGTTGCTGCGCGCGCCAAGTAGTTCATCGGCCAGAGCATTTGCACTGTCGGCGGAATTGCAATAATGCAACGCAATATCAAAGCCTAACTCGTGCAGATGTATCGCTATTGCACGGCCAATCCGCCGGGAACCACCCGTGACTAGCGCAACTTTATTCACAGTGCGCTGCTCTGCGCTTCATACTCATTCCTCTCGTGTATCGGGTTCCTATTATTCACGAGAGTCTACACCTTGATACCTGAAGCGACTAGCTTTAGCACCGTTAGAACGCCGGAACTCACCCTGCTTTGAGTTGTTTAACACTAGCATGGGTAATGTCAGGCGTCTGAGAACGACGGTTAAAAGTCCTGCAGCATCCTCTGCACCAAACTGAGGAGTATCCTGCCTAAAAATCTACAGGGCTTTTTATACACAATTTGCAATAAGCGTAGCCAGACCCATTTATCGTTTTCAGGCATTTTAGCGATACAGATAAGTAGGCCACGGGTGTAACTTCGCATACTCATGCTGCATGCGGCAGCGGCGCAAGCGCCTTAGAATGGTTACAGAACTACAAGGGGATAGGGTCGGTTCGACCTGGCTATGTCGTTTATCGACATTCCGGATTCGTTGCCGTTTCCCTCCGCATCATCACATTAGTGACAAAGGAGTTAAGTATGTCAATTTTAGATAAATTCAGACTGGACGGAAAAATCGCTGTTATCACTGGCGCAGGAAAGGGGATCGGGGCCGGTATCGCTAGAGCCTTTGCAGAGGCCGGAGCAGATGTTGTGATCGGTGCGCGAACACTGGCAGATCTTGAAGGCGTCGCAAGGGATGTGGTGGCCATGGGCCAGCGCGCACTGGTTGTGCCAACCGATGTCCTGGATTTTGATCAACTGCAAAACCTTGCGGATCGCGCGATGCAGGCATTCGGGCGTATCGATATCGTAGTCAACAATGCGGGCGGCTTTCCACCTAAGCCCGTGTCAAAGACCACAGCGCGTGAGTTCGAAAATGCCTTTCGCTTTAATGTGAGCACTGCTTATGAAATGTCGCGTATTTGTGCGCCGTTGATGGTCGACTCGACCGGCGGCGGCTGCATACTCAACATCTCCTCAATTGCCGGACACAAGCCAACGCCATGTTTTGCTGCCTACGGCACCGCCAAGGGGGCGCTGTCATTATTGACTCAGGAACTGGCGCAGGAATTTGCACCCAAGGTGCGCGTCAATGCCATCGCGGTAGGGTCCACCAAAACAGACGCCCTCAACACGGTGCTAACGCCGGAAATAGAGCAAGTGATGGTGGACCTGACACCTATGGCGCGCCTGGGAGAAGTAGAGGATATTGCGCTAGGCGCCTTGTACCTCTGTACGCCGGCAGCGAGTTACGTGACAGGCGAAATTCTCGGGGTGAACGGCGGTCTTGAGCGGCTGAACATGCAAATGCCGCGAGCCTTCGGCGGCGTCGGTTAACGTTCGTTGTTATCCGTCACTGGCCAGTTAAATTTGGCCATACTGATGCCTTTTTGCCGACGGGAAAAAACGTCGGCTGAATGATCATTAACGGCGTCAGCGCCGCACACTATTTTTTTCAACAGCGTCCTGCGAACTCAGGAAAACTGACTGATAATATCATCTGAATAACGCTTCACGCTGTCAATCTTCTTATCCACCTCGTCGGTGTCACCATGATAGAACGGCCACGGCATGGTTAAAATGTGCGTCACGCCGGCGTCTTCCAAGCGCTTATAGCCATCGTAGTCCCAAGCATCCGATGGGGTAGCCATTATTTCAAAGGGCAGATGTTCACGTCCATACTCCGCGCGCCACACTTTAATTCTGTCAATGGATTCGATAATATCATCGCTGGTCTGCAAATCTGTCACCCAACCGTCACCGAGCCGAGCGGCGCGACGCATCGCAGGTGCTGAAATACCGCCTATCCAGATGGGTATATAGTCAGTCGGTGCGGGATTCATCTCTAGCGCATCAAACTGATAGTACTCTCCCTGATACTCTACATAGTCACCGCTCCAAAGCAGGCGCAGAATTTCCAGCATTTCATCGGTACGCTTACCTCGGGTCTTGAAATTGGAATCCATCAGCGCGAACTCGTCTCCGGACCAGCCCACCCCAATGGCCGCCGTTACTCGATTGTTTGAAATAATTGCAGCAGTGCTGATGGCTTTTGCAACGAGAAAGGGATTACGCATAGGCAACACAAAAATATTATTCGTGAAGCGCAGTCTTGTGGTGATAGCTGCAAGCGCACCAATCATGACCCAAGGATCCGGCCAGTCGGTAAAGGGCGGCCAACGACGGCTTCCATCGTCGGTATACGGATACGGCGTATCGATAGTCTTGGGATTCACCACGTGGTCCGAAAAGGACATTGCATGCCATCCGTGGGTATCCGCAACAGGCGCAAGTTGTGTCAGGTGTGTCACACTGCTGAAAGAGGTGGAAAGAACAAACTTCATGGTGCGGCGCACTCCCTAGAGGTCATCATGGTTTTCATCATAGTCATAGCATTTTGGGTTAAAGGTTATCGCCACTGTATAACGCACGCAACAGCCGACTAGACTGGCCATCAGTACATTATTGAATCCGTTCAACATAACAGACGCAAGCAGGATATCTGCAGAGTGCGGTTCGGACTACTTCAATTCCAGACCCTCAAGGCCGCCTTCGTCGCGCCACTCCTGGAGGAGACGAAAGAACTCTACTGAGCCGCCGCCATAAAAGCCGTCTTGCGCATTGCGGTCACCCGCCCTACCCTCATTGTTGTAATAGCCCGGGGTGCAATTTTCAAGAAAATCGCCGGCATCACGTGCCTTGTCTATACAGTGCTGGACCCAGCCCGTCTCACTCTGCTCAGTTACCTCAAGCTCAGCGCACCCCTGCTCCGAAGCCGCATTGATGATATAGGCGATGTGCTTCGCCTGTTCGTCGAGCAGGTGCGGGTAGCTCGCAGTAAATCCCGCCTGCGAATTACTCATAATGAAGCAGTTAGGGAATCCATTGACATGCATGCCGTGAAGGCTTCGCACACCGTCTGCCCAAGCCTCGGTAAGACTTGTGCCATCACGCCCCAACAACTGGATATCGGCGCGATGCGAATAATCCGTGCCCACCTCAAAGCCCGTAGCGTAGATCAGGCAATCCAACTCATATTCCTGGCCTTGAACTTCAACACCTTTTGCCGTAATCCGATCGACGCCCCGGCCCCGGGTATCGACCAGCGTCACGCTGGAACGATTAAAGGTCTCTAGGTATTCGTTATGAAAGCAGGGGCGCTTACAGAACTGGCGATAATAAGGCTTTAGTGCTTCTGCGGTCTGCGGATCTTTCACAATAGAATCTACCCTAGCGCGAATTTCTTCCATCTTCTCAAAATCGGCCAGCTCCACCGCTCGCTCGATACCGGCGGGGGACAGATCTCCGGTAGGATTCTGCTCCATGGCAAACAGCAATTTTCCAATCAGGTCGGTCCAGCCATCACCCACCAAATCTTCTGCCTGGGGCACACCGGAGACCAGCGCGTTAAAATTATCCATACGGTGCTGTTGCCAGCCAGGCTGAAGACTCTGTGCCCATTGTGGATCAGTGGGAGGACTATTCTTAACATCAATCGAAGATGGCGTGCGCTGAAAAACATACAGCTGCTTGGCCGCTTCACCCAACATCGGCACACACTGAACCGATGTAGCACCCGTGCCAATAATACCCACACGCTTATCAGCCAGACCGGCGAGGCCACCTGAAGCATCGCCGCCAGTATAGTGATAGTCCCATCGACTGGCATGAAATGAATGCCCCTGAAAACGTTCAATGCCCTCAAGACCAGGAAGTTTCGGGCGATTCAGAGGGCCAGTGGCCAGGCACAAGTAGCGGGCCTTCATACAGTCCTTGCGGTTCGTCGAAACAATCCAACAGGTCTCCTGCTCATCCCAGCGCAGTGTTTTAACTCGCGTTTGGAAACAGGCGTCGCGATACAGGTCGAATTTTTGGGCAATAGCCTGACTGTGAGCAAGAATCTCGTTGCCAAACGCATACTTCTCTTGCGGCACATAGCCCAATTCTTCCAGTAACGGCAAATATGTATAGGACTCAATATCACACGCGATTCCAGGGTACCGATTCCAATACCACGTTCCGCCAAAATCGGCAGCTGGATCGATGATGCGAATATCTTCCACCCCTGCTTGCCGCAGGCGGGCGCCCGCCAGTAGACCGCCAAAACCGCCTCCCACAATTAAAACTTCAACCTGATCGGTTAGCGGTTCGCGTTCAACAGTGGGTCCCGAATAGGGGTCGTCTAAAAAGTGCTTGTATACTCCTGAAATATCAATGTACTGATCATTGCCCTGCTCACGCAAACGTTTGTCGCGCTCAAGGCGGTACTTGTCGCGAAGCGCATCAGGGTCGAAATCAGCGCCTTTTATAGACTGTGTCGTGTTCTGATCAAGGGTCTGATCGTCTTGGTCGGTCTGCATTTATGCCTGCCTCTCTTATCATTATTGGTAAGGATTATTGCACCGTCAGCACTCGCTTGCCATTAATGAGGCGCATTAAACATTGTCCTGATAACGGACTGAAAAACGTCCTGCTCATAAACCGTGGCCTTGGTTAAAGTCGCGTCGCCACTGGCCGGCCAGCACATCTGGTTAGCACGCTGAGAGTCACTAAAAAAAGCGGTAATCTTGTTGCCGGCCGACTCTAGCGTCATGACATGACTCACTGCGCGCGTATTGTCTAGCCGGGAAAACGATCGAACTTAGGCAGTTCTTCTGGCAGGTAATGGAAGCTCTGCTTCTCAATACAATAGAGCGCCATATCCGGCGCGCCATATTGTGCAGGGTCGTCCATAGTGCCTACCTTAAGAATAACCATGTCTGGCATACTCGGCGGCATACTGACCAGCGAGGTACCACAGTCCGGGCAAAACTGTCGCTTTACCGGCGCCTCTAAGTCAGTGCGTTCAAAGTCCTTGGGGGTTCCCGAGGTATAGCGGAAACCACTCGCAGCCACCGCCAGCGCGACATTGGCGCCGCCACCAGAAATATACTGACACTCCCGGCAGTGACAAAGACCGCGCATTAACGGCTCACCGACAGCTTCATAGCGAATTTTTTTGCAGTAACAACCGCCCGTGATTTTCATAGCATCAGTCCTTCACAACAGAACACAGCTTTATGCTGTCTTTTAATTAAATAACTCACAGATCATACTACCTTTTTTCGGCACAGGTAACATAGCTGGATGGCAGCCAACCCGCGTGGCGATGGTAGCAAAGAATAGACGTTGGGTAATATCGAAATTAAGTCAAGGATGTTGGATATAGTGCCCATCTGTATTATGGTACTCAATCAAGTTGGGCCTGTAAGTCGCTCTGGTTTTTTGTAGACAATGAGAATCGATTAAGTACAGCACGGGTTATTTCATTCGTCACTAAAAAATCGTTTTTAACGTGGTTACTCGTTCAATGGAGAGGAGAAGATTGGCTCCGATAAGTTATTACGGCGACGCGATCACGTTTGCACGATTAGAATGGCCTTTATTATGGCGATGATGGCACTCGGGAATGCGGTCAGCTGGACCTCAGGTAAATATAAAATTTGTAACCGCTCATACTACTAAGGCATCCATTACTATGAACAACGCTCCTCTTCAAGCAACCACCATTGACGGCACACAGGCGAAAGATTGGCACGCCGAAGCTGACGTACTGATTGTAGGCGGTGGCGGCGCGGGCATCAGTGCTGCCATCGAAGCAGCCGATGCCGGGGCCAAAGTCATCGTACTGGAAGCTGCAAGTGAGGCGGGCGGTTCAACAGCCTTGGCTGGAGGCCTCATCTACATGGGAGGCGGAACACCCACACAGAAGGCCTGCGGCTTCGACGACGATATTGAAGAAATGTATAAATATCTCTTAAGAGCGTCCGGTCCTAATGCCGATATTGAAAAAGTGCGACTTTACTGCGATCGCACCCTTGAACACTACGACTGGCTGACACGCCAGGGCGTGGTATTTAAACCCGAGTACTATCCCAAAAAACACACGAATACCCCCAATGAAGCAGCATTGATGATCACCGGCAACGAAGAGGCCTGGCCGGATAATACCCATGCAAAACCTGCACCGCGCGGACACAAGCCGCAGATAAAAGGTGATCATGGCGGGATTCCTCTCATGAAGAATCTGTTGCGTAGCGCGCGTGCGAAAGGCGTAGAGATTATTTGCGATGCGCGTGCCCTCAAGGTTATTAA
>CAJXWP010000055.1 GCA_913062625.1 uncultured Haliea sp. | reverse complement strand
TATTACATACTCAAAATTGTTGGTGAATGATTGTAATTCCCCACCTCGCATTCACCGGTACGAAGTGGGAATTCTTTTAAATTGAGACCTTATGTGTTGCTGTCTGTAGCAGGCTGGGGGTCTATATTTGCGGGTATAGTACCATCATGCTCCTCAGAATACCCTTCTTCGGCCTTTTTCAAGCGCTTTTCTTCTTTTTTCTTCTTTTTTGCGAGCTCTTTCTGCCGTTTTTCGAACGCGTAGTTAGGTTTAGCCATCGAGATTCTCTTCTATAAATGTCAACGATACGGTCATATTCGTGTCATCCGTTGCACTTTTGGGGCTTTATCACGCCCGCCAAACACCACAAATTCATGTTTTCATTAGCTCGAGCGGCAGACCCCCTGCGGCTCACAGCGGTAATTTAACATATCTGAGGCATAATTACTTGGTGCCAAAAAGCCCTTATCACCGCGCTGTCGCGCGAGGCATCGGCTTACTTCAGTGATTTGCTAACAATCTCAAACACATCTGGGGAGAGCGCTGGCTCTGCAGCCAGCCGTTCCAGCTCCGCGCGCATCAATTTTCCTCTACCGGTATATCGACGCCACTTCGTCAGAGGCGTTAATAATCGAGAGGCCAGCTGCGGATTAAGCCGATTCAGCTTAAGCACAACATCACTGAGGAAGCGATAACCGGAGCCATCAAGACGATGAAAATTGATCGGATTCTGGTTCACGAAAGCGCCCACCAGGGCACGCACCTTGTTAGGATTGCCAAAATCAAAGTCGGCATGAGACATCAGCGACTGCACCCGTGAAAGCCCTTCGCTATCTGGGATAGCCGCCTGTAATTGCAACCACTGATTGACCACTAGAGCTTCATGCCGCCACGTCTGATGGAAGTTTTCCAGCGTATTATCGCGTAGGTTTTGATCAGCATAAAAAGCAACTTCTTTTAGCGCGGCCTGCCGGTCAGTCATATTACTCGCCTCTTGATACTGCGCGGAAGCCAAGGCGAGGTTATCCAGACTTGCGCTGACCAGATACGCCAAGCACATATTGCGCAAACTGCGATCGGCGACTTGAGTTGCCTCAGGCGCGTAGGGGTGCGTACTTTCTAAACTTTGGTAGCGCGCCAAAAAGAGTGGCTCGAGGGCCTTACCCAACGCACTGCGCACCCAATCTCGGGCCTGGTGAATAGAATCAACGTTGGCACCGCCAGTCTGACTGGCCTGCTCCGCCAAGTAGTCTTCCCCAGGCAGGCGCAACATCTCTGCTACCATTGCAGGGTCAAGTGAATCGTCGCGCATCAGATCGCCGCAGGCGTCTACGAGCAGCGGATCGAGCATCACCGGCATGCCTGACAAGAATTGCTGTTCGACCTCAAAAATAATCCGAGTCACCAGCGTCTGGGCACTGTCCCAACGTACGAATCCGTCGCCATCCCGGCGCATCAGGGCACAAAGATCTTGCGAGCTATAGTCATACCGTAAACGAACAGGCGCAGAAAAGCCGCGCAGTAATGACGGCACAGGGCGCTCTGTTACTCCCTCGAATACGAACGACTGTTTCGGCTGGTCTATGGTCAACACAACGTGCGTATTATCACTTGTTTCCAAATCTGCAGGAGCACCGCGTTGACGCAAAGGCAAATTACCCGCCTCACCCAGCAATCCCATGGCTAGGGGGATAACAAAAGGCAATTTCTCTGATTGTCCCGGGGTCGCGGGGCAGGATTGCTCCACATGCAGCGTGAAGCACTGAGCCGTTTCGTCATACTCGTCCTGCACGGTGAGCTGCGGTGTTCCCGCCTGCGAATACCAATTGCGAAACTGCTGCAAATTCACACCACTGGCATCCTCCATCGCCAACACGAAGTCTTCGCAGGTCACCGCTTGACCATCGTGACGATCGAAGTACAGGTCCGATCCCTGACGAAAGTGTTCTGCACCCAGTAACGTGTGAATCATCCGAACAACTTCGGACCCTTTTTCATAAACCGTGGCCGTATAAAAGTTATTGATCTCAATAAACGATTCTGGTCGCACCGGATGCGACATTGGCCCTGCGTCCTCAGCAAACTGGACAGAGCGCAGCAGCGTGACATCCTCTATCCGTTTTACTGTAGAGGAACCCATGTCAGCAGAAAATTGTGAATCACGAAAAACAGTAAAACCCTCTTTGAGACTGAGTTGGAACCAGTCCCGACAGGTAACCCGATTACCGCTCCAATTGTGAAAATACTCATGCGCAACAATCGACTGGACGCGCTGAAAACCGAGATCCGTGGTGATCTGAGGACTGCACAACACACACGAAGTATTAAAAATATTCAGACTTTTATTTTCCATTGCGCCCATGTTGAAGTCATCGACGGCAACAATATTAAAGATATCCAGATCATACTCTCGACCGTAAACATCCTCGTCCCAGCGCATAGCCTGTTGCAGCGAGAGCATGGCATGCCCACACTTATCAACATCCTTTTTCTCTACATAAATCCGCAGTGTAACCACGCGATCACTCATTGTAATGAAGTGGTCTTCTATGTATTCCAGATTGCCAGCGACCAGTGCAAACAGATAGGCGGGTTTGGGAAAAGGGTCATGCCACACGGTACTATGACGTCCCTCGGCAAGCTGTTGCGTTTCAATAAGATTGCCGTTGCTGAGCAACACCGGATAGCGTTCATACTCCCCTTCAACGGTTACAGTAAAGACTGACATAACGTCGGGTCGATCAATGTAATAAGTAATCCGTCGAAAACCTTCTGCCTCGCACTGGGTGCAAAACAAGCTTCGAGACTTGTATAGCCCTGACAGCGACGTATTCTCCTGCGGCAAAATACGCGTTTCACAAGCCACTACACACTGCTCGGGGACCGCATGAATAACCAGTGATTCTGCACTAACGATGTACTCATGTTCCCCTAATTCTCTGCCGTCCACAGACACCGACAGCAGCTCCATCTCCTCACCATTCAAAGACAGAGACGTATTTTGTGCCAGTGCGTTAATGCGCACCAGGTGAATGCGCGAGGCAACAATGACCTGGTCCTCGTGCAGTTGAAAATGCAACTCAGTTCGGTTGATCAGGTACGCGGACGGCTGATAGTCCTTAAGATAGACTGCCCCTGGTTTAATGTCGGTCATAGCTTTACTCTGTAGTCGACAACGAAATATGGTAGCCACCATATTTACGCATATTGATAACTCCACTGTCGAATATCAAATACTGCCCTTTAATCCCCGTCAACGTGCCACCAACAGAGGGCGTCTTGTCTAGGTTGAATGAAGAGACCTTCGTGGGATACTCGAGCACGGGGTACTTAATATGGGTTTCCGGCTCAGAGGCTAGCTCAACAATCGCTTGTGTTCCAAATTCCTGTCCCAACGCATCAAGGCCAACAGCACAGTCTCGCATCAGGCGCTGCCGCGCCTGCTCAAGATCACAGGGCTCAGCATCACCTTTAAGCATCGCCTGCCAATGGGTCTTGTCCGCAATATGACTTTTGAACAGGATCTCCACTAACCCAGAATACAAGCGAGTGGCGACACGAAAAATAGGCTTTGCCTGAGTCGCCCCCTGATCCATCCAACGCGTGGGAACCTGAGACCCACGCGTAATGCCCACTTTGATACCCGATGTATTGGCAAGATATACAACGTGATCAACCATACAATGCTCTTCTCCCCACTGGGGTTCACGGCATGTTCCCGCACCATAGTGACACTTTTCAGGGCTGACGATGCAAATGTCACATTGCGCTAGGCGTCTGAAGCAGGGATAGCAATAGCCTTGATTAAAACTTTTATTGATCTTGCGGTCACAGTGGACGCAGTGAATCTGACCCTCGAAATCTAGCTGTAACTGTCGGCCGAGGTAGTCATTCAGTGGTATTTCATGCTCACCGATCAGCATTGTGTATCGCACGGTGGCTTCCAACTGTGTTTTCATCTTGCGCACAGCGCCTGTCGCTAGAACATCCGGCAAGTCAAACTCCTACTCTTTCCAATTCAGAGGCGTTTCTAGTGGCGTATCATCACTATCACCGACCTTTTCTTTTTTCTTGATATATCCGACGCGATCTTGCTCTGACAGATGACTCTCACCCCAAGCGATAATAGCCTGCATAGCATTTTCGCGCTGCGGCGGCGTCACCGTTTTGCCGTCGGGCCACTTACCCAACTCCACCGCGCGGACAAGGCTGTGGTAAGTTTCCGGTGACATCGTTGCAATGATCTGAAGGTAATCCATTTAGATTTTCACACTAACTGCGTCGACACAGATTATACCTTCGGGGCTGCGGTCTTGTCGCTATCAAGCCTCGAAAACCCGGCAAACACGGCGCCTACAATACCGCCACAAATAAGCCCGCCAACATGCGCTGCATTGGCAATCGCGCCGAAACCTAATACTTCTACCATGCCCGACATACAGACCACCAACCAACCCACCATGAAGATCATGATGCTTCTAGACGGCTGTATGAGCCAAGCAGGCTGCACCTGCGGCGCTATCCAGGAAAAACCTAACAGTCCATAGACCACGCCTGACATGCCGCCAAACAGACCCCCACCTCCAAATGCAAACTGGCTAGTGTTAGATACCACTGCGATGACTAAAAAGAGCATGAACATATTGAGGTGCCCCATTACCTGCTCTATTCGCCGCCCCAAATCCCATAACCACAAGCAATTAAAAACAATATGCAACCAACCGAAATGCAAAAAGGCCGGCGTCATCAGCCGCCAGTATTGGCCATCAACGGCCTGCAACAGGGTCTGATTATCGCTGATCTGAGAGGAAGAAAAAGTCAAACTTGTCAGCCAATTCATTGGCGCGTACAAATAAATCAAGAAACCGCCAATACTCAACAGAATGAGTACGAACGTCACAGGGGCGCCACGCAATGCAGCGCTCATAGGTATCGCGGTGTCTTGAGTTGCGTGCCGAGTAAGCTCTATGCGCACGTCTCCAGTGCGCCATGCTTGATAGAGGTCCTTCACCTGCTGGGCTTGATCCTGCCGGCCAACCAACACGACTTGGCGCCCACCCTCCTCAAAAATCCGGTGCATAACACCGTGTTGATGCAACAGCCCACTGAGCGGCAGCAGGTCTTCGTCGAGAGCGACACTGAGAGCTTGGTAAGTATCCTGCATCAATTGACCAGCGCATTGCTCCAGCGGAGCTTGTCCCTGCAACTGGCATAGAAGCTGTGGCCCATGGGGTGCAACAGCGTGAGACGATAAGGATTCTTGCGGATGTGCACTGAATCCCCAGGTCGCGCCTTGATCTTGACCTGCCCATCGCAAGTCACCGCTGGGTGAATACGATTGCGCGCCAGTATATCTAACCGGATCTCACTGTTACCGTCGACCACGATAGGCCGACTGCTGAGCGCATGAGGGAACATCGGCACCAATACGATAGCATCCAGCGCAGGATGCATAATGGGACCACCCCCAGACAAAGAGTAAGCCGTAGAGCCTGTTGGCGTTGAGACGATGAGCCCATCTGCACGTTGACGGTAAACAAAGGTATTGTCGATGAACAGTTCGAATTCAATCATTTGAGCCGACGTGCCAGAATTAACAACAACGTCGTTGAGCGCATCTCCACGGCCCACCAGCGCCTCATCTCTGTGAACTTCTGTCTCCAACAAAAAGCGACTTTCTCGCTCGAAATGGCCATCCAGAACCTCAGGGATCTTCTCGACAATATCATCCGGTGTAATATCGGTGAGAAAGCCGAGGCGACCGCGATTGACGCCGATCACGGGGGTTTCATATTTCGATAGCGTACGGGCAGCACTCAGTAGGCTGCCGTCGCCCCCTACCACAATAACCAAATCGGCCTGCTCACCGATAGCCTCTAGGGAGGCGAGACGACATTGGTGACCAGCCACCACGTGGCCTAGGCTATCCTCTAGCAGCACCTCAAGACTGCGCGCCTCCAGCAGCTCGAGCAACATACGGAGCACGCCAGTCAAACCTCGTTGTTGACTGCGGCCTACCAAACCAATTTTTTTAAATGTTCCCTGCATTGAGCCTGCTACCATGGCTAAAAGTACTGCTATTATAACCATGAATGAACCGTGTAGTGCAGTGAACATCCGTTATCCTTACAAAACACAAGAAGTGCGCGATCTGGCTTGGGCCTGCTTCTCCCCTCCCCTGCTAAACCTTGAGCAGACTGGCGTTAGCGCGCCTGGAATAGGCACCTGCGTTTTGCCCTTAACAGAGCCCAGACAAGCCTGGCTGGCGCAATTGGACCAGAACGCTGCACCCCTGATCACACACCTGGCGCAGCAACCTACGCATCGTCTTGGGATCTATTTCGAACAGCTGTGGCACTTTTTCCTGCAGCAGGACCCTGAAGTCGAACTGGTAGCACATAATCTACCCATACGGCACCAGGGTAGAACTGTCGGTGAATTCGATTGCCTATATTACTGCCATCGCCGGAAATGCCACGTTCATCTTGAGTTGGCAGTCAAATACTTCCTCCGCTTACCACGGACCAAGGTCAGCGATATTCCGAGTGCATTATCGGATTGGGTTGGACCCGACAATCGTGACCGGCTGGACCTAAAGCTGGAGCAACTGCTAAAGCGCCAAATTCTGTTGGGCGACCATTGCGCGGCTCAGCACACACTGCGTGATCTAAACATCCTCAATCTAACAAAAGAAATCGCCTTGAAAGGGTATTTATTCCAAGCGCCTGCGCCTGCGACAGCCGCAAATGCCGCCGGACCCCGCGGTTATAACGCTGATTGCAGGCTCAATCCGTGGGTACCCATCGATCAGGTACACAGGCATTGCAACGGGCTTGATGCGATGACTTACATGATACTGCCTAAAATGAAATGGCTTAGCCCGGCATGCTGCGGACACACCGCGGACACCATGGCAAAAGAGGCACTCCAAGCGCACTCAGCGGAACATTTCAGCCGAGATTCTTACCCCTTAATGATCGCCGCACTCGACGAAGCCGGCAACGAATCAAGCCGCTTTTTCCTGACTCCTAGTACCTGGCCAGAGATCAACAACTGACCAAACACAAAGACTCAGTGCGGTTTTGCCGCGTCTAGACCGAAACGCGCAGCTAGTGAATGTCAGTGATATAGTAGACGGTAACACCGTGTGACTACTGGAAATGGAAGTATGGCAAACCACTCTGACCTAAAATGGCCGTTCCGCTGGGATCTTCTGCTGCGCTACCGCTTTATCGAAACTATCGCCTTGTGGGAGGGACGCCTGACCACCCGTCACCTGTGTGACACCTTCGGCATTGGTCGACAACAAGCCAGTAAGGACATCAACAATTACATCCGCGAAGTCGGCCCTGGCAACCTGGAGTATGACAAGTTCCTCAAGGGCTACAAACCGACACCCGAGTTCAAGCCACAGGTCACCGAGGGACTGGCCGATGAATATCTGCACCTGATGGCGCGCAACAATGAACTGATGAATGTGTTCGAATCACTGTCACTCAATGTGGCCAACGTCGAGGTGCTGTCACTGCCGGTGCGTGACGTCAAACCTGAGGTACTTCGTCCCATTATGCAGGCTGCCAGACAGCAAAAGAGACTGGATGTAGACTACGTTTCCTTGAATCATCCAGACAGAGAGGGGCGGATCATTGTGCCACATACCCTTGTTTATAGCGGCCTACGCTGGCATGTGCGCGCCTGGTGTGAAAAGAACACCGAGTACCGCGACTTCGTCCTCAGTCGATTTCGAGGTATCCCGGACATTATGGATGAGTCGGAGCATGGCGCTGAAGACGATATCGAGTGGAATACTCACATCACCGTCCGTATCGTACCCGACCCTAGACTCCGTCCAGAACAGCAGGAAGTTGTAGAGATGGATTATGGCATGGAAAACGGCGTGCTGGAGGTTTCTACCCGTGCGCGGCTCGTGCCTTACGTCCTGCATCTTTTGCATATCCAACCTAATGAATTGGCTGAGGATTCAACCGCTCAGCAGATCGTGGTGGAAAATCGCACTGAATTGAAACCCTGGCTATTTGGGTAGATTACGACGAGGAGTAGGCGCTGCCCCGGGACACTTTGCCTGCACAATCTATTTACCTGAGCGTGAAAACCGTCGCCGCCGCGACTGCCGCCCAGAGCAACTCCTCAATATAACTACCAACAATAAGCAGGCCCACGGTGACGGCCCCGATAGCGATCAAACGGTCTGCCCACGGGCTGATGGACTCCTGGTCACTAGCCCCTTCCCTGCGCTGCAGTACCTTGCGCGTAATACCATATTCAATTCGCTTTGCTGCTGTCGATACAATCGTCATAGTCCCACTCCCTTCGCTGTTGGCGATGTGTGACACCATGATCCCAGTCGTTTCTCCCACACACCACCTGTCCACTTTTCAATCCGATTGAAAAGGCGACACGTGGGCAAGCGGCACACTGCAGCGAATGAAGAGACACCGTCGCGTTGACACTGAGTCTTTAAGAAAATACGAGTGTTGAAGAAAATGGTTAGCGCTAGCGAATCAGGCATTTAGCCTTGGCGCTGTTACCAGTAACCTTGGGCAAGAACTATTCACAGGGATCCGGATTCGCAAAAATCTCCCAAGGTTTCTAGCTCTCGGTCCCCCGCAGGCGATGCCATACTGTAACCACGGCTAACACCACTCCCCCCGCGACTAGCCCGACCAAAATACTGCAGAGGGTCGGCGTCAGGAACGCCAGAAAAGGTCCAACGATCTCTATCTGTCCAATATCAGATGTGAGCGACTGTACGATTTCTTGCAACTCATGAAAGCCGTGCACAAGAATGCCACCGCCGACCATAAACATCGCGACGGTGCCCACCACTGCCAAGAGTTTCATCAACTTGGGGGCGAATTGAACCAGGCGCCATCCCACCCTCCGCACAATTTTTCGCCAGACACCCGGTCCTTTTATCTCCATCAGATACAGACCAGCATCATCAAGCTTGACAATACCCGCGACTGAACCATAAACAAAGACAGTCATCATGAGCGCTATCAAGGAGACGACTAAAATCTGACCCAAAAAATCCATCTCAGCCACCACGCCAAGTGTCAGCACAATTATTTCAGCCGACAAAATAAAGTCGGTGCGTATCGCCCCGGTAATCTTCTTCTGTTCATATTGCACGAGATCAACAGACGAGTCTGCCAAGTCCTCAACTCGCTTCTGGTAGCTCGCTACTTGCTTTGTCCCATCGTGAAAAAATGTGTGGGCAATTTTTTCAAAGCCTTCATAACATAGGAACAACCCCCCTAAAATCAGTGCAGGGCCGATTAGCCAAGGTGCGAAAAATGAAACTATAAGCGCAGCAGGGACCAAGATACACTTGTTGCGCAGCGAGCCTTTTGCAACAGCCCATACAACCGGCAACTCTCGATCAGCGCGCACACCTGTGACTTTTTCTGCGTTAACGGCTAAGTCATCACCCAGCACAGCAGCCGTTTTTTTTGCCGCCACTTTAGTCATCAACGCCACGTCGTCTAGCACCGCTGCGATATCATCTAACAGAACGAGTAAACTGCCACCTGCCATTTAAAATTGACCTCTCATAAAATGACCCACTGCGCCGGCATACCACAGTAAAGGCGTTAAAATAAATGGCACAGGCATAAATCCGAGAGACCCGACTTTTCCAGTGTCAGAAAAAACTCTCTAACCAAAATGACAAAAACAAATTTTATTGCCATCAATATCACGAAAATAGGCTCCATAAAAACCCTCCATCCGCTGCCCTGGAGCGCCGTCGTCAGCCCCACCCAGCTCCAGCGCCTTCGCATGCAGTGAGTCAACAAGCGCCTTTGATCCAGGTGCAATTGAGACCATGTTACCGTTTCCTGGGGTTGCAACTTCTTCATTATACGGCGTACAAACTGCCAACATACAACCACCAGCAGGCGTGCCAATCGCAGCCAACCGTCCAGTATCCATAACAACCATGGCATCAATGTCCTGCAACAGGGCCAGATAATACGCTTTGGATTTTTCTATGTCAGCTGTGCCGATCGTAGTGTATGCAATCATGTAGTGTCTCCAGATAAAGATGAATCGCCGTCGGCGGAAAGGTTAACCTGCTCTAAAACTACGGCCCGCACGGGAGTCTACACACCCAATAACCAGATGCAACTGCATTGGAGGCGAGCAGTTTATACCGACGCAATAGGCGGGCTTTTAACGCCGCCGCTGTTGTTGATATGTTGGCCACCTGCAGCTTAGTTAAAGCCAGCTCCGCCGGAAGATTCAACCGAGTCCAGGCCCTCCAGGAAGATATCCATATCGAAGGCTACTGCCGCGCCGCCGGATTCTGCAAGCAGTATCCCTATTTTAGCGGGTTAGGGTCCGTGCCGGTAAGCGTTTCTCGCTCTGCCCTCAATCGGCCGCAGGCATCGCAAAGATACTCTATGGCGGCGACTGAAGTGCCTGCTTCGGCCTGTGACAACATATATTGCCTCCAAGCTCCCCCGTCAAATCTGGGACTCAGGCCTAGCGACTCCAATGAAATATTATCGCAAAAAACTCTATGATATTGCGGTTAAAGCGTCCACCCAATCCACCTAACGCTTGATGTTTAAGACCACCGCTAGTCAATGCGACATCACTTTTTGCTTGCGACAGCGGACACAATTATACATCGTTACCAGCTTACCCTGCTTAACATCAAACTGTTTTGTCTTGTCCACTGCCCATTTGTGGTGGCCGTGGCGGCACAAGGTATTGCCCTTATGCTTTTCCTTCAGTGAGGGCTTTCGAAAAGGGATAACGTCGGACATAATCGCCTCTTGGTGTGGCTAGAGTAAAGTACGCTGAAGCGCATCGTTCCAGCTGGAGAAGCGCTGCCGCCGCGCACGGGCAGTGATCGTCAACGAGAATTCTCTTTCCACTCGCCAGATTTTTTTCACTTCCGCGGGGCTTTTCCACAGACCCACACCAAGGCCGGCAAGGTAACAAGCTCCGGCCACCGTTGTTTCGATCACCTGTGGC
Organism: uncultured Haliea sp.; assembly: GCA_913062625.1. Classification (GTDB taxonomy): domain Bacteria; phylum Pseudomonadota; class Gammaproteobacteria; order Pseudomonadales; family Halieaceae; genus Marimicrobium. The sequence continues at coordinate 10,389 of CAJXWP010000055.1, read as the reverse complement.
CGAATGAGTCGGCGACCCAGTAAATCTGCCTGTGTCTGCATCAACAAGTTATTGGCCGCAGCCCCACCGTCTACCCGTAACGGCTTCATGCGTTTACCCAAGTCACGTTCCATCGCACGCAGAATATCGGCATTTTGTAACGCCATAGCATCCAGTGTCGCGCGCGCGATATGACCTCTTTCCGTGCCGCGGGTTATGCCGGTTAAAGTTCCGCGCGCATCGGAGGCCCAGTGCGGTGCGCCCAGCCCTGTTAATGCGGGCACAAACTCCACGCCCCCGTGATCTTTAACCTGCAGTGCCAACGCTTCAATATCAGGCGCGCGCTTGATCATCTTGAGGCCATCGCGCAACCATTGAACCGCTGCTCCACAGACAAAGGCCCCGCCTTCGAGAGCGTAGACCAGCTTCCCTTTCTCACCCAGCTGCCATGCGACAGTCGTCAACAGGCCTGAATGCGAATGCAGGCGTTCTGCACCGGTATTCATCAGTATGAATGAACCGGTTCCAAACGTGCATTTGGCATCGCCTACATCGAAGCAGGCCTGGCCAAAGAGCGCCGCTTGCTGATCGCCCGCCACGCCCGAAATGGGAATACCGTCAGGCAGGCCGACAACGCCACGGGTGCGCCCAAGAATGCCGCTGGACGGAACAATGGTGGGCAGAATCTCCCGCGGCACCTCAAACAGCGAGAGAAGGTGTTGATCCCAGCGTCCGGTTTTAATGTTCATCAATGAGGTACGGGAGGCATTGGATACATCAGTGGCGTGCACGTCGCCGCCGGTGAGCTGCCAAACCAAGAAGCTGTCAATGGTACCTGCAGCTACACGCTTGTTAGTAACCGCTTTCGATATACCGACGGTATTTTTGAGCAGCCAGCGGTATTTACTGGCAGAAAAATAAGGATCTAGAACCAGTCCAGACCTGCGCCTGACGGCATTTTCATGCCCTGCAACCCGCAATGACTCGCAGAATTCCGCGGTGCGCCTGCACTGCCATACGATGGCATTATTAAACGGCTCACCCGTCTCCGTATCCCATAGCAGAGAGGTCTCGCGCTGGTTTGTAATGCCAATCGCGACTATCTCGCTGGGCTTACAGATGCCCTTGCGCAAAATAGCACGAATGCCTTTCCCAACCGATGCCCAGATATCAACCGGGCGCTGCTCCACCCAACCCGGCTGGGGATAGATTTGCGGAAATTCATAGTTAACACGCGCTCGCACTTTACCCCTGGCATCCATCAAAGCCACAGTACTTCCCGTGGTACCCTGATCGATGCCAAGCACAAACTTACTCATACCTACTCGCCGAAGCCTTCCACCGCCTTGATCTCAAGAAAGTCGGTAAAACCATGGCTGCCCCATTCGCGACCATTGCCCGATTGTTTGAAGCCACCGAAAGGCACATTAAAGCCACCGGAAGCGCCGTTAATATGCACATTACCGGCACGAATCCTCGAGGCCACCTCACGAGCGTGATTAAGGTCGCCACTCTGCACATAACCCGCCAGGCCGTAGGGCGTGTCATTTGCAATACGAATCGCCTCTTCCTCGGTGTCATAAGGAATCATGGTGAGTACCGGTCCGAAAATTTCTTCCCGAGCGACGGTCATCTCATTGTTGGCCTGAGAAAAGATAGTCGGCCGAATAAAATAACCCTTATCTAGACCCTCGGGGCGCCCTAGCCCTCCAATGACCACCTTTGCGCCCTCCTTAATACCTTGCTCGATCAAACCCTGAATCTTATTGAACTGCACTTCGGAAACCACGGGTCCCATCGTCGTGGTCTCTGCCGTCGGGTCTCCAACAACAACTGACTCTGTCACTTTCGCAGCGATAGCTTCAGCCTCTGCCAGCTTGGCCGCAGGCACCAGCATGCGCGACGGTGCGTTGCATGATTGCCCTGTGTTGGTATACATGTGCCTGACACCGCCGGCGACTGCTGTCTCCAAGTCAGCATCGTCTAATATAATATTGGGTGATTTCCCACCCAACTCTTGCGTCACACGTTTAACCGTGGGCGCAGCGTTCTGAGCCACTAGAGAACCGGCACGAGTCGATCCTGTAAAGGACATCATGCTAACGTCGGGGTGCTTCGACAACGCCGTACCCACTTCAGGACCATCCCCATTGACCATATTGAATACACCGGCAGGCACGCCTGCTTCATGCATTACCTGCGCGAACAAGTAGGCCGACAAAGGCGCAACCTCACTGGGCTTCAGTACCATCGTGCAGCCCACAGCCAGCGCCGGCGCGACCTTGCAGGAAACCTGGTTGATCGGCCAATTCCAAGGCGTGATCAGGCCACACACTCCGATAGGTTCCTTGAAGATACGATGCTCGCCCAGGTCTTCCTCAAACTCAAAGGTTCGCAGAACTCTCAGCGCCTCTTCCAGATGTCCCTGACCGGTATAGGCCTGCGCAGTGGTCGCTAGCGTGTGGGGGGCGCCCATCTCTTCCCGAATTGCATCGGCAATATCGAGATAATATTTCTTATAGACCGCAATACACGACTCCAACAATTCAATCCGCTCCTGAGTACTCGTGCGACTGAACGTCTGAAATGCCGCCTTTGCCGCAGCGACTGCTTTGTCGACATCAGCCTCGGAGCCCATGGATATCTGTCCACAGACCTCTTCCGTGGCAGGATTAATCACGTCAAAGCTGTTTGGCGATACGGGGTCTACCCACTGCCCGTTTATGTAAAACTGTCTGGTCTCGCGCATTGTTATTCTCCTGAGTTAGCATTTGTAAAGTGGAACCAGTTTAAGCACTCTCAGCGCTACTGACTAGTACCGAGTCGGCCCAAGAGGCAGTTTCTGCTATTAGAGGGCATCTGTCGTTGTCTACACCGTCAAAATCACGCGAAACCTTCGCCATAAGTCATTCCCCGAGACACCAATAACGAAGAGTTGACCCTATTTCGCATTGTGGCTTATCGCGCACTAAAAGCCGACATTGCCCCTCATATTGAGCAATGGAACACACAGCGCATGGTTCCCCGGAAATTGTGGCATGCGCTGAGCAAAAGCTCACCACAGAAGACGCAGCACTGCTTGAATACGCCAGCACCGAAATGCAGTGCAAAAATCTCTACCAGTGTCTGCGACTATTCGGTCGTTATAACTACACCACAGAATATCCCATCCCACGATTCTATAACGACGCCCGTATTCAACGGATACGCGACGGCACGTCCGAAATCATGCGGGAGCTATTCGCCCGTTCGATATTAGGCCGCTAGAGGCAGACCGTCACACCAGCCCCATCATTTGGACGATCCCATGGCTATGGCCGGCCGTATAGCCGCCATCAACCACCAGAGTATGCCCCGTGACATAACTAGAGTCGTCTGATGCAAGGAAATAAGCTGCTCCAGCAATTTCTTCCGGCTTGCCGAGCCGGCCCACTTTAGTCTCTCGGATGACATCTGTCTTAAGTTCTGGCATTAGGCCCATCACACCATTGAGCATGGGTGTCTCGATAAAACCGGGGCAAATTGCGTTGCACCGAATACCCATACGTCCATAGTCAATCGCGACATTTTTACTTAACAACACCACGCCGCCCTTCGAGGCGTTGTAGACGCTACCGCCTTCGGTGCCATTAAGCCCCTCGACACTGGCAATGGTGATGATGCTGCCTGAGCGCTGCGCCATCATTGCATCGAGTACCGCCTTGATGGACAAAAAAGTGCCCTTCAGGTTGACGTCGATGACACGATCCCACACTTCCTCATCCAACATCCCTACAGGTCCACCATCGCCAAGGCCGGCAGCCGTCAGCAAAATATCAATTGTTCCAAATTCATTTAGGGTGTCTGCGACGACCGCTCTTTGTGCTGCAAAATCAGTAACATCAACCTGATGAAAACGATTCGCTGGCGCCAGCGCTTCCACGGAAGACCAATCACTCGACATATTCCTATCCACACCAATGACGGTCGCACCTTCGGCGGCATAACGTCGCGCACAGGCCAAACCAATACCGGAGGCTGCCCCCGTTACCATAGCTACTTTGTTTTTCAGTTCGGACATATCGTTGCCTCTCTACTTTTCAAATTGATAGTCAGCGCTGTTTACTTCTTTGGTCCAGCGCCACATGTCGAGAATCTTCCAAGGCCACAACAAGGTCACCTTGCCTTCAACGTTCTGATAAAAACTCGTTTTGATGGAGTCATGCTCCCAGATCAGCTGGGCGTGTAATTCGCGAAAACGCTGCTGATAGTCGGTATGCACTGCTTCCTTACACTCAATGGATTTATTTTTAGACTGCATCAACGACTTGAGACACTCCATAATATAACGGATCTGGCACTCGCCATTGAAAATCAGACTACCCCCAAAAGCGAGGTTGGTGCCTGGACCGTACATACAATAAAAATTGGGAAACTCAGAAACTGTTATTCCGAGGTAGGCCGAAGGTTCAATACCCCATTTATCGGACAGTAACTTCCCACCTCTGCCCTTTATCTCCATCGGCCACAAAAACTTGTCAGTCTCAAAACCGGTAGCATAAATGACGATATCTGCAGGATAAAAAGTGCCGTCACCCGCAGTGACTCCGCCTGCACTGACATTCGCCACACCCTGGGTAACAAGATCAACATTTTCGCGCTTCAGTGCCGACAGCCAACTGCCATTGTCCTGCAAGGTGCGCTTACCCATCGGAGCATAATCAGGCGTCACCTTTTTCAGCAGCTCCTCGTCATCACCGACCTGGCTCTTAATATGGTCAAGAAACATCTGGTATACAAAATCATTCATCTCATTGATTGAACGTTCTTGATGTGACCACTCAGGATCGACAAACACTGTCTCATAGGCTCCATCACAGGCGGGCCAGAAAATCAGGAAACGGAACCAGCGAGTATAAAAAGGCAGATTCTGCAAACACCATTTCTTACCCTGTGGCACCTCCGTGTGATAGATCGGATTTTCAAACATCCACGGCGCTGAGCGCTGAAAGACGGTTAGCTGACCAACGTCTGCGGCAATCGTTGGAACGAGCTGAAAAGCACTGGCACCAGAGCCGACTACCACGACCTTTTTACCACGACAATCGATACTGTCGTCCCAGGCTGCAGAATGACACCACTGTCCGGCAAAGGAATCTATCCCCGGGATGTCCGGAAACACGGGACGATTCAATTGACCCACTGCACTGATGACAGAGTTCGCGACATATCGCTCTTCAATACCATCCTTATCAATAGTATTGACGATCCACTCCTTATTGACCTCATCGAAAACAGCACCGGTGACTTCCGTATTGAATCGAAAGTGCTGCTTCAACTGGTGGTGGTGCACGACGCCTTCGAAATACTGCTGCAACTCTTTTTGCTGCGAAAAATATTGCGTCCAATGATGTGCTGGCTCGAAGGAGTAGCTGTACAAATGATTGCCCACATCGACACGCGCACCCGGATAACGATTTTCAAACCAGGTGCCACCCACGGCAGCATTTTTTTCGATAACCACAAAGGAAATCCCTGACTCCTGCAATCGATAGGCAGCTAATACGCCTGACATGCCCCCACCAATGACCAGTACTTTATGCTGCGCTCGCGCTTCTGCGGGAACCTCATCAGTCCAAGCGTCACTGCGCTGGTCTGTGCCATCCAGCTCCATCTCCTCCAGCATCATCGGCACATAATCTTCAGGCACATCGCCCGCCACGATAAAATTCATCATGCGGTGAATGGTCGCCTGTGAAGGTGGTGATGGAAGCGTGCAGCCCCCTTCACGAAAAGCCTTGATTACCTGCAGCGCACGGACTCGCACCACCGCCTTGTCTTCTTCGGACATGTACCCCTGATACTCGTTAATGTATGCGCCTGCAGGCCGAATAATGTCGTCGAGCAGGCTTGCATCACCACTCATGTGAATCATGCTCATCATCAGCGTGGGAATACTGGCCTCCTCCAGCGCGCTTGCGATTAGCGCGTCATCATTGGGGATAGAAAAGCTGGACTTGGCAATATCTGACATTGTGGAGAGCTCCTGACGTTTTATCTGAGGCGATGAATCTAGAGGTCGACTGGCGGCGCAAACGTTGGATTACGGGCCAGACGGATATCGTCCAGCCGAGTATGTGCAGTCTCGCGCCATGCCTCTTCCGACAGCAAGTAGAACCGCTCTGCGACGATGCCGTCAAATACGCGTTGTGCCATCACTTCGGGGCCAATGCCGACCGCAACGCTCTCAGCAATCGCCTCGGAAACCATCGTACGCGCTTCTGACTCAACGATATCGCCCTCGCGACTATAGGCGCTAGGCCGATTACGCTCTGAGGCCCCTATGCCTGTCTTAATCATCTCCGGACACAATACAGAGACCTTTACGTTGGGCACATGAAATGCCAACTCGTGATAGAGCGACTCGCTCAGGCCCAATACGGCGTGTTTGGTCATATGATAAATGCCAGAGTATGGCATGGCGGTAACGGCTGCCATAGAAGCCGTATTAATAATGTGACACTCACTATCCTGAGCTGCCATGATTGGCACAAAGGTGCGTATACCGTGAATAACACCCCAGACGTTGACATCGAGTTGCCACCCGAAATCAGCAAGACTCTCCTCCCACAACAGACCACCCGCAAAGACACCGGCATTATTGCAAGCGATATGAATACCGCCGAACTCGGCCAAGGTAGCATCGGCGAGACGCTGGACATCCTCTGCCTTCGATACATCGGTCACCACGCCGACACACCGACCGTCATCAGAGTTCAGAGCAGCAACGGTTGCATCCAGCGCTTTCTGCTCGATATCGGCAAGCACCACATTCATGCCCTTATCTAAAAACAACGCGCCCATTGCGCGCCCGATGCCGCTTGCGCCGCCTGTAATGACGGCTGTTTTACCCGAAAAATCTTTCATTCAACTATGCCTTTATAACGTTATATGAAGGAGCCAGCGGAGCACTTGAAAACAGAGATTATCGCGCCCTGCACGGCCGAGTTCGTTCATTGCATCAGGCCGCTATCGCAACGCGCATCGGCGAGTGGAGGTGCAATCATTGTGAAAACAGTAACACAAAAAACCGATGTCGAGCGTGCCTGACGGCCTTCCTATCGATTACCTAGGTGGCACTATAAATAGATATACTGGCGTGTACTTTAGGGTGACTGAGGACATATGCTGTGCGGGTAGCACCTACTCTGATCATGAAGAGATCTGCGCGTCTAATATCTGCCCAATACCGCTATACCCATTGGCGTCTTCTTCAGTGGAGGCGCTATTTTCGGGAACGAGGCAACGTTTTAATGCGTCTGTCCAATCAGAGAAAACACCGATAGCACAAAGAATCCTACGGTAATCGTCACCAAAGACAATAGCGTGGTCAGTACGACGATATTGGCAGCCAGCGTGCCATCGCCTCGGGCGGCGACCACCATGACATGACTGGAAGCCGCCACAGGAGACGCCAGCAGCAGAAACAAAACCCCCAGCTGCTCGTCCTGCACGCCAAGCAATAGAGCCACCAATATGCCCAACAGCGGCCCCACGCATAGACGCCAAACACTGGCCTCCCACGTCAGCATACCGGCCGTGTATAGGCGAGAAAAATTCATCGATGCACCAATGCAGATCAATACCAAAGGCAGGAAAAAAGTGGACAGGCCAGAGCTTACTGGCACAAGAATGGCTGGCAGAGGGAACCCAGAAAGAGCCAGACACACGCCCGCGGCGATCCCGATGATAAGAGGATTTCGCACAATATCCTGTAATACACTGCGCATCGTGGTACCTGAACCCAGTGTGGTATTTAGCACCCACACCGCGAGAATGTTATACAGTACCGTCATTAACGCGATGGGCAATGCTGCCAGTACTGGACCGAGCTCGCCGTAAGCAGAAAACGTTAATGCCACTCCGACGATCGCAAGATTAGAACGAAATGCTGACTGTACAAAAATACCCCCGAGTTTTCGCGGATGGCCGCGCCAGCGCGAGTAGAGCCCGCTCAACAACAGCGTCAGCAGTGTGGCCACCACACCTGCCAGAAGATATCGCGCACTGCTCAGTGTCGTATAATCAACCTGCGCCGCTCCGGCAAACAACATAATCGGCAAACCGATATTGAATGCCAGTCGTGATAAATTTTGGTTTAGGGCATCGGATAGAAAACCGAACCGCTTCAGTAATACGCCAACGACAACCCACGCAAACGTGGGCAGAGAAACCGCTAAGGCAGCATAAAACAGCGTTAGTGACTCAGAAAAAACCACGATTCAGTGACACCTGACACAGCATTTCATTATGCCGGCGAAGAAAAGGCTAACTCCACTAGGGTGTCGCGCAGTGCCGAGACCAAACTATCGATTTGAGCAGTCTCCATCACAAACGCTAAGCCCAACTGAATGGTGTCGCCGCCGCTGCGCACATAAAAACCCTTCTCCCACATGCGCATTGCCACTTCAAACGGACGTCTGGCAGGCTCGCCTGGGTAACACTCCAGCGTAAGCGCGCCTGCAAAGCCATAGTTACGAATATCGCTCACATAGGGTAGGCCCCGCAATTGATGTAACGCCTCTTCAAAATAGGGCGCCAACGTCGCCACACGCTGCGGCAATTGCTCCTGCTGCAAAATATCAAGCGTAGCGATAGCGGCGGCACAAGACACAGGGTGAGCAGAGTACGTATAACCGTGAGGGAATTCGACCATATAGTCTGGACCGGCCTTGTCCATAAACGTCTGATAGATTGCCTCTCTCGCCACAACCGCGCCCATCGGAATAGCACCATTGGTCAACTGCTTAGCCAAAATCATTATATCCGGCACCACACCAAACACCTCGGCGCCTGTCATACCGCCACAGCGGCCCAGCCCAGTTATGACTTCATCAAAAATAAACAAAATATCATTAGCCGTGCAAATGTCGCGTAAGCGCTGTAAATAACCCGCAGGAGGCGGAATAACGCCTGCAGAGCCTGCGACCGGCTCGATAATTACTGCCGCAATATTGGATGCATCGTGCAGCGCAATCAAGCCCGACAGTTCATCCGCCATCTCCCAGCCACTACTGGGCATGCCGCGGCTGAACGCCATGTCTCGAGAGATCGTATGAGACAGGTGATCGACATCGATCACCGGTCCAAATAGCTTGCGATTGGGACCTATCCCGCCTACCGCCATCCCGCCAAAATTCATCCCGTGATAACCTTTGGCTCGGCCAATAAGCTTGGTTTTCGTACCCATTCCCTTTTGACGCCAGTAACCTCGGGCCATTTTTAGCGAAGTGTCCACAGCATCGGAGCCAGAGTTAGTAAAAAACACATAATCCAGTCCATCCGGCGTCAGTGACTTGACCTTATTCGCCAACTCAAAAGCGCCCGGATGACCAAACTGGAACGGCGGCGCATAACTCAGCGTCTGCATCTGGGCCTGCACGGCTGCGGTAACCTCGCGCCGATTGTGTCCCGCACCACAGCACCACAGTCCCGACATACCATCGAGAATAGTGCGTCCTTTGTCATCGGTAAAGTGAACACCTTCTGCGGCGACAATCATACGGGGGTCGCGTTTGAAGTGCCGGTTGCCCGTTGATGGCATCCAGTAGGCTTCGAGATCTTCCCGATTGAGGGTGTGGTAGGTAATAGGGCTGCAAACACATAAAGCGGTGAACGAGTTCGAAGTTTGCCACTAAGTTTGGCACTAGACAAGCCCCACTTCCTGCTCGCGGTTTTTGCTTATGCATCATCGCATAGTGGACTGAAGTAGCTACAAGTGTCTGTCTGGGCTTCCCAGTGTTTGCTAGACACCTAATAGCGTTAACATGTAACTCTATGAGAGGTGTTTATGAAAGGCAAACGATACACAGAAAAGTCCAACGCAGACTCGTGGGAGCTGAGTCCATCGCCGAGATTAGTGATAAACACTACCGTTCGTTTCACTTGCCCTGCGATCCACTGGAGGTACGACCTCACCAGGGGAAAGTAACCGGCACTACTTGTTGAGCGTTGGAGTTGCGCAACACCTACACCGCCACGGGCTGGTTTTCCGCGCTGTCTCTAATCGGCGTATGGCTGAGGAGGGCGCTGTCACGCGCTGCTACGGCCCTACTTTTAATTGGCCAGGGGCAATGCCAAAGGCGCAGCGCTGCATGCACCCTATCGAATCCTAAAGAACTTCTATAGGCGCACTTGACCATTAGTTTTGCGGGGGATGTTTATCCAGTTTCCCATGTCCCTCGATAGACCATGCCCATCAGCGCAGCCTCCATCCGGGTGGCGCTCGGCTAAAGCAATCTCATACCCGCACAGCACTGTGGCTACTGCTTAGTGGCGGATGACTACTGAGACTCGCAGGGTCTCACAGTTTGGAGCCTGGTCACTTCTTGGGCAAAATGTGGGTGCAAACATCCTACTCACTGTACAACC
>CAJXWP010000054.1 GCA_913062625.1 uncultured Haliea sp. | reverse complement strand
GTGCGTAAGGTTTCGATCCAGCGAATCTGGCGAGGGTCGAAATCGCAGAATTCAGAGTAGCCCTCTACCAGTTCAGACAGCTGCAACTGGCGATCGTGACGTTCGCCGTTGAGAAACATCCACAGATCTTGCATCGCGGGCGCTGCGCAACAGTCATCAAAGTCGACAAAGTGTGCGGTGTTATCGCGCCACAGGATATTGCCAACATGACAGTCACCATGGATGCGAATGAAATCTTCGGGTTGAACCTCGCTGAAGACTGATCGGACCTGTTGCTCCAAGTCCGCGGTCAGTGATTCATAGGCGGGGACTAAGTCGCGCGGAATAAATTTCTCAAGCAGCAACTGGCGACTGTCGCTCAGCATACGTTGCACCGACATCGAGTGTCGCACTTTGAACTGCCCAGCGCGTCCTACGGCATGAATTCTGCCGAGGGTTCTGCCCAACACCAGCATGTTGTCGAGATTGTCGAGCTCCGGTGGGTAGCCACCTCGACGCAGAAAAAGGGCAAACTGAAATCCCTCGAAGGTATGCAAGGTGGCGCCCTGGTCATTCACCATAGGCGCTACCACCGAAATCTCTGCGTCCTGCAGCTCCAGACTGAAGCGGTGTTCCTCCAGTATTTGCTCCTCGCTCCAACGCTCAGGGCGATAAAATTTTGCGATCAGTGGTGTGCTGTCTTCAATGCCAACCTGATACACCCGGTTCTCATAACTGTTCAGCGCCAGCAGGCGGGCGTCGCTGAGATATCCGGCAGACTCCACCGCATCGATAATCATATCCGGGTTTAGCCGGTCATAAGGGTGAGTTGTCATACTGGGTCAGTTGTCTCCATCAATAGTGCTACGCTTTTGATCTGCGCAAAGTCAATAGCGAGCCGTGCTCTATCAGGCGCCCTTGCTCCAGCAGCAGATGATCTGCCAGCTGACTGACTTCTTCGATATGGTTACTGAGGTAAAGCATCGATAGTTGCAGCTCTTGTGATAATCGTTGCAGGCAGCGCAGACATTGCTGGCGAGCAGCATGGTCCAAGTTGGCCAAAGGCTTCTCTGCCCATCATGACGCTGCAAAAAGCATCAGTAACAGTGCCGCCAGTTGCATATAAAAACCCTGGAAATGCCTTAGTTAATAGTCCGGAGCGGGAGTGCGGGCAAGGCACCAGACTTCGATATGGTCGGCTCCTGCTGTTACCAGTGCATCGGCTACGGCCGAAGCGGTTGCTCCTGTGGTGAATACATCATCTACGATTGCAATGCTCAGGTTGTCACAGGACTCAGAGACTGTAAAGGCGCCCTTGAGATTGTGGGCTCTTTGCTGCGCAGTCATACTCGATTGTGCGGCGGTAGAGCGGCGGCGCTTGACCAGCTGATGTGCGAGTTTGCAGCGATCGAGTTCGGGGCTAGTGGCCAGTATTTGCCTACACAGGAGTTCGGACTGATTGAAGCCACGTTGCCAACGTCTGCGCCAGTGCAGTGGCACGGGGACCAGCAGATCAATCGGGCTGTGAATCTCAGCCCTTTGCTGCCAAAGAGAGGCCAATAGTGGGGTCATGCGCCTTTCACCACTGAACTTCCACTGGTGAATAATGTGCGAGAGATATTCACCGTACAGCCACGGCGCTACAACGCGATGAAACGGAGGCGGTGTCAGCAGGCAGCTGCCGCACCGTTGCCGAGGGTCGAATGTCATCGAGCTAGGCAGAGGAATGGCGCAGCCTGCACAGCAGCTGTGATTGGCGGGCATTTCGCTCTCACACGCGAAGCACAGGGGCACACTCCGATAGCTTCTTAGGCCGCAAAGCACGCAGTGGTTGGGGAAGAGCCCATCAACGAGGTGTGAGCGTATGTTGTTAACCAAGAGCAGGTGACTGAGTTGACAACATTTGAGTGGGCGGTATCATAGTAGCAGCCTTCCTTAAATAGCTGATTTACGAGCGTTATATGCATTCATTCGTCACTGAAAAAGAGTCGCAAGCTGTCACTGCAGTTGAAGAGATTCGTCACAACTGGTCTCGGCAAGAGGTCGAAGCGCTTTTTGCGCTGCCCTTTAGCGACCTCCTGTTCGAAGCCCAAACGATGCATCGTCAGTATTTTGACCCAAATCAGGTTCAGGTCAGCACATTACTTTCCATCAAAACCGGCGCCTGCCCGGAAGATTGCGCTTACTGCCCGCAAAGTACTCGTTACGACACGGGTCTGGAGACGGAAAAGCTGATGGAGGTTGAACATGTCTTGAAGCAGGCAAGGGCGGCCGTGGCATCCGGTGCTACGCGCTTTTGCATGGGCGCGGCCTGGCGTTCGCCCAAGCAGCGCGATATGCCACACGTGGTCGCTATGGTAAAGGGTGTGCGCGAACTCGGTTTGGAAAGTTGCATGACTCTGGGTATGTTGACGCAGTCGCAGGCTACGGAATTATCAGAGGCCGGGCTGGATTATTACAACCACAACCTTGATACGTCTCCTGAGTATTACGGCGATGTGATTACCACCCGCACCTACCAAGATCGGCTGGAGACGCTGGATCATGTGCGTCGTTCAGGGATGAAAGTGTGCAGTGGTGGCATCGTTGGCATGGGCGAACAACAGGGTGATCGCGCGGGCCTGCTCCAGCAGTTAGCGAATCTTCCGCAGCACCCGCAGAGCGTGCCCATTAATATGTTGGTGCGAGTGAAAGGTACGCCACTCGAAAACGAAGAAGACCTCGACCCTTTTGAGTTTATACGCACCATTGCCGCTGCTCGTATTATGATGCCCGCGTCGCACGTGCGCCTGTCTGCGGGTCGTGAAGAAATGAATGAACAGATGCATGCACTGGCGTACTTGGCCGGCGCGAACTCCATTTTTTACGGGGAAAAATTGCTGACGACCCCTAACCCGAGGGCTAACGCTGACATGGCGCTGTTTGCGCGTCTGGGCATAGAGCCTGAGCGACGCCATGTGGAAAAAGCGCCAGAGATACCGAGCCCGCACTTTTATGATGCCGCAGTCAGCTAGGCCGTTGTCATGGGTGGATTTCCCGAGCGCCTTGCTGCGGTTCTGGAACAGCGTCGTGAAGAGGGTTTATACCGTCACCGCCTGACCCTTGAATCTTCGCAAGGGCCAATCGTGAGCGTGAACGGACGGCAATATCTTAACTTTTGCAGTAACGACTATCTTGGTTTGGCCGCTCACCCCCGGATTGTCGAGCGCTTTCGCAGTGCTGCTATCCAGTACGGTGTCGGCAGCGGAGCATCACACCTTGTTTGCGGCCACAGTGCCCCACACCACCAACTGGAGGAGGCGCTCGCTGAGTTTACCGGACGAGCCCGAGCACTGCTGTTTTCCAGCGGGTACATGGCCAATGCCGGTATTCTCTCGAGCCTGCTGCAGCGCGGCGACTCTGTATTTGAGGACCGGCTGAACCACGCGTCTCTGTTGGACGGAGGCTTACACAGCGGAGCCCGTTTCCAGCGCTTTCCTCATAACGATGTCTCGGCACTCAAAGCCAAGCTGGCGTCCGCGCAGGGTCCGAAGATGGTCGTGGTAGACGGTGTTTTCAGCATGGATGGCGATACCGCACCCTTGGCCGCGTTGGCTGATGCGTGCGGTGAGCATGATGCTTGGCTCATGGTGGATGATGCGCATGGCTTTGGCGTGTTGGGCGAGCGAGGTGTCGGCAGTACTGAGGCGGCCGGGCTGGAGGTTTCTAGCGTACCCGTATTGATGGCGACGTTGGGTAAAGCCTTGGGCACTGCCGGTGCATTTGTTGCGGGTAGTGAGGTGCTTATTGAGGGATTGATACAGCAGTCGCGCAATTATATCTATACCACTGCATTGCCTCCGGCGGTGGCGGCAGCGAGCCTCGAAGCGTTGTCTTTGCTGCGCGAAGAACCCTGGCGAAGAGAGCATTTGGCGCAACTGATAGTGAGGTTTCGCGTGGGTGCCGAGCAACTTGGCTTGCCGCTAATGATGTCCGCCAGCGCCATTCAACCGCTGTTGGTAGGGGATGCTGCTCGAGCAGTGGACCTGAGCAAGCGACTTAGCGAGGCAGGATTTTTGATTGGCGCGATCAGGCCGCCCACGGTACCTGCAGGGACTTCTCGGTTGCGTATCACCTTGAGTGCCGCGCATAGCGAAGAGCAAGTGGATCAACTGTTGGAGCAGTTGGCCGTCTCCTGGCCGGTGAGTTAATTGTCTCTTTACAGTGAATACTTGCCGGCAACCGAGGCTGTTCAGCAGGAGTTGGTGCTATTGCACGGCTGGGGGTGCAATCGAGAAGTCTGGCGGCCGGCGCTGGCGCGGCTGCGTCCCTGGGCGAATATTACGCTGTTGGATTTGCCAGGCTGTTCTCCTGATGTTGAGTCAGGCGAATACCGAACGTTGCCTGAATTGCTAGCAGGAATTCTTGATTGCAGTCCGGCAAAGGCAGTCTATGTAGGTTGGTCACTGGGCGGCCAGCTGGCGGTTGAGCTCGCCTTGCATTCGCCTTCGCGAGTATCGGCCGTTGTGGCGGTTTGTAGTAATCCTCTGTTTGTTGCTCACGGCGACTGGCCCGGTATGGACGCGGATGTATTCCAGCAGTTTCATGCTGAGGTGGAGGAGGACCCTATTGCCGCCCTCAAGCGTTTCGACACGCTGCAGGTCGCCGGCTCTTCGCGGCCGCGACAGCTGTTGAGACAGTTGCAAAAACACGCGAGAGAGCCCGCATCTGCTCAGCTTCTGGCGGGACTGGGGTGGCTTGCAACGATGGATCAACGCGCGTCTCTCGCCAAGGTACAGCCGCCGCAATTACACGTATTGGCAGATGCAGATGCGTTAGTCCCATCGGCGCTGCGTCAGGCCATCGTTTCTCGAATTGGGGCGCTGGCCTCAGCGCAGGTAACGCTGCTGCCGGGCTCAAGTCATTTGGCGCCATTGGATGCTCCCGCTGTATTGGCGCAGGCAATACGGCAATTTCTTGCCGCCAGTGGCACATTGCGCCCTCGCCCGCATATCACTGTGGCGCTTGAAAAAAAAGAGGTGGCTGCATCGTTCAGTCGCGCAGCCGCTTCGTATGATTCCGTGGCGCGGTTGCAGCGCGACGTTGGTGAGCAGTTGCTATCTAGTCTGAGCCAGTGGCAGGGCGAGCCGGCGACGGTTCTCGATCTAGGGTGTGGTACTGGATTTTTTTGTTCAGAACTGCAAATTCGCTATCCTCAGGCGCAGTATGTAGGCCTCGATATTGCCCAAGGCATGGTGAAATATGCCCGCGGGCGCGGGGGTGTTAATTGTGACTGGCTGGTCGCAGATGCAGAAGCCCTGCCGCTGGCCGCTGAATCGGTCGATCTGGTGTTCAGTAGTCTGGCGCTGCAATGGTGTTATCGGCCTGAGCATCTGTTTGCCGAGCTGGCCAGAGTGCTGCGAGCGGGTGGCATGTGCGTTTTCACGTCGCTAGGGCCCAACACGCTGTGTGAGCTACGTTCTGCATGGGCTGCGGTGGATTCGCATCAGCATGTGAACTCTTTTTTGCCGGCTAGTGAGCTGGTCGAGGCAGCGGAGCGTATTTACGGAATAGAGATGCACTTGAAGTCGAGCGCTTTTTGTATGCAGTATGCGCGCGTGCGGGATTTATTGGATGAGCTAAAAACGCTGGGCGCGCATAATATGAACCGCAGCCGCTCCGCGGGTCTGACCAGTCGGAGCGCGTTGCAGGGCATGTTGCAGGCTTATGAAGTCGAGCGCTCAGAGGGCGTGCTGCCCGCGACTTACGACGTCATTTTCGGGGTATTAAAGAAAAAATGAGCAAGACTTGGTTTGTCGCCGGCACGGATACAGGGGTAGGTAAGACTGCGGTCAGTTGTGCGTTGATGGCGGCGGCGGCTCTGTCTGGTTTCAGCACGGCTGCGGTAAAGCCAGTGGCTGCTGGTTGCGATGACGAAGGCCACAATGATGACGCCCTGTGCTTAATGGGGGCTATGACTGAGGCGCTAGAGTACAGCCAGGTCAATCCGATCGCACTCAAGGCGGCAATCGCACCGCATATAGCGGCAAGTCTTGAAGGCAAAAGCCTGCAGGCTAGTCGCCTCGTTGGCTTGTGTCGAGGCGTGATGCTTGGCGAGGCAGACTTTGTTCTCATCGAGGGGGCCGGTGGTTGGCGAGTGCCGATCAACCCTCGTGAAACCCTTGCAGACGTGGCAGTTCAGTTGCAAGTTGGCGTTATTTTGGTTGTTGGCATGCGTTTAGGGTGCATCAACCACGCACTGCTTACGGCGGAGGCTATTCGTCGCGACGGTCTGCAGATTGCGGGCTGGGTCGCCAATCAGCCCGGTCCCAGGATGCCTCGTCATGAAGAAAATGTAGACACATTGCGACAAATGCTGCCTGCACCGCTGTTGGGCGATGTTCCTTTTCTGCCGCGCTGGGATGCTAACGAAGCCGCCAAGCACTTTAACATACAACGTTTGATTGAATAGCAGGCGTTCACTGGGGCAGTCTGTCACCTGCACCTCATAACCATTGATAGGGATGTTCATTGAGGTGTGGTGCAAAAGATATTTGACATCCCAGCGCATATCAGCAAAATGTTATCGTTGAACACATGGCTTGGGCAGACGCGCCCCGTTTAAGTATCCAAGCTGGAATTATCGAGAGGAAGTCAGCATGCCAGATTATAAAGCTCCAGTACGTGATATCCGATTTGTGGTTAACGAAGTATTGGAATCAGAGAAGATCCACCAGACCCTGCCCGGCTACGAGGAGGCCACAGAAGATCTCATGAATGCCATCATTGATGAGGGGGCGCGCTTTGCCGAAAACGTGTTGGCGCCACTGAGTCGTGTCGGTGACGAAGAAGGTTGCCAGTGGAATCCTGAGTGTGTCACTACCCCTGCCGGGTACAAAGAAGCCTATCGTCAATACGTCGATAATGGCTGGCCGGCGCTGAGCGCAGACCCACAGCATGGAGGTCAAGGCATGCCCACGCTCCTGGGGATCATTGTGAGCGAGCTTGCGGGAACAGCGGATTGGGCTTGGGTTATGTATCCTGGCTTAAGCCATGGCGCGGTAGACACCGTTGCCGAGCACGGCGATGCTGAGCAAAAAGCGAAGTATCTGACCAAGCTCGTCTCTGGTGAGTGGACAGGCACTATGTGTCTGACGGAATCCCAGTGCGGCTCCGACCTCGGCTTGCTGCGCACTAAGGCAGAGCCGCAGGCAGACGGCTCTTATGCCATCACCGGTACCAAGATTTTTATCAGCGCTGGTGAGCACGACATGGCTGACAATATTGTGCATATTGTACTTGCACGGCTGCCGGATGCGCCCCCAGGCACCAAGGGCATCTCCCTGTTTATTGTGCCCAGGTGCAATGTCAATGACGACGGCAGTGTGGGCGAGCGTAACGCTGTCAACTGTGCATCGATTGAAAAGAAGATGGGCATCCACGGAAATGCCACCTGCGTGCTCAACTTCGACGGCGCTAAAGGGTTTCTGATTGGTCCACCTAACCGTGGGCTAAACGCCATGTTCACTTTTATGAATACCGCTCGCATTGGCACGGCGGTGCAGGGCTTGGCCCATGCTGAGCTGTCATTTCAAGGTGCGCTCAGCTATGCCAAAGAGCGGCTCGCCATGCGTTCTTTGACGGGCCCCAAAAACCCTGATGGCCCCGCAGACCCAATCATTGTTCATCCGGATGTACGGCGGATGTTGCTGACGCAGAAGGCTTTTGCTGAGGGCAGTCGAGCATTCCTGTATTTCCTCGCACAGCAGGGCGATATCGTCGCAAAGGGTAGTGAGGAAGACGCCAAGATAGCCGATGATCTTATGGCGCTGCTGACGCCTATCGGAAAAGCGTTTGTGACCGAGGTGGGTTTTGAATCGGCTAATCTCGGTGTACAGGTTTATGGCGGACACGGCTTTATTCGTGAGTGGGGCATGGAGCAAATTGTGCGTGATGCCCGCATCGCTATGCTTTACGAAGGTACCACGGGTATTCAGGCGTTAGACCTGGTGGGTCGCAAGGTGTTGGCTACCGGCGGCAAGTTGTTAATGGGTTTCACCGGGATGATCGATCAGTTTTGTGAAGAGCACGACGCGGCAGAATATGCTGAATTTGTAACGCCACTTCAGGCGCATACGCAGGAATGGTTGGATCTGTCGATGAAACTCGGCGAGCAGGCGATGGCTAACCCCGATAATGCCGGTGCTGGTGCAGTCGATTACCTGATGTACAGTGGATACGTGACGCTGGCGTATTTTTGGGCGCGAATGGCTGTATTAGCAAAACAGAAAATAGCCACAGGCGAAGGTGATATGTCTTTTTACGAGGCAAAAGTTATGACAGCTCGTTTTTATTACGAGCGTCTGTTGCCACGTACCGAGTCATTAAAGGTCACTATGCTGGCAGGTGCAGACAACTTGATGGAGATGCGCGAGGAAATGTTTCAGCTTTAGGGAGAGATAGTTGCCTTGAGTTGGATGACTTTTTGGGACTAAGAGAAGAGAATAAGGATATTCTCTTTTTCTTGTAACATTACGTGCGCTTAAATATTATGACTGAAGAAACTTCCGACCAAGCTGACCGCAGTTACGGCAACAGCCTCTACCCTGAGGACCAGAAAAAGGTCGACGACTTTGTTAGTCGTGGCATTAATTCTGTGGAACGCAAACCGTTCCGCCCCATGCGACTGATACTCATGTTGATAGTGGTGGTAACGGCCCTGAGTATTTTTAGTCAGTTTTTGGCGCGCTGGGCGGGGGCCTATTAGGTAGCAGTGTTGCTGCGCTGTTTGGCCTTCTAATCGGATAACGTCTATGACTCAATCAAGCCATTCTCTAGCAAGCTCTGCCTAAATCGCTCACCTGGCTTCGACCCTGTTTTATAAAAAACGGCGGGTGTTCCAATAGGCGCTGCAACCGTAATCGATTTGCCCTGAGTGTGTCTGTATACCTCACCCGTAAACAAATGGGTCCAGTCTCCCTTTGGCAAATAGACATCTACTGATGACGTCTCGGGGTCGAGTACGGGCGCCACCATAAAGTCAGCTCCAACCATAAATTGATAGTCTAATAATCTTACGGCGGCATCATTTGGGTAATGCACCCACGGATGCCTTACAACAGGATAGCCTTTTTGTGCGGCTTCTTTTACTAGCTGCTTGCGATAACCGCCCCACGCTTTATAGATGTTGGCGAATCGAGCAAAATGATCAAGAGTTTCTTCGTCAGTATTGAATTGATGGTTAGCCTCTGGGCGGTTGCCTTCGTGGGTTCTGAAAATGGTGGTGAAGGCATTCAGTTCAGTCCATCGCTGCATTAATTCCTTAGAACGATAACGATGACCGATCAACCAACTTGCGGGTGACGGTACGGTGGTATAACCACCAATATCACTATGATTTAACGAATAACCGGAAAGCCCGCTGGACAGTAAACCCGTGACTGCCGTTTTAATGCCATCATACTTGTCCCACGTTACCAGTTGGTCTCCCAGCCAAAACAACGTGGTCAAGCCAGGACTTTTTGTATAGCCAGAGCGACTGAAGAACACAATATCATCACTGCGTCCTGCCTCGTCTATGGCCTCGCGGTTGACCTGCTGCCATTCTTCAGCGTATCGGTTATGTGATTTAACAGGCGTTCCGCTGTGTAATTTTGCATCATAGGGAAGCGCCTCACCGAAATCGGCCATCCAGCCTGACGCACCACTGGCGATCAACTCGTCTTTAATCACTTGCTTAATCCAGCTTCTGGCTTCGGGGTTTGAGAGGTCAATTAAGCCCGCTGAAAAACTGGTGTTTTCAATTAAGTAAGGTTCTCCATTCTGTGTTTGAACAAGGAAGCCTTCTTCAAGTAATTCGCTAAACTGATTTCTTTTTACATGAGGCTTGTCATCAACCTGCGCAAAAAAAGGGTTGATGTAAGTCAAAACATGGACATCATCCTTTTTTAAACCGGCCAACATGTTGCTCCAATTTTCATAGCGATTATTATCCAGCTCCCAATTCCACCAAAGCTGCTTACCGAATGACGTTTTACGCTGACCTACCCAGTCTTGTAGCCATAAGCCCGCCACCGCACCCTTCTTATCTTTCATTCGCTGATAGCGGGCCATGACTTTTTCTGTCCCCCCTTGCATGCCTAGAATCGCACCGTCATGAATCCAGTCAGGTAGCTCACGCATGCGGCCCGAATACGTTGTATATTCTTCTATTAACGCTAATGGTGTATCGCCATTAATAATCCGGCCCTTTATCGAATGAGAAAACAAGGCGACTTGTACCTGATTGTCTGCTGTCATATCAAAGGACGAGTACTCCGAGGTTTCTAAAAATAGTGATCGCATTTTGCTGGTCATGTAGTGCGGCACACCCGCATACGATGTATGCCACTTGCCGCCCGCACTTGCATTGATGTCGACGAGCAAAGTAAATGGCTGAGATCCTCGCCCTATGCCTTGCTCCATAATAAAAATCGGCAGCTTTTTACCTTTTTGATCAAAATAGGTAAATTGCTCGCCAAAGCCATAAAAGCTTTCGTCTTTTTCTGAAGCGTAATTTAAGTAGATGCGGTTATACGATGTATCGTCTAATTCAGCCGAGAAAGATAACTGATTGCTGGAATGCGGCTTAAGCGTAAACACATAGCCAATAGACTTGCCTGATTGACAGGCTAGATCGCCGCGGATGACTAGCGCATCATTGATGACGGTTAGGCGAGAAACCGTTTGATCCTCACAGAGATCCTGAGTCTCGTCATCAATAAAAAAAGAACCTTTAACCTCGTGAATAGTCTCTTTGCCTTTGCCACCCATAACGAAACTTTCGCCAGGCACGGTTTGCCACAGGACTTTATTTTCAGACTTATTATGAGTGATCTTAAGTGCCGGTAAGCTCGCATCAGTGGCTTGATAGCGCACCAAAAACTGTCCTAGCGGGATGGACGCTGAGCGTAATTTTTCATCGTGAGTGATATGTCCAGACAACATATCGGAACATGCGGACAGCAGTAAATTAACCACTAACGCTGATACAGTGCGACTGCCATACGTTCTAAAATTGATTGCCATGTATTTTTCGTGCGCTCTCTCAGGTGATGTGACTCACAAGGCATAAAGCGCAAAGGTTGCTTTAAAAATTGGCGTATTGCAACGCCTTGGGGACACTGTTCATGCTGATGCGTGTGGTGGCGATCCTGAGTATCCTTGGCGAAATTTTTCCGCGTTGGGCCGGATTTTGGTTGCTATGCGTGCTATTGGCCATACTTTCCCTGCTTGGTATGATAGATAACTACATGTATCGGTGTGTGGCGCAGCCTGGTAGCGCACTTCGTTCGGGACGAAGGGGTCGGAGGTTCGAATCCTCCTACACCGACCAAATGCTCCTTCAATATCTGCCTTTGTGTTCATAAACCACAGAAATAATTGGATTAAATTTAGAAAAGCCAGCTGCGGTGCCGTTAGAAAGCGTCGGTGCTAGGACAGAGCGCGGATGAGACAGGTTAACGCTTGATTTCGGTGTTAAAGTTGCCAGCACCGAAATGCTGGAAAAACGAAGAATTATTAAGGAGAACAATTTAGCATAGAGACGTAAACTATATTAATATAAAGCATGGAACTAGGTTGGCATACGCACCTCTTAAACTGCTAAGCGCTTTGCTGAAAAGGTGCTGACGACTTACACCGGGTCAAATATTCAAAGGACAGGCTGATGTGCGTTGTGTATAGCGTAATTTTCGATGTCGAGAGCCACCGAGCATGACTAAGCCAGCAGCGGCTGTTAATCCTCATGCGGGCCAACCTACATCCCTCATAGCGATGATCAAAAGTCTCTGGAGCAATCGCCAACTCATCCTGCAGATGACCCGCAGAGAGGTAGTGGGGAGATACAAAGGCTCTGTTCTGGGTCTGGTCTGGTCATTTTTGACGCCTATATTGATGCTCGCCGTCTACACTTTTGTATTTTCTGTGGTGTTTAAGGCCCGTTGGGGTACTGATGGAGATGAGAGTAAAACTCAGTTCGCCCTAGTGTTGTTTGTTGGCATGATCGTGCATGGCTTATTTGCCGAAGTGCTAAATCGTGCACCTGGGTTGATTCTATCGAATGTCAATTATGTCAAAAAAGTGGTGTTTCCGTTGCATGTGTTGCCTGTCATTACCATGGGTGCAGCGCTCTTCCATGCCTCCATCAGTCTGATTGTACTGCTGATCGCGTTTGTTCTTTTTAACGGCTATTTGCAGTGGACCGCGATTTTTATTCCTTTTGTGCTGATGCCGTTAGTGATTCTCACGCTTGGTGTTGCCTGGATGCTTGCATCCTTGGGTGTATTCCTGCGCGACGTGGGTCAAACCGTCGGCATCATCACTACAGTTATGTTATTTCTGGCACCGATTTTTTACCCGATTACTGCCCTGCCGGAAGAAATACGCCCTTGGATTATGGCGAACCCACTGACCTTTATAATCGAAGAAGCTCGAAAAGTATTGATTCTGGGTCACATGCCGGACTGGGCCGGCTTGGGCGTCTATACTTTCGCCGCAACCGCAGTCGCCTCGGCTGGTTTTGCTTGGTTTCAAAAAACCAGAAAGGGTTTTGCTGATGTCCTCTGATGACATCGCTATCAGTGTCTCAAATCTCAGTAAACGATATGAGATTTATGACGCTCCGGGTGACCGGCTTAAGCAATTTGTTCTTCCTCGCCTCCAGCGTTTCGCTGGTTATACGCCCAAGCAATATTTTAGCGAGTTCTGGGCGTTGCAAAATGTCTCCTTTGAGGTGAAAAAAGGTGAAACTGTCGGCATAATTGGGCGCAACGGATCAGGTAAATCGACTTTGCTGCAAATGATCTGCGGCACGCTGAACCCCTCCTTTGGCAACATTCAAACCAACGGCCGAATTGCCGCTTTGTTGGAACTCGGTTCGGGGTTTAACCCTGAATTTTCCGGACGTGAAAACGTTTACATGAACTGCGCTGTGCTTGGTCTCAGACGCGATGAAATCGATAAGCGCTTTGACGGTATAGTAGCATTTGCCGATATCGGAGTATTCATTGAGCAGCCAGTCAAGACTTATTCCAGTGGCATGGCGATGAGATTGGCGTTTGCAGTGGCCATTAATGTTGACCCGGAAATTTTGATTATTGACGAAGCACTCTCCGTGGGTGATGAGCTTTTTCAGCGCAAATGCTTTTCTCGTATTGAGGCCATTCGAGCTAGTGGGTCAACAATTTTGTTCGTCTCGCACTCGGGTGCGCAAATCGTTGAACTCTGTGATCGAGCGATTCTCTTCGATGCGGGCGAGAAGTTGGCTAGTGGGCTGCCAAAGAAAATTGTCGGTAGCTATCAAAAACTCCTGTATGCACCCTCGGAAACAGGTCAGGCTCTTCGGGATCAGATTTTCCAGTCGGACGACTCAAATATCACGCAAAGCTCGATCGATTCGAGGGAGCATTCATCCTTAATTGAAACTACACCAGAAAAACTGGAATGCTTCGATCCCAACCTTCAGTCAAAAAGTACCATCGAGTTCCAGTCCCATGGTGCGCATATCAGTGCCCCAGTGATACTGACGTTAGACGGCAAGCAAGTGAATAATCTGATTCGCGGAAATACCTACCGTTATGCTTATGCAGTGCAGTTCTTTCGGAGCGCTATAAATGTACGCTTTGCTATGCTAATCAGGACCATTTCTGGTGTTGAGTTGGGTGGTGCTGAATCGGCGGCTTCCCCCAAAAGTAGTTTGGTATATGTTGATTCTGGCGCAAGCTACCGGGTCGAATTCCGCTTCATTTGTGCCCTTAACCCCGGTGTTTATTTTACGAATGCAGGTGTTCTTGGTGATATGGATGGCACTATGACTTACCTGCACCGACTGGTCGATGCCGCCACGTTCAGGGTGTTGCCAGATACAGAAAATATCGCGACGGGCATAGTTGATTTTGGTTGTTATCCGGAGGTTGAGCTTCAGTAACCACAGGGTTAGTGAAACACGAAAAATGAAGAACAGTAAGTTGATTGTTGTATTGGGAATGCACCGGAGCGGCACCAGTGCTGTTGCTCGAGGCTTGGAAGTCCTCGGAGTTAGGCTTGGCGACAACCTCTATCCAGCTGCAATTGATAACCCGAAAGGGTTCTGGGAAGATAACGATTTCCTCGCTATAAATGAAGAACTTCTTGAGTATCTTGGTTCTTCTGTTGATCGGCTCGGATTAATTGATTGGCAGATGCCGAGCACATCCAGAATCAAATCCCTAGAGCTTAAGGCAGAGAAGTTGGTAAGTGAGAAGTGTAAAAAAAATGCTCTCTGGGGTTTTAAAGATCCGCGAACAGCCAGATTACTGCCGTTCTGGCAGCCTGTTTTCGTGCGTGTTGGTTGTGATGTGCGTTATGTGATTGCCACACGAAATCCAATGAGCATTGTTGAGTCTCTTTACAAGCGTAGCGGTTTTGAGGCAGGGATAACCTTTTATCTTTGGCTCGAGCATCTTATACCTGCAATATCAGGCACTATGAATGCAAAGCGAGTGGTTGTCGACTACGACCAATTGCTTGAAAACCCGGAGTTACAATTATTGCGAGTGGCGAAAGCGCTCGGGGCGACTGCGCCAGAGCCTGTGGCTCTTGTTGCCTTCGAGAGCGAGTTCTTGGAGGTTGGGCTGCGCCACACGCATTTTACAATGCATGACCTGGAGCGTTATCCTGCCGTGCCACCGCAGGTGGTCACAGCATACGACTGGTTGGTGAGGCTGGCTAATGACAGTGTCTTATTGGATGGTGCTGAGATTAAGAGGGCTTTTGAGGCTCTCTCCCAAGAATTGGTTGTCCTTTCTCCTGCCTTGAGCTTTATTGGTTATCAAGAGCAGAAGATAGTTGCGATAGCCGGACGAGAGCAGTTGATTGCGGCGTTGCAAGCACAAGTGCAAGACCAGCTGAAAGGTGCCGCGTGGCTGACATCGCAACGCGATGCCTGGGAGCAGTCCGCAGTTCACAGTCAGCAATCGGTTGCTACGCTCGAAGCCAAGTTACACAAAATACGCAGCCACTGGGGAATGCGGCTGGTAAATTTATTATGTAAAAATAAAATACTATGACAATAGGAGCTATGCCATAAAGGTTCTCAGCGCATTTTGAGTAATACAAACACGGAGTCATTCAATGTCCTATAGACAAGAAGTATTTCTTAAAGGGTTTAGCAAAGATGAATTTGCAAAATTTCGTACAACCTATGAGACGATTAACCCGGATCGGCCTATAGAAACTGCAAAGGTAGAATACGGGGAGACTGACTCACAGTTCAGGAAACACCTTGAGGGGGAGGACGACTCAAGGCAATTGTTTGTGGAGGAAATATTGCCTCACCTTGGGCTTTTCTTGCAGGGACCATTTCCGCTTCCGCGAAATCGAGTAACGGCAAGTGCGTGGGATTGTCGTGGAAAGCTAGGGGCGTATCAAGCGGCTGGGGTATTACCCCACATTGCTGGGTCACGGGTGCTCGACATTGGCTGCAATGCTGGCTACGATACATTTCTGATGAGTGCCTTGGGCGCAGTCGAGGCCGTTGGTCTGGAGCCTCATGGTTTCTATCATCAAGCTTGTTTCCTCAACGCGGTTTACGACGTGCCGGGTGTTAGCTTTGTGAACTTGGGCTGGGAAGATCTTGACCCTCGGTATTTTTCCGGATTTGATTTCGTGAACTGTCAGGGTCTGATATATCACGTCAAGGAACCTGTGCTCCTGATTGAGAAGCTGGCTTCAATAATGCGGCCAGGGGCAACGTTGTTGATGGAGACACATGTTCTTTCTGAGGTATCTACCCGTTCCCAGTTTATCGAAGGTGCATTTTGGGGTGACGAGACCTACTGGTGGATTTTCGGTGCTGAGTGCCTTATGGGTATGCTTAGGTCTAGCGGATTCAAGGATGTGCGCATGCCGTTAAAAGCAGACTGTGATAGTCGCAATCCATTGAATTCACAAGTTACGGTCGAAGGTCATCCGGCTGGCGCTCGCGCCTGGTTCGTTGCGACGAAGAGTTAGGTATGCCGTCAAGGACAGATCGTAAATGGCTTTGAACTATTCTTCTCCTGACTTTAGCGATTCGCCTGGTAGACGAACCGTTGCGCGAAATTATATATGTGCTACTTCCCCCGGCGGGGAAATTGATGCCTCAATTATTACTCCGTATTACGACACAGAAGCTTTTTTTACTGAAACGTTCTTATCCTTACAGGCGCAATCGCTACAAAACTGGGAATGGGTGATTGTTGACGATGGTTCTTCAGATCAGGAGTCGGTGCAGCGACTGGCCGACCTTGCAGCACAAGATGACCGTATAAAGACTATTTTTCAACCTAACGCAGGCCCATCGGCAGCACGAAATACGTCATTTCGTAACACCGTTGGCCGGTATGTTTGTTTACTTGATAGTGACGACTTGCTCGAGCCGACGTACCTTGAGAAATGCGTTTGGTTCCTCGATTCAAATCCGGAGTTTGCATTTTGCAATGCCTACAGTGTTGTCTTTGGCGACGAAGAGTACTTATGGGCTGTTGGATTTGAAAGAGGCAGGGCGTATTTGCGGGCCAATAGTGGGCCACCTATTTCAGTGATTCGTCGCGCGGCCTACTCGGACTGTGGCGGTTTTGACGAATCAATCCGGTTTGGCCATGAAGATTGGGACTTTTGGTTGGCCATGGCAAAAGCCGGGCACTGGGGATATACAATCCCTGAATTCTTACAATGGTATCGCAAGAGAGGCAATGGTCGTTTTGCGCAGATTATGAAAACGGATAGCACTAACCTTAAGTTCGAAAGGTTAATGCATCGCAAATATGAGGGTTTAGAGAATAACTTTCCCCAGCCGTCCAGACGTCAACCAGAGCCCTATGAGGCCATCGACACTCAGGCCCTCGTATGTAACCCAATAGGGGAGAATTCGAAAATCCGTCGGATTATGTTCATCGTGCCGTGGATGGTAACGGGAGGCGCTGATCGAGTTAATCTTGATTTGATTGAAGGCATGACATCAAGTGGTTGCGATATCACTGTCTGTGCCACATTGGCTGCAGATCATCGTTGGGAGCATGAGTTTAGTCGTTTCACGCCGGACATATTTATTTTGCCAAACTTTCTTGCTGTATCGGACTATCCCAGATTTTTGGCGTACCTGATCCAGTCTCGGCAAATTGATACGGTGGTCATAACCGGAAGCACTCTCGGCTACCAGTTCCTTCCCTATTTGAGAGCGGTTTCACCTGATGTGGCATTTGTTGACATGTGCCATGTTGAGGAGACTCATTGGATGAGCGGGGGCCATCCCAGGTTTGGGGTAGGCTATCAGGACATGCTTGATCTGAATATAACAACCACAGAGAATTTGTCTGAGTGGATGCAGGGACACGGTGCAGATGGCGAACGAATAAAGGTAATGTACACTGGCGTCCGTGCAGCGCGAGCCACTGAGGATGAAAGGTATCGCATGCGAGAAGCGCAGGGTGTGCCCGTAGATGTGCCATTAATCGTTTTCGCCGGGCGCATTTGTGAACAGAAACGGCCGATTTTGCTGGCTGACATTCTGAAAGGTGTGCATGACCGAGGCTTGGAGTTTCGAGCCTTGATCATCGGTGACGGTGAACTTAAACATCAATTTGAAAAGTTGATTGGTGAATACCAGTTGACAGACTGCGTTACAATGCTTGGTTCGATAGCGCACCAGCAATGGCTCGAGATTATTGCTGCAGCCGATGTATTGTTAATGCCATCAGAATATGAGGGGATCTCCATTGCGCTGCTTGAAGCAATAGCGTCGGGGTGTGTGCCCGTTGTTGCACAGGTCGGGGGACAAGGCGAAATTGTTAGCCCAGATATAGGTATCCTGATTCCACGCGGTGATAATGAACTGCCGGAGTATGTGGATGCATTACATCGATTGTTAGGTCATCCTGGGGTATTACAGCAGATGTCAAATCAGTGCCAGACCATTGCCGCGTCAAAGTTGTCTTGGAAAGGCATGATTGATCGATTCCTTTTAATCCTGGACGAGGCACATACGTTTCGCGTGAACAATCCCAGAAGCGCTATTACTACTCAATTTGGCTGTGAATTGGCGGCGCAGGCAATTGAGTGTAGGCGCCTTGGTACGGCGATGGATTGGCTTTGGAATGGTGAGCCACAAGATCCTACAGCTGATTCTGAATTGCTAACAACATCGTTGGAAACTCAAGCGGCAGCAAAGTTGGCTATCGTCCTGAGCCAAACCTGGCTGGGTCGAAAACTTATCCGAAATCAATTATTGCAGTCTATCGCAAGACATGTCCTGAGGCGATTTGGAAAGCAGAGTCAGGCATAATTGAGAAGAAGTAATTACGCGCACTTTTTTATAAAGAGGTTTTGATGAGAGTTGTGATATTCGGCGGCGGCGGATTTATTGGTTCAGCGATAGCTGATCGCTTGTTAGCCGAGGGTCACTCACTCAGAATTTTTGAACGTCCAAGGGTTCAACCCTATCGAGAATTCACGGGTATAGACGAGGTTGAATGGGTAGCTGGCGATATTTCCAGCATGCACGATGTGAGTGACGCAATACAGGGGGTTGATGCTGTGCTGCATATGGTCTCGACTACTTTACCCAAGAGCTCCAACGATGATCCGATTTTTGACGTGCAGAGTAATGTTGTCGGCTCGTTGCATATTCTTAACGCCATGGTGACCCACCGTGTTCCTAGTATCGTGTTCATCTCGTCTGGCGGCACGGTCTACGGCAATCCGCTTTATTTGCCGGTTGATGAAAATCATCCCACAAACCCAGTTGTATCTTATGGTATCACCAAGCTTGCGATAGAAAAGTACTTGCAGATCTATGAGCGGCTTCATGGCATCAAGGCCATAACGCTGCGGGTTGCTAACCCGTATGGCGAGAGACAGCGCCTTGAGACTGCTCAAGGCGCTGTCGGGGTGTTCCTGCACCATGCGATAAAAGGCATTCCTATCGAGATCTGGGGAGATGGTAGTGTCACACGCGACTATATCCATGTGAGTGACGTCGCCGAAGCTTTTAGTACGGCACTGGAATATTCCGGGGAGCAGCGATTGTTCAATGTAAGCTCCGGTGTTGGCACCAGCTTGAACGACTTGATTGGCAGGATTGAAGACGTTCTTGGTCAATCTATTGAGCGCCGTTATTTAGCGGGCCGCTCCTTTGACGTGCCTGTTAATGTACTTTGCAACGAGTTGGCGCGGAGTGAGTTGGACTGGACACCTCGCGTTTCCATGGCAGAAGGCATTGGCCGGACTGCGGAGTGGATGAGGCGAGAATTGGCACGTGTGGCCGGCTAATTCTGCGCTTATATTGTTATGAGAATTCTACTCACTGTCCATCAATTCTTCCCACAGTTTGCAGCGGGTACAGAAATTTTAGCTTATTCTGTAGCGCGTGAATTGATGAAACGTGGGCATGTGGTGCATGTCTTGGCGGGATACCCCGATAGCGCAAAACTGAACGACGAGGATCGGTTCGACGAGTATGATTTCGAAGGGATTCACGTCTATCGGTTTCATCATGCCTACACCGCTATGGGTGGGCAGGTGTCGAAGGTCGAGATTGGGTATGATAACCGTCTCGCGGCGGATTATTTTGACCGTATTCTAGAGAGTTTCAGTCCGAACCTGGTCCATTTTTTCCATCTCAACCGATTGGGCACTGGATTGATTGAGCGTGCAGTTCATGCGGGGATACCGCGGTTTATGACGCCTACAGATTTCTGGACTATTTGCCCAACAAGTCAGCTTTTGCTTGGCGACGGAAGTCTTTGTAGTGGGCCCACTGCACATTCAGGAAACTGCGTTAAGCACTTTGTTCAAAGTACACAAGGGCGACTGATTGGTAAGGTTTCTGAAACTCTGCCAGATGCGAGTGTCGATCTGCTGGTTCGTCTTACCAAGAATGGCGTTTTACCTGCATACCCGCAAAGTAAGGAAGTGGTAGCAATTGCAAAACGTTTGCCTGTAAATGTCTCTCGACTGAATCAATTAGACGGACTTATTGTACCAAATAAATTTATGAAGGAATTTCTTGTTCGGTATGGCGTCAAGTCTGATTTGATTACGGAGTCAGCATTTGGCGTTGACGTAACGTCGGTCGAGCAAAGTGATTGTCGCTCAAGTCATGTAGGACCTCTGCGAGTAGGTTTTATTGGTACGCTGGCTTTCCATAAAGGATGCCACATCCTTGTCGAAGCTTTTAAAATGTTGCCTGCCTCAGGGGCCACGTTGAAGGTTTATGGCTGCTCCGAGGAAGACCAGGATTACGCAACTTCATTGCAGGTGTGTGCAGAGGAAAATCAATCGATTGAGCTTTGTGGAACCTTTCCTAATTCGGAAATCGCGAAAGTATTCAGCGGTATAGATGTGCTGGTTGTCCCTTCTCTTTGGTACGAGAATACCCCCTTGGTCATTTATTCTGCGCAGGCGTCACGTTGCCCCGTTGTCGCGTCAGATCTGCCGGGGCTCTCGGCGGTAATTAAAAACGATGAGAATGGTCTGCTTTTTGAATCAGGTTCTTCTGTTGATCTTGAGAAGCAACTTGCGCGTCTTGTCACTGAAGAGGGGCTATTGCAACGGTTAAGTGCCAACTCGCGCACCCCTAAGTCTACAGAAGTTCATGTAGACGAGTTGCTGTTTGTGTGGAATTCGGCGTAATGAATGCGGTTTCCCGATGCGTGCCGGATAGCCTGCTAAGGTTAGTTTTCTACTCCAAGGCATGCTTCTATACCCCGTGATTTTTTATGGCCATAATGAGCCGTAAATTGTGCCTGCTGATGATTCAAAGCAGAATACTAGGAGGTTCTGAAGCAGTATGAATCGATCTTTTGGAGATAGTATTTTATTTCTAGGCGTCGGCTTGCTTGGAAGTTGGACCGTCTTTTGCTATGTAATAGTACTCTTAGAATCAAGCTTCTCAGACTTAAAGATGTGGAGTTTCGCGCCCTTGATTGTCGGACTGGGTATCGGAGTACTGTGTATGGGCAAGTTTGTGACTGCCAATGTGGGTCACATCGGAGAGGTGACCACGCCACCCTTGACCTCTAGCGGTAATTTGGGGGTCGTCTGGGCGCTACTTGTATCGGCTTTATCCGTGGTGACGCTGCGTACTCTCGATATTCCTTATTGGTCAGTCTGGTTAATGTTGCTATGTGCCTCGATTTTGGTCTTTCGCATCGTCTCAACTTCAGCCGCTATCGTTAACGAATTACCGGGTTCAAGATCGAGTTTTCAAAGGGCCGGCATAGCCGCTTTGATTCTGCTTGGCATGCTGTTGGTGGCAATAACTCACCGGGTCGATCCAGACGATGCACAGTATCTCAATTTTGTCGTCACAGCGATGGATTTTCCTTTTGAGCCGTTGTTTTCACATTCTGGCTTGTGGCAGGACCCTAACGTCCCGTTAGAGTCGCCAATCTACCGATTTCACACTTACGAGTTGCTGGTGGCAGCGTTAAGTGACGCATTTGGAGTGGATCATAAGATCTTCTACTATTTGATACTGGCACCGATCTTTGGCGGCATAGCGGCACTGGTCCACTGGAGGTTGGCTCAGTATTTGGTACCTCAATATGCATTTTCAGTTGTACTTGCATGGTTTGTTCTGATCATTGCGCTCGGCGATTCGCACCGAGAATTCGGGAACTTTGCGTTCGTCCGCCTCTATCAGGGTAAAGCCTTGCTAGTCACTATCGGCCTGCCATTGTGCCTCTTGTTAGGCTTACGATTCTCCGAAATGCCCGATGGACGTCGCGCGCTGGCACTTGGGATGGCAATTATTGCCAGTGCTGGATTGAGTAGCTCAGCATTGGCGACGGTACCATTTGTCGTCGCAGCGACACTGTGCGGAGGGTTGCTGGGTGCTTCACG
>CAJXWP010000053.1 GCA_913062625.1 uncultured Haliea sp. | reverse complement strand
GCGCATACTAACTTGCACTTGAGACATAATAATTACCTTGTATGGGTTAATCCTCCACATATCCCTGCAACCAAACCCACTGAGCCCTTGAGGACAGACGGCACCCTGGTACAGGTGTTGATATGTGTGCGACGTTTAGGTTTCTTTTTACTTTCTCTTCGCCCGTGATCCTCGCCTAAACCATGTGGTTTAAACGGCTGAACCCCCGAAAAGAGGCGCGTTTTATACCACAACGAGGCCGTGGATAAAAGAGCTTTGCCCTACTGCGATGCCACCGCATTACTTATTCGCCCTTCGAATAGGGTAGAATAGCGACGCTGAAGCGTGGCTTTGACGCGGGTTTAAAACTTTTTTTTAATGTAAATCAATAGGTTAACGATGAGCGCATCAATTAAAACAGCGGATGAGATAGATAAAATGCGCATCGCGGGTCGCCTCGCCGCAGAAACTCTAGAAATGATTTTGCCGCACGTTCAGGTGGGTGTTACCACTGGTGAACTGGACCGCATTTGCCATGAGCATATTACTCAGGTCCAGCACGCTATTCCCGCGCCTTTAGACTACCACGGATTTCCGCGCTCCATCTGCACCTCGATCAACGATGTGGTCTGTCACGGTATTCCTTCTGATACAAAAAAGTTAAAAAATGGCGATATCGTCAACATTGACGTCACCGTCATCAAGGATGAATACCACGGTGACACCAGCATTATGGTACAGGTAGGTGAAGTGGCCCCCCATGCCAGTCGGTTAATAGACGTTACTCAAGAATGCCTCTACAAAGCGATCGAACTGGTTAAACCGGGCACAACACTCGGAGATATTGGGCACGTTATCCAGCAATATGCGGAAAAAAACTATTATTCAGTTGTTAGAGAATATTGCGGTCACGGTATCGGCAAGGTGTTTCACGAAGAGCCACAGGTCCTGCACTATGGGCGCAAGGGTACCGGACTGGTACTCGAACCCGGAATGACATTCACTATCGAGCCCATGATCAATGCAGGCAAGAAGGATACACGCTTAAATAAGTCCGATGGATGGACAGTGACTACGCAAGACGGTCGATTGTCAGCCCAGTGGGAACATACTTTGTGTGTTACCGAGGATGGCTGTGAGGTATTGACGCGTCGCAGCAACGAAGCGAGATTGGCCGCACGA
This sequence comes from uncultured Haliea sp., assembly GCA_913062625.1. Lineage (GTDB taxonomy): Bacteria > Pseudomonadota > Gammaproteobacteria > Pseudomonadales > Halieaceae > Marimicrobium. The sequence continues at coordinate 20,698 of CAJXWP010000053.1, read as the reverse complement.
TGAACGCACCCGCGCGCTTACCCGCGGACATGTTCGATGCGGCCCTCTTCAAAGCACAGCTCGATAACGAAAATGAAATCCAATGCTGCAAAGCAGCAATCGCCAACACCACACAATACCTGCACCAGCAATTCCGTCAAGGAGCTCAAGCGAGGGATCTGATTCGCCAGCGAGCTATGTTCATTGACACATTGCTGGGTATTTTATGGGACCGTCAAAATTGGGAGCCGTCAGAATTGGCCATGGTAGCGGTGGGCGGCTACGGACGTGGCGAGCTGCATCCGCACTCGGACGTAGATCTGCTATTCCTGCTTGGGAGCAACGGCGAAGACTGCAAGGATGTGCTCTCTAAATTCCTGACCCTACTGTGGGATATTGGGCTCAACATTGGACACAGCGTCCGCGACGTGGCCGATTGTGTCGAGCAGGCCGCGGGCGACATCACTATACTGACTAATCTGATGGAGGCCCGCATTATCCGCGGCCCCGAACATCTAATGCAACAGGTGCGCACACTAACCGGTCCAGACAAAATGTGGTCAAGTCAGGATTTTTTTCAGGCCAAGCTGCAAGAACAAACGACCCGACACACCAAGTTCGCAGATACCGAGTATAACCTGGAACCGAACGTTAAAAGCTCCCCGGGAGGTTTGCGTGACCTACAGATCATCGGCTGGATTGCCGAACGCCACTTTGGCGTAGAGTCGCTGGAGAAGATCACAGCCGAAGAATTTCTGAACCCTGAAGAGATGGCCATTCTCACTACGGGACGAGATTTTATGTGGCAGGTGCGCTATGCACTGCACATGATTACACACCGCGAAGAGGACCGACTGCTGTTCGACCACCAGCGTGAAATTGCAGCTCTATGGGGCTTAAAAGACGGCGACAAGTTGGCAGTAGAACAATTCATGCAAACTTACTATCGGTGGGCCTTGGCCCTTGGGCAACTGAATGAAGTTTTGATCCAGAACTTTGATCAGGCAATCTTGCGCCAGAATATGGAAGATGACATTAGCACCCTTAACGACCGTTTCCATGTTCGCAACGGCTATATCGAGGCCAGCAGCAGCGATCTTTTTAGCCAGCACCCCCAAGCGCTGCTGGAGGTATTCTTGTTGTGTGGCACGCATACAGAAATTACCGGCATAGCCGCGCCTACCATACGCCTGATCCGTGACAGCCTATCGTTAATAGATGACGCTTTTAGGGCTGACAAGCACAACAAAAAAACCTTCCTGAAAATTTTGCGCAGCCCCCATGAATTGACATCGCAACTGCGCCGCATGACACGCTATGGAGTCCTAGGCGACTACCTGCCTGAATTCGGCCGCATCATGGGGCAAATGCAACACGACCTATTCCACACGTATACGGTTGATGCTCATACCCTGGAAGTGATCAAGAATACACGGCGCTTCAGAGTTCCTGATGCTGAGGACAGATTTCCAGTGTCCAGTCGAGTAGCGAGGCGACTGCGGAAAATTGAGTTGCTGTATATTGCCGCACTCTACCACGATATCGGCAAAGGCCGTGGCGGCGATCATTCAGAGTTGGGCGCAGTAGATGCCGAACGCTTTTGCCGAGAGCACGAACTGGATCAGAAGGATACCGATTTGGTCGTGTGGCTGGTGCGCAACCACTTGCTCATGTCAGCCGTGTCGCAACGCAAGGATATTTCAGATCCGGAGGTCATTCAGCAATTCGCTGAACATGTCGGCGACGAAGAGCATTTGGACTATCTACTCACGCTCACCGTGGCCGATATTAACGGCACCAACCCGACCTTGTGGAATGCCTGGCGCGGCAGCCTGCTGCGTCAGCTGTACACGGAAACAAGACGGGCCCTGCGCCGGGGGTTGGACAACCCCCTCGACAAAGAGGACGTAGTGGCTAAGGTTCGTGAAGCATCTGCGGAGATACTGGAGGGCCGCGGATTTACATTGGATGAACTCGCCGAGTTATGGCAAGGCCGTACGGAAGATTACTTTCTCAGAGAACGAAGTGAAGATATCGCATGGCATACCGAGGCTATCGCGGGCCATTTGCAAAGCGACGTCCCACTGGTGCTGGCCCGCAATAGCGTAGAATCCAGCGTTGCCAACACCACACAAATTTTTATTCATGCCCGCAGTAACACCAAGCTTTTCTCCAGCATCTGTGCCAGCCTCGAGCATCTTGATTTAAGCGTACATGACGCCAGGATATATAATGCTAACGATGGCATGAGTCTGGACACGTTCTTCGTTCTCGATTCCGATGCCCAACCCATCGCGGAAGATGGACCTCGACTGGCACACGTCAAGGAATACCTAAGCAAAAACCTAGCCAATATCTCCGAAGAGTTAACGCACCCCAAACGGCACACTCCTAGGAAAATGAAATCCTTCGTTGTCCCCACCGAGACCAGTATGTCCTTAGACGAGATAAAGAACGTCTCTGTATTGGAGGTGTCTACTCCCGATAGGCCTGGCCTGCTGGCGCGCCTCGGTAGAATTTTCGTATCATTCAATGTCGAGCTGCAAGCAGCTAAAATCCAAACCTTGGGAGAGCGAGTAGAAGACGTATTTTTCATTACAGATGATCAACAACAAGCTCTCACAGACCCGAAACTGTGCAACGCATTACAACGCGCCATTTGCGACGAACTCGACGAACAGGCTGCAAACTGAAACCCTATGAATCCTTATCTGCAGCATCTTGAACCCTACCCTTTTGCTAAGCTGGATCAGCTATTTAGTGACCTAACACCGCCCGCCGAAAGGACCCGTATTGCATTGTCTATTGGCGAACCGCAGCATGAGTCGCCGGCCTTCGTTCTCAAAACAATATCAGATAACCTCCACCGCATTGCCAACTACCCCTCAAGTGCCGGACTGCCCGAACTACGAACCACAATTGCCCTTTGGTTAAAGCGTCGCTACGGTTTACCTGATATTGATCCCGACACCCAAGTCCTCCCTGTAAGCGGAACTCGCGAAGCATTATTTTCTTTCGCCCAAGCAGTCGTCACTGCAAGCCCAGCGGCGCTAGTAATGAGCCCCAATCCATTTTATCAGATTTACGAAGGGGCAGCGTTGCTGGCAGGGGCCACTCCACACTTTATCAACTGCACCGAAGAGTCCGGACTGTTGCCTGACTTCACCCGTGTGACAGAACAACAGTGGCAGCAATGCCAGCTGCTCTATTTATGTAATCCCGGAAATCCTACCGGCGCGCTCATGCCGCTTGAACAACTCCAGCAGGTCATACGACTTGCTCAAGAACACAACTTTGTCATCGCTTGCGATGAATGCTACTCAGAAATTTATTTTGATGAAGAATCTCCACCGCCAGGGCTTCTGCAGGCCTGCGTCGCAATGGGCAATGACGACTTTCGCAACTGCGTTGTCTTTCACAGCCTGTCCAAGCGCTCCAATCTACCCGGCCTCCGTTCGGGTTTTGTGGCCGGGGATGCACGAATACTCCGTGGTTTCCTGCAGTACCGAACCTACCACGGTTGTGCTATGCCGATACATCACCAGCTTGGCAGCATTGCCGCTTGGAGCGATGAACACCATGTTAAAGCCAACCGACAGCAATACCGTGATAAGTTTGCGGCCGTATTGGCCGAACTAGAAGGCCATCTCCCCGTGGCGTTGCCTGAAGCAGGCTTTTACCTATGGCCACAAACACCCGTCAGCGACACTGAATTCGCCCGTCAACTCTACGCTGGGGAGAACGTCATCGTATTACCAGGCCGCTTTCTCGCTAGAGAGTCGGATGGCATCAACCCCGGAGGAAACAGGGTCCGTATGGCACTGGTAGCCAGCATCGAGGACTGCGTCGAAGCAGCCCAACGCATCGTTCAACGCCTGAAATACGGCTAGACTCGGTAACATGCTCAAAGCTGAACGCGTCACCTATATCCTTCAACGCCTGCAGGAGTTGTACCCAGAAACACCGGTTCCATTGGATCATAGCGACCCCTTCACATTGTTGATCGCAGTGCTACTCAGCGCCCAGTGTACCGATGAACGCGTGAATAAAATAACGCCCGCTCTGTTCAAACTCGCCGACAATCCGGCAGACATGGCGACCAAAAGTGCAGAACAGATCAGAGCGATCATTCGGCCCTGTGGCCTGTCGCCACAAAAATCGAAAGCCATCCAGCGCTTGAGTGAAATACTGCTTGAAGAACATTCCGGCGAAGTGCCTGTCAACATGGAAGCACTCGAGCGCCTGCCCGGTGTCGGCCACAAGACGGCCAGTGTCGTTATGTCTCAGGCTTTTGGCGTCGCGGCATTTCCCGTGGACACCCACATACACCGGCTGGGCCAGCGCTGGGGCCTCACCAGCGGCAAAAACGTGGTGCAGACAGAGAGAGATTTGAAGCGGCTATTCCCACAAAAGCACTGGAACCGTCTTCATTTGCAGATCATTTTTTATGGCCGTGAATATTGCTCGGCGCGCGGCTGCGACGGGCGAGTCTGTGAAATATGTCGGGGCTGCTATCCACTGAGAAAACACCCAAAGAAAACCGTCAAGGCTTGAATTGAGCGTTGCGGTGACCCTCCATGATCGGAGCATCAGAGACACTCGTTGCATTACACGGCAGCTATAACTCAGCGACTGCCTTTGCTATGCTACGCGACCACTCAATACATCACCCATGGGAGTATTACTGTGATTACACTCTATGGCATCAAAAATTGCGACACCGTTAAAAAAACGCGAAAATGGCTGGATACACATCGTATAGAGTACCAGTATCATGATTTTCGGGAAGACGGATTGGACCCCGACGCGGTTGCGGCATGGATTGAGGAGTTAGGCTGGCAAAATCTGCTAAACAGGCGCAGTACAAGCTGGAAGGCGCTCGATGAACAGGCCCGCATATCAATGGACGAGACGCATGCCCACAAAGCGATCCTGTCACACCCCACGCTAATCAAGCGGCCTCTGCTGGACACCGGACAACAGCGGTTTGTAGGATTTTCCGCAGCGAACTATGCGAAGATATTTAATCGACGCACCCTCTAAATGGGTGCTTACTTTATGGTGGAACTAGAATGACAAATGGTACATTTGCCCTCGGACTGGGCGTCGGCACCCATAATAGCAATGGAGAGTGGCTGGAAATATTCTTCCCGCTACCGATCTTGCATCCTACACAGCATCTGGCGGATGCACTGGAACATTGCGATAGCAATGAGACCCTGACCCTTGCACAGTTGACGGAACTGCAGCTAGCTCTGGAAACAGCGGGCGCGAGCGATCATGCAAATCTCGCCGCACAGTTTCTCGACAGTGGCAGGCCCACCGTAGCAGTCCTACTTAGAGAAGATCTACCACCGCGCAATGTGCCGGAGGCGTATTTGAAACTGCAACTACTCTCGCATCGTCTGGTACCTCCACACGGCACCAACCTCGAAGGCCTGTTTGGCGCACTGCCTAATGTCGCCTGGACTAGTGAAGGCGCGATAGATCTCAATGAATTGCCTGCGCGACAACTATCGGCAAGATTACGTGGTGAGGTACTTGAGGTCAGTAGCATCGACAAATTTCCGAAGATGACAAATTATGTGGTCCCGGGTGGGGTCCGCATTGCCCATACTGCTCGCGTGCGCTTAGGGGCCTACCTAGGAGAAGGCACTACCATCATGCATGAGGGCTTTGTTAATTTTAACGCGGGCACCGAGGGTCCAGGTATGATCGAAGGGCGTATCTCTGCGGGCGTTGTGGTGGGCAGCGGGTCCGATCTAGGGGGAGGCTGCTCCACCATTGGCACCCTGTCTGGCGGTGGAGATATTGTAATATCCGTAGGAGAAAAATGTCTGATCGGCGCCAACGCAGGCATTGGTATCCCGCTGGGTGATCGTTGCACCGTGGAGGCCGGACTGTTTGTCACTGCCGGCACGAAGGTCGCTATGCTGGACGCTAATGGCATGCCCGTCGAAACCGTAAAAGCTCGGGACCTCACTGGAAAATCTGACCTGCTATTTCGTCGCAACTCCACCACAGGTGCCGTAGAATGCCTGACTAATCGCAATGCCGTAGAACTGAACAAAGAACTTCACTCTCACAATTGAGACCAAGGACAGACACTTAACATGGAAAAAACGCTGGAACTTTGCTGCGAACTGATCCGCAAGCCATCCGTAACCCCTGAGGATGCCGGATGCCAAGCGCTGATGATTGAACGACTGCAAGCGCTTAATTTCAACTGCACTGAACTTCCCTTCGGTGGCGTCAGTAATTTTTGGGCCGAGCATGGAGATCGGGGTCCACTGCTGGTCTTTGCAGGGCACACTGACGTTGTTCCTCCCGGATCGACCACCCGCTGGAGCAATCCCCCTTTTGAGCCTACCGTGATCGACGGCACACTTTTTGGTCGCGGAAGTGCGGACATGAAAGGCAGCCTTGCCGCCATGCTAATCGCATGTGAAGAGTTTTTAGCTGAGCAACCCAACCATCCAGGGCGGATTGGCTTTCTGATCACGTCGGACGAAGAAGGCCCGGCCGTCGATGGCACGGTCAAAGTCTTGGATTATTTGCGTGACAGAGGCGAGTCGATAGACTGGTGCGTAGTAGGAGAGCCTGCAAGTTCTGCTACGTTAGGCGATGCCATTAAAAATGGTCGCAGAGGCTCGCTCGGAGCGACACTGACTGTGCGCGGTGTGCAAGGGCACATTGCATATCCACATCTGGCAGACAACCCCATCCATCGCCTTCTTCCCGCCCTGCATGCGCTGACCTCTGAAGTATGGGATGAGGGCAATGCGTTTTTTCCGCCCACATCGATGCAAGTTTCGAACATCAAGGGAGGCACCGGAGTCACCAACATTATCCCGGGGGAAGTAGAGGTTGTATTTAACTTCCGTTTTTCTACCGAGGTGAGCGATGATGAGCTGCGCCAGCGAACGGCATCAATATTGCAAGCCCACGGGCTTGATTACGCTATCCAGTGGAACTTAAGTGGGCAGCCATTTCTGACTCCTAACGGAAAGCTGCTGGATGCCGCTATAGCAAGCGTATTGGACGTCACAGGCAAGGCACCTGAGCTCTCGACTGCAGGGGGCACGTCTGATGGCCGTTTTATCGCGCCTACCGGAGCTCAAGTAGTGGAAGTGGGGCCGGTCAATGCGACCATCCACAAGATTGATGAACGGGTGTTGGCCTCTGATCTGCCGCGCCTGGCCTCGATCTACAAAGGCATTCTCACGCGGTTGTTACTTCAAATCGTTTAACTGCTGTTGCAGGCCCGCTCGCGCGAAGTCGAGATTATCATCGCCGGGCACAACGAGCACCTTTCCATTACCCAGCGCTGCGAGACTGGCCGCGACAACGGCGTCTGCATTCATCCACATCTGATCTGGAATGCGGCTCCGATCGAAGCCACCTTCTGCCATAGAATCGTGGAATTCCGTGCGTGTGAATCCTGGACATAGCGCTTGCACCTCAATCCCAGAACCTGCCAGCTCGGCCTGCAAAGCCTGCGAGTAGTAGTTGAGAAAGGCCTTGGATGCGCCATAAACCGCCATCCCCTTGCTCGGAATAAACGTCCCCATTGAAGACACGTTAATAATCTTGCCTCCACCAAGCTCACGCATAAAGGGGATCGCTGCCCGGCATAGTGTAATACAAGCGTCAACGTGCAGATTCACCATTTCCCGTTGACCCTCAATCGACAACTGGTCGAAATGACCAAAGGTGCTAAAACCCGCATTATTAACCAGGTAGTCGACCGGACCCTGCTGGCGTATTGCTTCCATCGTTGTGGCCACTCCGGCGACTGTCCCGAGGTCTGCTTCCAGGCAGTGCACCTCCACAGAACCGGCCAGCTCACTTGCTAGAGCCTCAAGCCTCTCCTTGCGGCGTGCCACTGCAATGATGACATCACAAAGCGGGGCCAACTGACGGCAAAACTCAGCGCCCAGGCCCGCAGAAGCGCCCGTAACTAACGCAGTGACTTTATGCTCAGACATGAAATCTCCCAATTTTTTTAAGGTGACCGCCTACGCGACCCTTCCTCCAGCGATATAACAATAATACGGTAAAAAAAACCACTTGGTCCCCGCGGCTCAAAGCAATTTACGGTGCACGTAAACATCATAACGCACTGACTTTCCCTCGATGCAGTGCGACGGCTTCAATGTCGCAAGGTTCGGTGCCTTAGAGGGGCGCTTCACTACCACTCTGGCTGTGTTCTGCTGCAATGCCCAGACTAATAACGCATCTGCATCCTGTGGATCTGCAGAGCGCTCCAGTAGCATCTGAAAAAGAGCCATCTCCTTTTTTACCGCGGCACTTTTAGCACGCTGTGGAAACATTGGGTCTAAATAGATTACATCCATACCCTGAATCTCCTTCGCGCTAAGGTATCGTGCATCTTGTGAACACAAGCGCATGTGTTGAACAACGCCGGACAGCCAGATATCACTACTGCTAGCTGCGCTTTGTAAGCCGTAATGCAGCATCTGCAAAATGACTGGCTCGCGCTCACACATAACGACCTCACAACCCAGATCAGCGAGTATAAAGGCGTCTCTGCCGAGTCCAGCAGTCGCGTCCAATACCCTCAAAGGTATTTTTTTACCATGTCCTACTGCCTTGCCCAGCAGCTCACTGGTGCCTGAGCGGCTGCGATGACGCATCCCCGCACTGCCGAAATTCACCCCCACAGGCCCCGGCGCCCCTCTCCCGGTCTGCTGCAAATACAGTGCCTGACCACTAACGACCAACACGGCTTTTGCCGACGTGAAATGGACAAGATCCATGCCCGTCGTCAGTACAGGCAAACTAAGCCGCTGTGCCAATTGGACAGCACAGACCTCGTCTGCGGTCGTAGCAGCCTGCAGCGCCAAACCTTCCTGTGATAGACTGCTGGCGTCGCTTGTTATCGACATCTCGGTACTCGTAGTTTAATGTCTGAGAAATAGTGAAGTGGATCGTAACTAGTGGCATTATAGAGAGCTGTCGGCGTGGGAGCTACGCTAAACGCACTGAATCGGCAAACTTTACCGACGCAGATAAACCAATGGGAGTGCCAAGCATGTTACGACATTTAGTCTGTTGTTTTGTGGGGCCCGCATTCCTCATTCTTAGCGCCTGTCAAGAATACGACTTCAAGGTCAACGATAAAATCGTTTACACACCAACGCCGCTTTTTCGCGACTACGCGATACCCGACACAGGTTTGAACGATTGCGTGAAACAGGCGATCAATGATGGGACTGTAACGACTGCGCCACAGCTGATGAGCCTCGACTGCAGTTTTGCGGGCATCGAAAGTCTCGAAGGACTCTCTATCTTCACGGGCCTAAAAGCGCTGCGTCTATCGGCCAACCAAGTCCGCAATTTGGTCGAGCTAAGCAAGATAACAACATTGGAGGCCGTGTACCTTGATGATAATAAAATCATTGACCCCGTGCCGCTTTATGGCTTGGCCGGACTTCGCGACCTCGATCTTTCCGGCAATCCAAACTTGCAGTGTCCAAAACCAGGAAGCCTCACTCAGGTGGCCTCCACGGTACTGCCACAGCACTGCCGCTGAGCAACCCGGCAAGGTTTTTTCTACATCAGGTCCAACCAATCAAAACCGTCAACCTGATCGGCAAAGATGACACCATCCAGCGAATCAAGTAACGCCAGTAGTGCGCTTTCTGCTAGCTGCCTGCTATTATTTTTTTCGCTGATATGCGCTACCACCAGATGACGCAGTTCCACATGGTTTATCTGAGCCAATAACTCCACTGCCTGTTGGTTGTTGAGATGCCCCCAATCGCCACCTACCCGCTGCTTCAGATGTGATGGATAAGGACCTGCCATCAACATGGGAAGATCATGATTGAATTCCAACAGCAGCCCGTGGCAGTCACGAAAATTATCAATCACATGGGGTGTAATGCTGCCCAGATCAGTGAGGATGCCCAGCGTATACCCTCCTCCACTCAGACGATACTGACACGGTTCCACCGCGTCATGGGGCACGGCAACTGCCTTGATCGACAGACTACCAATACTGAAATCATCTTCGCAGTCAAATAAACACTGATCAAAACTGTCATCACAACGACCGGTGCTGAAGGTACCGTGAGTCAGGTACACCGGTATCTGGAATTTTCGCGACAGTGCCGCAACACCGCTACTGTGATCGGAGTGCTCATGGGTAACCAGTATGGCATCGAGCTGACGGGGTTCAACGCACAAACGTGACATCCGCCGAACGGTTTCGCGCACCGAAAACCCGCAATCGACCATGACCAGAGTATCTCCGACCCGAACCAGCGTTGCATTGCCTTTACTCCCCGATCCGAGAGAGGCGAATTGCACTCGCTAGTTCCTCGCTCCAGACTGCACGAGTTAGTTTATATTGCCCTTTATGAGGGACAATAGTTCCTGCGCTTTGCGTTTGTCGAAGGGAACACTAATATCCTGAGGTTGAATAGAAATGGTCATTGCCGTCCCCGTCGGCAGCGCTTTCATAAATACGACTAACACCTCATCAAACAAAGTTTCATCGTCAGCAGTGGTCCAAAAATCGCCCCACCATCCGTCTTCATCTTCTGCACCACCCTCAAGAAAACGGATATAGTAGGTTCCATTACTGCGGTCGCGATCAGTAATTTCAAACGAAGATTTTTCCAACGCGCGACCGAGAGACGCCCAAGCTCGATTAAAGGGCAGGTCAAGTCGTAAAAAAGCATAACCATTTGGCGCTTCCTGCATGGTAATTTTTCCACTGGCGGTAATTCCCTGCTCAGCAATCATTGACACCGGCGCGGAATCAGCACTGTCGGCTAGAAACTGCGCGATTGCTCTCAACATTTCAGAAGCTTGATCGGGATCATCAGATTTGGCAGGCCACGCAGTTACCGTGCCGGTCTGCCGCATTTGTAGCACATGCAACTCACTTGTCTCACGCTGCACACCCTGCTCCATACGAAACTGAAAGCGGCTTGCTAGAGGCTGCCCTTCCACTGTCAGCCAGTTAGATTCTATGACCCCAGCACGCGCATCGGCAAGGGCGATCTGCATCCCTGAGGCTGCCATAAAATTGCGCACCTGAGGCCACACCTGACCTGGCGCGAGACTAATCAGGGCCCAACTCTCGTCGCCGAGTTTTTGTAAACGAACCACTTCCGCCCCATTATCAGCGGACAAAGGGACCGGCTTGGGCACCTCGAATTCTCCTTGTGACAGGAACTTGTCATCGATCTTTGGAATCACATAAATCTCGCGCAAAGGCACGCTATCAATCCCCGCGGGCACAATAACTGTGGGCGTCTCCACCGCCTTTTTATAATCCTCAGAACCATCCCGAAACAAGCCTTGGTCTCCAAACATAGACCCACAACCGGCACTCGAAAGCAGCAGACCACTTAATAATATTGCTTTACTCATCTTCATCTGCATCACCATCAAACTCCAACTGTTTCTAGGGCCTTAAGAACCTGGGCATGATGCTGCTGATCCAGGGTTGTCAAAGGCAAACGTATGCCCTCTTCGATCAAGCCGCGCTGGCATAACGCCCACTTGACGGGTATGGGGTTGGGCTCCAAAAATAGGGCATGGTTCAGCGGTGACAGGCGACGATTAATGGCCTCGGCTTGCTCTCGATCGCCCGCTACCGCCGCCGCACACAACTGCGACATCAACAGAGGTGACACATTGGCGGTGACCGAAATATTGCCGTTTCCACCAGCAAGCATTAGCTCCATCGCTGTAGCATCATCTCCTGAATAAATCGCAATCACGTCGCCACAGCGCTTTATCAGCTCCTTGCCCCGCGCAATGTCTCCTGTCGCATCCTTGATCCCCACAATGTTATCCAGCTCTGCCAATCGGCCTACCGTATCATTGGCCAAATCGACGGCAGTGCGCCCGGGCACGTTGTAAAGAATCTGGGGAATGTCTACAGCGTCAGCAATAGTCCTGAAATGTTCATAGAGTCCGCGTTGAGTTGGACGATTATAATAGGGGGTGACCAACAAGCAGGCGTCCGCACCAACGCCTGCTGCTGCCTCGGTAAAGTAGATAGCCTCCCGCGTGGAATTGGAGCCCGTTCCTGCCACTATGGGAATGCGGCCATTACTGTGTTTCACACAGTACTTAATCACCTCACAATGCTCTGCCGCATCGAGCGTGGAACTCTCACCCGTGGTGCCTACTGCGCCAATAGCTGCTGTGCCAGCTTCCAAATGTAAATCCATAAGCTGCGCTAGAGCGGACCAATCGACGCTGCCGTCGGCGTGCATGGGGGTAACCAGAGCCACGATACTGCCGGTAATCATTTGCTGTCTCCGCATCATGGTCTGTGGGTAGGCCCAAGCGCCCAGATTGAAGGGCCTCATTATAAATGACGGCGGCAGGATGACAACCTTGTGGGTTAAAATGAACGCAAAGCTGCTACTGTTAATTTCATCAAAAAATTAGGCAATAAAGAGCATTATATGGCATCGACAAAAACAATCAGACTCGCGCTTTTACTTTTGATCTGCTGGGGCTCGGTCGGGAGTCTGGCACAACAGCCGGCGCGCATGGGCGACCTGACCAACGTAGACCGGCAATTTATGGCTCAGCAGCGCGAAATTATGCAAGATTTAGCCATGACCAACCTCGGTCGACGATTTAGCGGCGACCGCAGCCGCGACCTAGAATTACTGCAAGCGATGCTGGACAAACAATTGGTGCAGCCAGACCAAGCCCTCGAATTGCAAGCCATGGGCGTCATCATGGGCGACCTCCTTGCAGCAGAACACGGCATGCATTGGGTGCTGTATGAAGACGATGTAGGCCGCAGTCGAGCCCTGCGCTATCAGGACAGCGATAATGTTCTTTTCCCAATGACCATGATTGCTAGACGCCGGGAAGCGGGAAACCAGACTTCCGTAGCAGACATCTACCAGAAGGCGTCTAGCATTATTGCCAATAGCACACCGGCCTTGCCGCTTCAGTAGACCAAAGTCATTGTAGGCCATCGCTATTAAACTAAAGACTTACCAACAACAATAAACATCCCATGCATTCCCTGCCGCCGGAATACACGCTTGCCCTCGAAGCAATGTGCACGTCGACATTGTCATTTCTGCTCCGAGGTCACAACTATTTCCTCACTCAGTGCATCGCACTCAAGAACCAAATATACCCGCAAGGATTGATAGGCTGCTCGCTTTAGCGATAGCAGTGCAACCCTGCCAATCGACCGCAGAGGACGCGTCATTTTGGCTGTCAACGATCGACCTGCGACACTCGCTTCACCGATTTTTAGAATTTCGGCTTTTAAGCTGGGCCAACTCGCGCTGAGTCACGGTCAGACTTCAGAAATCGTCTGCGCGCATCATGGCGTCAGATCCACCATCAACAAAAAATACTGAGCCGCAGAGATAACTGGCCTCATCGCTCAGCATAAATCGCATGACATTGGCAATATCCACTGGCTGCGCGGGACGACCCACAGGCACTGAATCACCAAACTCTTTCATTACTGGGCCCAGCTCAGCATCCGCGAACACGCGGTCAGTCAGTGGCGTCATTGTAATGCCAGGTGCCACAGCGTTCATACGCACTCCGGCTGCAGCATATTCCACGACGTGACGGCGCATCCACACGGTCACAGCCCTTTTAGAGCCGGCATATGCTGTGTGCCCGTCACGCCCGTCGATCTCGGTACAGGCCGCGTCCTCGTCACCCGCCAAGCAATTCTGTACAAAGGAATCCTCGACCGCGACCATAGGTGCTGAGTTGGATGAAACGAATAATACGCTTCCCTTTTTCTTCTCCAACAGACCACGCAATCCTTTCACCGTGGCCACCACCGCAAAGTAATTGACCTGCGCAATCAGAGATAATGGCTTCGCTACCGGAGGCAAGCCCGCACAGGGAATAAATCCATCTAAACCGTCGGGTGCCATTCTCTGTATGCCGCCGATGGCAGTTTCACGACCGTCCACCGTGGATAGGTCAGCAATAATATCGCCCTCCTTGATATCTACCGAAATCACTGTGTGTCCGCCGTCCTGCAATTGTCGCTTTAGTTCAGCACCAATGCCTGTAGCACCACCTGTCATTGCATAAGTACGCATAATCACTTCCCTTTCGTTATTCACGCCCACACTGTCAACAAACGCTGGCGCTAGTTTTAAACAAAGCCGTCATAGCATGCACTGTGCTGAGGCAACTACACCCAAGGTAAGCCTGCCTAATGCAGTTCTTCTACTTGTTTTCTTCGATCAAGAGAGGACTCGAGGCATTTGTGTTTTGAGCTGCGCAGCAGATGCGTCAATCCACATCAACACGTATTAATGCAGCCTACGCTAGCGGACCCACCGGGTGCCGGCTAAAGCTTGTCGCTAACCTTGTCTGCGGCGTTTGTTGTGGATTCGCCCGCCGCCTGAACATCCTTACCAACACCCGCTACAGTGTTGCACCCGCTAAGAATAGTCACGCTCGCGATAAATGTCGCAACGAGTATGTGCTTGCCGTATTTTTTTTTGTTCTTCATAGTATGAGCCTCGAGTTTAATGAAATGGCGACTTCAGCAACAAAATATGTTGTTACCACGAGTATAATAGAGCTGTCTGTCGACTGTCTAGGCGTGATATCGACTGGCCTGTGAGCGTATTTTTTTCAAAAGCAGACCGCAGAGTAAAGGCTCGATTCTAAGAAGCAACAACAGGTCTGCCATGGCAGACTCATCCGACCTGCTCCAGCAATACGTCAATACACCCTTGCCTGTATCTGCTAGGCAGTAGTACCCTGTGCTACGTTTTTCTAGGGAGTTAACGTATGAGCTCAAAGCCTCTTGTCCCTGCCGTCGAAGGCTGGCATACAATGACCGCTAAACCGCACCTTATCGGCACCCAGTGCAAGGGTTGTGGCACCTATTTTTTTCCTAAGCAGAGCGACTATTGCAGAAACCCAGACTGTGAAAGCACAGAGTTTGATGAAGTGGAACTCAGTCGAACGGGCCACATCTGGAGCTATACCAACGCCTGCTATAAACCCCCTGCGCCGTTTGTGGCGCATGAGCCTTTTGTACCCTACGCCATTGCTGCAGTCCAACTCGAGACAGAACAGATGGTGATTTTGGGACAGGTCATTGGAGGACTCACTGTGGATGAGCTGAAAGTCGGCATGCCGATGGAGCTTGTACTGGAGCCCCTGCACGAAACAGACAACGACATCAAAGTCACCTGGAAGTGGCAACCGCTGGCACAGTAGTCGCCCGCTGAATCTGGAGCACAATATTATGTCCAATGAAATCGCAATTCTGGGCGCCGGCATGCACCCTTGGGGGAAATGGGGCCACAACTTCGTGCAATACGGTGTGGCGGCAGCGCGCGAAGCGCTAGCAGATGCCGGAGTCCCTTGGCAGGACGTCAGGTTTGTCTCTGGCGGCGCCACAATTCGCTGCGGCTATCCTGGCTTTGTGGCGGGCGCTACGTTTGCTCAGGCGCTAGGTTGGCAGGGGGCAGAGGTCAACACATCCTATGCCGCCTGCGCATCGGGTTCCCAGGCGCTAGCAGCAGCTCGCAATAAAATCTTATCTGGTGAGTGCGAAGTGGCTCTCGTCGTAGGTGCCGATACAACTCCAAAGGGATTTTTGGCACCCGCGGGCGGCTATCGACCTGAAGATCCCGATTGGCTGCGCTTCTATCTCGGCATCACCAACCCGACCTATTTTGCCCTCTACGCCCGACGTCGCATGGACCTTTACGGCGATACACTTGAGGATTTTGCCGCCGTCAAGGTCAAGAACTCTCTGGTGGGCAGCAAAAACCCACGGGCGCGCTATCGTAAATGTTTTACCGCCGAGGATGTTGCTGCGTCAGCCATGGTTGCAGACCCCCTGCGGCTGATGGACATTTGCGCCACGAGCGACGGCGGCGCAGCACTGATCGTCTCAAGCTTGGAATACGCGCGAAAAATGGGCAAGGGCGACGCACCGCGTGTGGCGGCTATTTCCACCGTGACACCCACCTTTGCAAGTGGGGTGGTAGAAATGCCCGACATTGCCACTGACTCTGCCGCCGCTGCGGGCGTAGAACCCCACGCCTACCGAGCTAGCCTGCCGATTAAGGCGTATGAAGAGGCAGGTATTGGCCCGCGAGATATCAGTCTAGCGGAGGTCTACGACCTTTCCACCGCACTGGAACTGGACTGGATCGAAGATCTACAACTGGCCCCACGGGGTGAGGCCGCAGCCCTATTACGAGCCGGTGACACGGCATTGGGCGGTAAAATTCCTATCAACGTCTCCGGCGGCTTGGCTTGTTTCGGCGAGGCGGTGCCGGCTCAGGCCCTGTCACAGATCTGTGAACTCACCTGGCAGTTGCGCGGGCAGGCCGGCGATCGTCAGGTTAAAGGGGCTAAAGTGGGCATTACCGCCAATCAGGGGTTATTTGGGCACGGCAGTTCGGTGATCGTTAAAAAATAAGCCCGCTAACCCGTGGATCAAGGTTCACGCACAGAGGCTTCCTTAAGAAACTCTATTAGATCCGCCCGCTTCTGCGGGTCAGGTACCCCCGCACTCATCATGGACGAGTCGGGAAACATTGCCATAGGATTCTCTAGCCACACAAACATAAGTTCTGGCGTCCACACAAACTGTGCAGACTGAAACTCGTCAGAGTAATAATTAAAACCTTCCTGTTTGCCGGCCACCTTACCAAAGATCCTGTGTAAACTCGGGCCATTATTGTGGCCCATAATTGCTTCGGCATAATGACAGGTCCGACAGACGCCAAACTCTAGCCTTCCTCGTTCAGCATCCCCAGACGGCATCTGCGCCTGCGCCGCAATCGGGCTCGCTACAAGCGAGAGGCCATAACAGAGCGCGGCAACCGTCAATACATGTTTCATGCCAAATCTCCATTCGCTGCGGCTGCCGCCCGACCAGCTCTGCGACCAAAAAAAGTACAGTCTCCTACCGACAGACCGCTGGCGATATAAGGCGCTGTCGGGATACCCGCTGTATTACGCCCCGCTGCATACAGCCCAGGGATAATATCCCCAAAACTATTCAGAACTTCTCCGTCGAGCGCTGTGTGCAACCCTCCGAAAGTATGTGCCGGGAAAAAGGCTTGCGTCACTGATAGGTCCCACGCTTTATAGGGCGCGCCTTGCAATGGGCGCAGATAGGTAAGACTTTTATGGAACATAGGGTCATCCCCATTGATCGCGTGCTGGTTGTAATAGGCAACCGTCTGCTGAAGAGCACCGCTGGGGAAATTTAGCTGTGCGGCGATAGCGTTGATACTGCTCCCCTCTGCCACCGGCAAAAAATTATCCTGCTGGAAGTTGTAACTGCTTTCCTGATCCGTAATCAGCCAGGCTTGTCCCTTCTGATGGTAAGTAATGGCATCTCCCAACACGCCGTGATACGACTCCTCCGAGATGAACCGTTGCCCAGAAGCATTGACCACGATGCCTGATATGACATTTTCCGGCGGATATATCGGGGCAATAGCGAAACCTTCATGCATACGCAAGGCAGCCGCGCCAGCCGCGATTCCCATATTGATGCCATCGCCCTGATCATCGACGTTTCCCCAAGGGACAGAGCAGTCATAGAGCTTTGGTGCGTAAAGCTTGAGCATCTCCCGATTGTGAATAAACCCACCGCAGGCGAGGACAACCCCACGCTTGACCCGTATTGCACGAGGCTCGCCTTCGATAGTGACTATCACGCCGGCAATACGGCCATCACTCTCTGTCACAAGACGGTCAGCAGAAACGCGAGTACGCAGGCTTACGCCCAGCGACTCAGCGCGGGATAATAGAGCCTCCATCAAGCGCCGACCCCCATTCATACCCACCACACCTGGCACATGTCCCCGCATTGCTGGCGTTGCCAACTCTCGCGCTGGCCATGCCTGTTCCGTCCCGGAAAAATACAAGGATTCGTCGCCCATAGGGAGACCCTTGGCAAGGGTCAATTTTTGGGTGTAAGGAATACCCTGCGCGACCAGCCAATCGAAGTGGGCAGGGCTTTCCTCACAGTACAAGGCAATCTTGTCCAGCGGAGGATGAACATCACCCGCCAGGGACACAAAGCGATACATCTGTTCAACACTGTCCTCGACTTTCAGAGCTTTTTGCAGGGCCGTACCGCCCCCCGCATACACCACACCACCGGACATCCCTGATGAGCCACCCAATTGGGACAGAGATTCAATGAGCAGGACCTCAGCCCCCGCCTGCCGCGCCTCAATCGCCGCACAAACGCCTGCCGACCCCGATCCAATAACCAGTACGTCGATGCTCATATCCCATGCCTTGACTGCCGACCGTGGCAACGCAGCAGCTCCTGCGGTGACTGTGGCCGCAGCCGTAGCAGCAAGACCTGTCAACAAACTCCGTCGACGTATACTCGGATTAACGCTAGATTTAGTCACGCAATTTTTCTCCAGTAGGGGTCACAATTGTCGAATGTATTCTAGTTGATCGTTCACCATATACAGACGATGACGCGCACCTTTTGTATCTGGGTTCAAGTCTTGATGACCTGCATCACCCGCATATAAAAAGCAAATACCGTCCTCAACACTAACCATGCGCGGCTCATAAACAATGGCGTCGCGGCCACCGATTCTCTGTCTGGCCTGAGCACAGCTTTGGCAGTCGGCAATATCAGTAAGACTTACAAAAGTCGGCGGCATCAAGCGCAGCGGATGCACCGAATCTGCCGACTCGGCCAATGCTGCCCGGGGAGCCGCCCAGCGATGAAGGCTGATCTCACCACCGTCCACCTGAACCTCCTGCTCGTCGTCTAAGATCGCCAGGAAAAACCAGGTCGCAAAACGTTTTTTCGCGCCTTCAGGCGTTGTCCAGTGTGACAGGTACACCAACTGCTCCGCAGTGACATTCAGACCCGCCTCTTCCCTAGTCTCTCGAATGGCAGCGTTTACCGCCGCATGATACTCATCTCGATCGCTAGGATAATCGACCTCGTCCACCTTGCCGCCAGGAAATACCCACATTCCACCCATGTGCTGCACCGCTTTGTTACGCTGCACTAATAGCACTTCGATACCGACCCCACCATCACGTACTAGAACAACTGTGGCGGCCGGGTAGACTGGCCCTATAAGATTACACGTTTCCAGCACTATATAGTGTCTCCTGTGAACAAATCAGCGATCAGTGGCTGCATAAATAAACACCGTGACGCCCGCTCAGGGGAAAAACCGACTGATTGTGTCGAGCACACATGCGGGGCGTTCACTGCTCTCAATCTCAATTGTCATCCGCACAACGACCTGCACACTCCCCTTCACCTCTTCGGCGCTAATGATTTCGCCGCCACCCCGAATGCGACTTCCCACCGGCACGGCGGCAGGAAAACGTACTTTTTCGCAGCCGTAGTTAACCCCCATAGAAGTATTATCTACCTGCATAATCTGTGGCAAAAAAAGATTCGCCATAGACAGCGTAAGGTAGCCGTGTGCGATAGTCTTACCGAAAGGCCCTTCTGCCGCTTTTTCAGGGTCCACGTGAATCCACTGGTGATCTCCCGTGGCATCCGCAAACTGGTTGATACGCTGCTGGTCTATTGCTTCCCAGCTGCTGTAACCGAGGTGCTGTCCGACCGCACCTAGCAGAGCGGCCGGATTGTGAAACAATGTTGTCATGAAGTGCATCTCTTATCGCCGAATTAGCACACACTATACCACTGGCTGGCGCTGCCATCTCTTGGCAGGGGTAGGCCTGCTTAAACCACTTAATTACAAGTATTTCACACTAATACAGACCTAAATTATGGTTAAATACATCTCTGACGTAATGCAATGTCCGTACCAGCGCGTTTTAGCGCCCTCTGTCAACGGACTCTAACGGTAGCTACAGTGGTCTCCAGAAACAAACAGGTCTTCTTTTCGATTGTCATGCTCGCGGGCGCGTTCGTGATCACGACCTTGCTTTATCTGAACCGCCCTCCCACAAGTATTGAAGAACCCGTTAGACAGCGGGTTACCGTAGATGTGGCCGAGATTGTAAAGCAAAGTCTGCGCATTCCAGTTAAGGCACAAGGCACCGTGACGCCGCTGCGGGAGACTTCTATTCTTTCAGAAGTTAACGGGCGCATTATCGAAGTGTCTCCCGCTTTTATCGTCGGCGGATTCGTGTCTAAAGAGGACGTTTTGCTGCGGATTGACCCTCGGGATTACGACACTAATCTGCTGCGCGCTGAGGCGTCAGTGAAGTCTGCACAGAGCAATCTGGCGCAGGAAACGGGCCGAGCAAAAGTCGCGGAGCAGGAATGGAAGAGAACATCAAAAGGTAAGCAGCGCAGTCAAGCCTCAAAAGACCTCTACCTGCGAAAACCACAGCTAGACCAGGCCCTTTCACAGATGCTGGCCGCACAGGCCGATTTCAACACCGCCAAAGATAATTTGGAGCGCACAATCATAAGGGCGCCTTACGATGCATTGATTCGAACAAAACACAGCGAGCTGGGTCAGTTCGTAGCTGCAGGAACGCCACTAGCAGACCTTTTCTCAGTGGATTATGCAGAGGTACGCCTGCCAATACCGCAAAATAAATTAGAGTACCTAGAGTTACCTGAGCTTGGCACGATGCAAACCGGCTCTCCTATCGACTTATATACTGAGATGGGTGGTCAAGTAAAACACTGGAACGCCTACCTGCACCACACTGAAGGTGTTTTCGATGCACGTTCGCGCGTACTTTTTAGTGTCGCGCGCATTAAAGACCC
>CAJXWP010000052.1 GCA_913062625.1 uncultured Haliea sp. | reverse complement strand
CGAACTGTCGTTCAATCTGGCTCAGTGCTGCGTCCAGTGCTTTTCCTTTGTTAGCGTCCATAGTGGCCTCTCTCATTATGCGAATACTCAACTAGTTTTTGTTTAGTCTACCGGTATAAGTCCGGCCCTATCGACGACGCACGCTCTTTGTCCGTCGGCAAAACTACTGTATATATAATCAGTTGTTTAAAACAGGATTGCAAGACCCAAAAGCAACTAAATTCGGTCGTTTGGCGCGCATGAAAATAACCCGCCTGAATAGTCGACAGGTCACTTAATCGTCAGCCTGTTGCGCACCCGTACTGCAAACGTTGTAGGTAATGGTTTTTTTGATGTTTTTTCGTAAAATTCGTTTTAGTTGGTGCAGTTTTAGGGGCAGAGGGAAAAGCCCGCCCATTATAGGAGCGCACGCAACTCTCTTAGCGTGGTGCTATCGACTCCTGTGTTGACGATGCGGGAGTAGTCACCGGAATCTGCAAAGCTGCCAGTGCAGCCTCCTTTTACGCGACTCGATGGTTCGGCGACACTTTATTCTTCTGGTCGCTCTTGAGCTCAACCATAGCGCCGGGCTTAGAACGCCAAAATACGCCTTCAACCGCCTCCAGCCCCTCTCTTCTTGCGTTAAAAGCCATTTGTCGCGCCATGTCTTGCCCATAGGTATTGACAGAAAAAAGCATCTTGGTACTTTCTCCGCACTCAAGTGGCCAACTCGCCTCCCAGTACCAGTTCTCACGCACGCTACCATTGCTCGATTGGTAGCGCTTGGCATAGGTGCATACACCTGTTGTTCCAGACGTGTTGTTTGAGCGGCGCACAGTGCAGACCTCTTTGCGCGTAACGGGCGGGTTAGCACTAATAAACTGATCGCGGTACTGCCTAGCTGCTCGCAACGCCTGCTTGTTGCCGCCACATTTTCTGTCCGTGAAATTCTTCACATGGGTTATGCCGCGTCTACGCAAGCTCACTCGCCAGGCATGCGCACGATATTTCTCGTCGTCTATGCGCGATATTCCGTATTCCATATTCCATATGCCGCACTTCGTGTCGACGTTTTCTTTTCTCTGTTTCATGTCACTCCCTGTGCTTCTCGATAATTGCGCAGCACTTATTGTGATTGTGCAAGGCTATACTAGCCTTAGGTATTCAACATTCGTGTCACTATAGCTTTCGACAAAAACATCGCTAAAACGTTCAGTTATCAGCCTTCTTTTTTTAAGCTGCGCACTACATTGGATAAAAGAAACAGCCTACCGGGAGATATTGAGAACTGAACTAGCCACTTGCGCCAAAAGACTTGCAGAATCTGCTAACTTTAGGTTGTAGCTCGTTGATCAGTGAAGAATCAAGGCGAACCTCTGTATAAATGCTGCAACAGTAAAAACAGGCTTTGTATAGAAATATGCCCCAGATAATATAATGGCATCAATGATAGGAATGCCGGCGAGCGCAGTATTTGATACAGAGCAGACCGGATTGGTGGCGTCGCCTCATAGCTACCCGTCCCCAGCCTGCCATTTGGAGAACACATAGTCTGCTCTAGGGATGGCGGTAAAACTCTCAGAAAAATCAGTAGTCGCTATGTCGAATGTACAGATGCTGCCACCAGCGCATTATTTGGTGTTACAGCCTGTCTAGGGCCGCTACAGGCTAAGAGTGGCGAAAATGCAGAGTTACTCTCGCCTGAGGGTGGATTACACTGCGTAGATGGTTGGCCCTCGCCCTTTGCGTTACTTTCTTGTCTTAGCGATCTTCGCCTTCGTAGGTGCGGGGTTCTATGTTTACCACAACTTTTCCCTCCTATTGAACCCGCAGCTCAGACAGTTCGCACAGCAGTATGGCGTGAGCGATATAGTGCTGGGGCAGGTGCAACTCTCCACCAGCAGCGTAAAACTCGACCAGCTATGGCTGCAAGGCAGCTACGGAGGCTATGTCTATAACGCAAGCTTACAATCCATCGAATTCCAGTATGACTGGCGCCGGCTATTCACTGGCAAGATACAATCTGCCTCAATCGACAGGTTGGATCTCTCAGTAGAAAAAACCTCATCCGCCGGCGATGCCAGCCCGGCAACACTGGATTTAGAAAGCCTTCTGCCACAGCAAGCCATCGACCAACTTCCTGCGGA
The DNA here is from genome assembly GCA_913062625.1 of uncultured Haliea sp. GTDB lineage: Bacteria > Pseudomonadota > Gammaproteobacteria > Pseudomonadales > Halieaceae > Marimicrobium. The sequence goes on along the minus strand of CAJXWP010000052.1, from coordinate 20,212 downwards.
AATACTGCAGATCAAGCACATGGCTCTGCACTACCAATCGCCAGCACTGCCCACGCTTTCGGCCAGTGGTAGCTTGGACATCGCGGGTCAGTTGAAACTTCGCCTGCACAGCGTTGTGGCCGATAGCACCCTTGCCGTTTTGCTGAGCACCAACGGCAACACCCCTGCGCTGGAGGCAGCAATAACGCTGCACAACGGCGACAGCGATATCTTCATGGTGTCCGCGCAGTTGGGCCGCGTTGACGAGAATATGTGGGAGTGGCAACTGCAGGGAAATTGGGATGATGAACCCCTACTGGCGTGGCTACGGCTTCTTGCCGTGACAACAGATCCACCCCTCGATCTATCCGATATTAAACCACTGGCACTGGTCGGAGCCGGCGAGTTTAATGCGAGTGTACGCCACCTCAATACAATAGATCTGCCACTCGGATCGGGATGGGCGGCGCTAGCGCCCTTCACTGCGCGGCTTACTCTGTTAAAAGCGATTGAGCGCCTGGATTATCTTGGAACGATAGAGCATCTGGCAGGCACAGTTGATATCACGGTAATGCTTGAAAAAGGACAGGTGCAAGTCACTGCAAATCCGTTCGACGTTACCGGTAACCTGGCGACGACGAGACTCGCATTGCCAAAACAAAGCCAACAGTGGCTGCGCCTGAAAGGACACGTTCCATTTAACTTGAAGAGTTCCCAGTCACTGAATATCGTCTGGGCCGATGACAACCTATGGAACGGTCAGCTGGCTGCTGTCGACGTAATCCTCGGAGAGGCTGAGACTCAGCTACACCTTGAGGCGCTGGCGCTAAAAATCAGGGGATTCGCTGGCGCGCCCCTCAGGCTCAAAACTGAATTTAACACCCGCATTAATACACGGTTGCACCATCAGCAGTTGCCGCAACTCAATCTTATTTTGACGCAGCGGGGTAGCCGCAACGAGAGCACTTACACCTTGGAGCTGGGCGACACATCACAAAGTATCTTAATGGCTGGCAAGGGCTCGGTAGATATCACTACAGGACGCGGCAAACACCACCTCAGCGTCAACGCACTGGATCTGCCCTACTTTATCTCGTCCCTAACGCCACTACTGCGCCATTTTAAATTAATGAATTCACAGATGGCAGTGCGCTCCGGGAGCCTGCTGCTCGACACGAATATTCAAACAGAAAATTTTGATCCGATGCAGTGGACGCAGACCTCCACACTGAACGTTCAACAGCTATCGGGTAATGTCGATGTGCAGCAGTTCGAAAATCTGGCTCTCGCAGCACAGTGGAGTGGTATAGAAAAATGGCAAACGCATAAGCCCATTAGCCTAACGCTGGAGAAGTTAGAGACCGGGCTGGAAGTACGTGACATAAATGCGCGGGTCAGTATGCCGACGCCCACACCCATTGCCCAGCCCGCATTGCGCATAGACGGCTTCTCCGCCACGATGTTTAACGGAACACTCAGCCTGCCTGAGGCAGCCTCCTGGGACTTCGGCGCACCAGAAAACGTGCTTTCACTGCGAGCGCGACAGTGGCAATTAGCGGATTTGGTGGCTCTGCAACAGGATGAAAATATTCGCGCTAGCGGAGTACTGGAAGGCGAGCTCCCTGTCACAGTGAGCGACGGGAGACTGACCATAGAAAACGGCTACCTGCGCGCGCTCCCACCCGGCGGCAGCATCCATTATGTCCCCAGCGCCGCAAGTCAATCATTGGGGGAGACCAGCAAGGAACTCGCACTGACGCTGGACGTGCTCAGTGATTTTCGCTATCAGTTGCTCAGCACCGAAGTTGAACTGAAAAAAACTGGTACGCTGCTACTGGGCTTGTCCCTTGCCGGCAATAATCCCGAGCGCTTCGAGGGTCGCGAGATTAATTTCAATATCAATCTCGAACAAAACATCGACCCGCTGTTACAAAGCCTGCGCGTAAGTGATACGTTGGTTCAGAAGATCGAGCATAGTCTGAAATGAACTTTAACGTCGGCTTTCGTTCCAATAGTCACAGTCGCCGAAGGAGCACCCAATGCGAATAATTCTTGCCTCATGCCTGTTTTGTCTGGCAACGGCCTGCACACCCACCGTGCAGGTTAATGCACCAAAGGAGCCGATCACCATTAACCTGAACGTCAAAATTGAACACGAAATACGTATCAAGGTAGACAAAGAACTGGACAATCTTTTCACCGAAGACAACGAGCTATTCTAGGAGGAAACCCGCATGCAATTCCAAACCGTACTAAAGAAAGCAGTCAGCGTAATGTCGCTATCATTCATATTGATGCTCCCGGCATATGCGCTAGATCTGAGCGAGGCGAAATCAACGGGCCAGGTGGGAGAAACCACTACCGGCTATATCGCTGCGATCAAACCCTCGACGAAGGTGAACGCGCTAGTCGCTGATATCAACAGTCAGCGCAAGGTGTATTACCAAGAGATTGCCAATCAAAATAGCATCAGCCTGCAAGCGGTGGAAGCACGAGCAGGCATTAAAGCTATAGAGAAGACTCCGGCAGGTGAATTCGTCAATTCTGGTGCGGGCTGGCAGCTAAAATAGTGTCTCTACCCGTTGGGTATACCAACATTGCGCAAGTTATGACGGGGCTCGACTGATGCAACTAATTTCCCCTTACGCTTCAGCCATATGCAACGCTAGATCTTCGATCACATCCTCATGGCCACCAACGGTTCAAGTATAGAGCAGCTACATGCTCCGCATAGCGAACAAGGTGCATTACGCTTCCGCGGGGGCGCAACATTGATTTGGAGAGGGTCGATTAGTTAGGGTTACAGCTCGCTGCGCCGGCTAAACGCAATACCCGCATCAGGCAATAGCTCCTGCTCCAAAGACTCTCGGTCCTGCGCCTCAAGCGCCTGCCAACTTTCCTTCAGCTCGCGCCAGACACGTACTTGGAAGGTTTTCGCAACAGCGCGGAACGGGTAGCCCAGTAGATGTCCGTCGTAGAGCGCACGATGACGATCAAACGCCGCCTCATTAAATACAGTTTCGCCATCGGCTACAGCGTGCTCATAGGCCTTTTCGTTCTGCCGCATCAGCATGCCAAACGTACTCATGATAATGCGCAGCAGCGGTTCCAGGCTTGGCGTCAGCGCTAAGTCACCGCAGCCCTCATTCTGCCGCCCTTCGCGAATGGCACACAGCCAGCGAAAGGTCCGTGGCGCCAACAACTCTAACTGCGCAATAGCCTGCGGATCCACTAGGTTCATACCCAGCTGTCCGTAGACGCTGGCATCGGCCAGCGTAAAGCGCCCCCCCAACAGATAAGGCTGATTAGACAAAAGGTGTTCCATGGCTGCCAGATAACGACGCCATGCCTCATCAAGCAGCGCGTGCGTCGGCGGAAACCCAGGCCGTGAGGGCGGCGTTCTGTCTCTCGCAACACCCGCATCGTAGCCCCGGGGCGCTACGCTGAACAGGTAGGGGCAGCGTGCGACTTGGCGCCGGTATAAGCGACGCGCAAGGAGCGATATGCCACCCGGCGGCAACAGCCGACGGAATTCCCGGGCCGTCATTTGTCCCATAGGCGTGGTCTGGGCGGACCCCACCCAACGCATGTGATGGACCATGTATAGGCCAAATTCGTCAAAGGCCTCGTCGATCAATTGGCAAATAAAAGCCAACCTAGGGTCCTGCGGAATCAACAAGCTCGTCTGACGTTGTGAATCCTGATCCAGCTGGTGCGCCATCGACGACGAATCATAGTAAAAACTTGTGCCATTACTGGTATAAAAGGGTACCGCAGGATATTCGTCAAACTCAGCAGACATCGCAGGAAACCTTTGGATTGTGCCGCGGTGCTTTGCCACGGCCAGACGCAGAGCCATAGACAGGCCAGACCTCCGGCCAGCCTGCTGCGGCCAGCGCTCCCAGTCATGTCCGGTGAAGTCCAGCAGGGACTGCATTTTTAATTGGTAAGGCGACGCACCTAGGCCCCAGAGAATAAATTTTTTCATGTGTCAGTAGTTGCTCCCGTTGCGCAAAGGACACTGACATTGCGCACTCGCCAATACAAATGATGAAGCACACGATGCCTTCGATCGCCCGTCGCAACATAAGACGAAATCACAAAACCCACGCAGCAGTCCGGTGCTTGCTCAAGGCCCGTTAACGGAAGAAGGCGCACAGGTGTGCTGCAAAAAAATACTCAACTCAGTAGGGGGCCTAGGCAACAACTCGATATTTTTAGCAACACATTGGCACACTGTGATACCCAACATCTGGGGTGGCGCTAGGCTAATTCAGATTGCAAAAAGTCCAGTGTCGTCGCCATCTTACCCTCTCCCACCGTAATGACCGCGGCGTTAAAATCGGTCACTCCGACATCGCGTAAGCGAGCGATTTCAACTCGCAGTGTGGCCTCGTTACCCACTATTGCCAGTTCCGCTGGGCCGGATACACCCTCGCGATCAAGCATGGCACGGTATGACGGCAACATGCCGTAAATCTCCAGCGACTTGCCAATGTGCTCCCTCGCACCATCGGCATCGTCAGTAAGACAGATAGGCAGACCACAGACAATACGCGGCGGTGGTTTGCCAGCCTCGATAGCCGCAGCACTAATACTAGGGACGATATAATCCTCAATGGTCCTGGGGCCTGTCATCCACGTGCTCGTGCCATCAGCCCAGATACCGGCCAGCTTGAGCATCGCAGGGCCGAGAGCTGCCACCAACAGCGGTACTGGCTGTGTATCGGGGATATCCAAAGCCAGTTTAGCTGTCAATTGCTCCCCCTCGAATTGCACCCCTTGCCCGTGCAACAGCGGCGCAATAATCTGCAGGTACTCCGACATATGTCGCGCCGGTTTGTCATAGGATAGGCCGTACATGCCTTCGATCACGACCTGATGTGACAGACCAATACCCAAGGCAAAGCGACCGCCACAGGCCAGCTGCGTCGTCATGACCTGCTGTGCCAGCGCCGCGGGATGTCGCGGATAAGTTGGTGTTACGGCCGTACCCAGCTCAATGCGTTGCGTTTCCCAGCCGGCAATGGCGCAGGCCCCGATACCATCTATGCCGAAAATATTTGGCAACCATAGTGTATCAAAGCCTCGCGTTTCCACATCACGGGCGAAAGCCACAAGGCCCTTGAGTCCAAAACTAGTCTCTGGAGTTGCTCCGGCAAAAATGCCTATACGCATCGCACTAATCCTACCCTCTAATTTTCGCGGAGTACGTCGCCATGCAGTCTATTGTTGCTTAATAGCGAGCGTGACATTGACTGTCACCTTGTAGCTGTTTTCTCCTGCAGCAATGGGCACTGACTCTGCTTTGTAATCCATCGCCACCCTGGCCATGGGCATTGGCCGTGAGTTAGATTGCTGCTCAGAAATTTCCAGAACCTTGCCTATACTGACACCGGCCGCTTTTGCCAGTGTCTCGGCCTTGGCCAGTGCCGCTTTCATAGCCTCTGTTCGCGCCTGCGTTATCGCCGCCGAAGGATCCTCATTGGTGAATTGAATGCCGCCACCGTCATTGACGCCCAGTGTCACCGACGTATCGAGCACCTCTCCCACTCGACTGATATCTCTCACCCGAACGGTCACCGCATTGCGCACGGTGTAACCTACCAACTTAGGAGCATCAGCAACGCCTGAGTTCTGCCTAGGTGGACGAGTATAGCGGGGCTGAATGTTGACACTGGACGTCTGCAGGTCCCGCTTGGCAATACCCAAAGTGGTCATCGCATCCAGCACCTTGGTCATGGCAGCAGAATTAGCGGTCAGCGCTTCACGCGCTGTCGATGCTTCTCGCATGACACTCAGGTGAAGCAGTGCCATGTCTGGGGCGATATCGATGCTACCGGCTCCTGTAACGAGGATACGCGGTGCAGGATCTTCGCCAGCGACGGCCAACTGTCCCCCACTCAATAGCCACGCTGTTACGGCCAGCAGTGCTGCGCCCCTTAAAATTACGTTATTTCTCACGCTATTCTCCCTCTCGCTTTATCGTGTAATCGTGTAATCGTGTAATCGTCATGCCAACGACAAACACCGTAACACTTTTACACAGGACTCAGGCCACTAACACCAGCGCCACAAAGACACCCGCAATGCTCGATACAGCAAAACTGCGCGACAAAACTCGCAAATCAATTTTGGACATTTGTGCCAGTGGATCACGACTGATACGGACACGCCGTATCACTGGCCACTCAATATAGGCGGCGAATACCACGCTGGCGATTGCGCCACCCTGCAGTGCGGCACGACCCCAGCTATCAGCGGGCACGGAAGTCCACAGTATGCTCAGAGCAAGGATCCCGCCGACGCTGCCCGCAACGCTCATCATCAGAAACTGGCGCACGCTGTTGTGGGTAAAATCCCAGTTGTAGAGAAACAGACCCTGCTTTTCAGGAATATCGTACGCTGCACCCGAATAGCGAGCGCCCAAATAGTGAAACCACTCATGAACCAGCGTTGTTATCGTAATGCCGGCTAGCGCACCGGTCACGACGCAAAGCACTGTCGCGATACCCAGCCCAGTGACCGTGCTCCAGCTATCGGCGGCAGCGAATAACGAAAGAGCGACCACAAATACGAGGACGTGTGTTGATGCCAGCTTGGTCAGACGCATAGCGCGTGACTTAGCAGGAGGAGGTGGTGGTGTTTTTGCCGGTTCTTCGTTTATCGTCATGTTATCCATTATTCAGTTGTCCTGCGCCTGTGATCCGAGGAAGATCGAGCATTGTAACTACTCCGGGCCTCGCCGCGCATACCCCGGGCAAAGCATTGACCACCCAGTTGGCAGCGGAGGCGTTACCACCGCCAGCCACGCCGGGCTCGTAGTGATCCTCGCCATGCACGCTAACATGCAAGTCGGGGTCGCCACTAATAATCACTTGGTGGCAGCCTCTCCCCTCGGGAGGATAAGGCCAGTCTGGAGCACACTCATCGTCAATGCGGGTGATGTGCTCAAGGGCATAAAGCGGTTTATCCGCATGATATCCTAACACTTCAAATCGAAACGCGCCCTGAGTGCCCGCCTCAAAGGTACCCATACCAGGAACCTCTATCGTCCGCTTCAGGGGGAGGCGCTCGACCTTCACTTCCAGTTTTTCTACCGGCTTGTCTAGCGCATCTCCCACCAGGCGCACCATTGGACCCCAGACCATTTCAATCGCAAAGTCATGTAGCATCATTGGCAATGTGTCCATCGGGCCGCCAAAGCCGATCACCTCTCGCACCACATGTGGCTGATCGTAGAGCGCATAGTTAAACACTTCCCGAGTGCGAATCTCGCGAATACCCGACACCACACCGCTCAGTACAACGGGAAGCATATCCATGACCCAACCCGGATCAATTCCGGATACGAACAAGGAAGCGCCACTGCGTGAGCACACATCGGTAATAAGCTTCAGAGCCTCCTCCGGGGTAGAGGCAGGGTCTAGATAAGAATAAAAAGCGGTGGAGACTACGTTGATACCAGCCTCGAGGCAGGCCAGCAGATCTCTCATCGCCTCGGCAGGGCGAGTGTCCGCTGTAGCCGTATAAACGACCGCATCCGCTCCTGCCTCTATCACGCTGCGCCAGTTGTCTGTGGCAATCACGCCGGTTGCTCCGACGCCTGCGATCTGCCCAGCATCGAGGCCTACTTTCTCCTTGTTTGCAACAACCACTCCAACGAGATCGAGGTCATGATGTGAGATCACAGCGCGAATCGCCGGTCGCCCGACATTACCTGTTCCCCACACCACTATTTTCAACGCCATACTTGGGATCCTTTTCGTTTTTATTTGAGCATTATATACGATAGAGCGTGATCAACCGATCACAACAAAAAAATGTTGGGGCATAGCACAATGAGTAATACCCTTTCTGAACCCTACGGAGTTTAAACCTTATCGCGGGCGCTGCTGAAGATATCGGGCTTTATGTGACCTTAAGCTGGCTTGAATGTCACTCGACATAGCCACGGCAGGTGAGGTCTTTTATCGATCTCACTGGGAGTTGTCTGTTAGCTTTTGCCAGACCCAAAAGAATGGTTGACCACCTGAGTGACCCTGCAAGACAGGCGCATTTATCGCCCACATAGAGACCATGTTGCTGAGCGACACCAAGCGAGCACGTAACAGTAAGAAATGAGAGCGCCAAGACCCCTAGTCTTTACTGGGTTCTTCGCCCCCCTCTTCTTGACGCTTCTCGGCCACGGCCTGCGCAGTAGCAGTCGCATTACTCGCGGTCACTTCTGTGGCAGGCCAGGGGCTTAAAGGCCATGGCTTGTCGTCAGTACGAAACAGGATATAACGGAGTGTACCGTTGACAACCATGATCAGAGCGTCACAGATATTAACGATTCGTATGTCGACGCTTCCTTTAATAAAATATAGAGCAACGTTCACCAACACCAATAAGAACGTTGCATAAACAACCTCAAGGTATAGGGCTATCGACAACAGTATGACAAATAAAATTCTCTTCCAGTCTTTTCCCTTGATCGTCTCGGACAAACTTTCCTCGCGCTTCGCCTCTACAGTATTTTTTTCGTCTTCTTCGCTCATCTCAAATCTATCTCCCTTTTTTATCTGCCTTAGCATCCCGTGGTGAGAATCATATTATTACGGACACACATGGGACCCAAGTGCAAGGGATATTCAGCCTATGACCAAAGTGATCAGCCGTTGATAAGATAGGCTGCTCCTTCGACTGATTGCAAATGACTGGCGCAGTGCCCAGTGATAGTCTAGGGCACCCAGTGGACGAATTATGCCGATATCGCACAACGAATAGATGAATTCGTTGCCGTAGATTTTTTCTGCAGAATATTCGTCACAGCCGCCGGCGTAACGTCACGAAAAAGTGTTTGAAGTCGTGTTCTTAAGCGACGTTTGGCTTATCATAGCAGCTCGCTGAAAATCCAAGCCCTCTGATAACTAAAGATAATTCCGCTTTGAATCAAGATGTTACACATACGCCAATGATGCAGCAGTTTCTGCGCATCAAGGCAAATCACCCTCGGGACCTACTGTTCTATCGTATGGGTGATTTTTACGAACTGTTTTTTGACGATGCGAAGCGGGCGGCGGAATTACTCGATATCACGCTCACGGCTCGCGGAACGTCCGCCGGTGAACCGATTCCAATGTGCGGTGTTCCGCATCACGCTGCAGAGAACTATCTAGCAAGGCTGGTAAAGGCCGGCATATCGGTCGCCATCGTGGAGCAAATTGGCGATCCGGCCACTAGCAAGGGACCGGTAGATCGCCAGGTGGTGCGGGTAGTCACTCCCGGCACCTTGTCTGACGAAGCACTACTAGACGATAAAGTCGATAACCTGCTACTGGCGATCTCGCAGTATCAGGAGCGTTATGGCATCGCCTACCTAGACCTCAGTACCGGGAGGTTCCGGGTGCTGGAGATCAGTGGAGAGGAAGCCCTGACGGGAGAACTGCAGCGGCTAGACCCTGCCGAAACGCTGTATCACGAGTCTATCTATCTCCCCGCCATCACCGCACGCCGGGGCGCTCGCAGCCAGCCGGCGTGGGAGTTCGACCCAGAAAGTGCCCAGCGCGCCCTTAACACCCAATTTCAGACTCACGATTTGCAGGGCTTCGGTTGCGACAACCTCGAGCTGGCCCTTGGTGCCGCTGGCTGCTTACTGCAATATGTGAAGGATACGCAGCGCAGTAACCTGCCGCATATTCGCTCCATACAACAGGAAAACTTAGAGGAAAGTGTCATTCTTGACGTCGCCACGCGGCGTAATCTTGAAATTGACCTCAACATGACCGGAGGTCACAGCAATACCCTATTGTCAGTCATGGACAGTTGCGCAACCGCCATGGGCAGCCGGCTTCTTAGACGCTGGCTACAGCGGCCACTAACCGACATAGCAATACTGCGTAAACGCCATAGCGCCATTGCTGACTTGTGCGAAAACGCTGTTTATGAGCCTGTGCGCAATGCCCTTAAGCCCGTGGGTGACATGGAACGCATTCTCACGCGTGTCGCTCTGCGCTCGGCCCGCCCCAGAGACCTGACGCGAATGCTTAGCTCGCTGCAAGCATTACCCAAGGTGCGCGCAGAGCTTTCCTGTCTTAATGCCCCCCTTCTTTGCTCACTCAGCACGCAGACCGGTGACTACCCAACGATGTGCGACTTGTTGAGCAGTGCCATTATCGAGAATCCACCCGTTGTGATACGCGATGGCGGAGTCATCGCCGACGGGTATGATCAAGAGCTCGATAAACTGCGACAGATCAGCACCAATGCCGGACAATTTTTACTGGATATCGAGCAGCGTGAAAGACAGATCACTGGCATCAGCACGTTAAAAGTAGGCTATAACCGCGTGCATGGCTATTACATTGAAATCAGTCGAGCCCAATCTGATCAGGCACCAGCGGAATATATTCGTCGTCAGACGCTGAAAAATGCTGAGCGTTTCATAACCCCGGAGCTTAAGGAGTTCGAGGATAAGGCCCTATCCAGTAAAAGTCGCGCGCTGGCGCGAGAGAAGGGTCTCTATGATGAGCTGCTCGAGCGCCTTAATGAACGATTATTGCCCTTACAAAATACCGCTTGCGCAGTCGCCGAGATCGACGTATTAGCGAATCTGGCGGAGCGCGCGGACAATCTCAATTTATGCCAACCACAATTTTGTGACGAGCAGGTGTTCGAAGTCATCGCAGGACGACATCTGGTGGTAGAACAGGTGCTCCAAGAACCATTTATCGCTAACGACACTTTACTCAATGAGCAGCGGCGTATGCTGCTTATTACCGGACCCAATATGGGAGGAAAATCGACCTATATGCGCCAGAATGCGGTCATTGCCCTCCTCGCCCATATCGGCAGTTACGTGCCCGCCAACGCCGCGAAACTGGGGCCACTAGACCGTATCTTCACACGCATTGGCTCCTCCGATGACCTGGCTGGAGGGCGCTCTACGTTCATGGTGGAAATGACCGAAACCGCCAATATTCTGCATAATGCCAGCCCTCGCAGTCTAGTCCTGATGGACGAAGTGGGACGCGGCACTAGCACCTTTGACGGTCTCAGTCTGGCTTGGGCTGCCGCCGTACAGTTGGCTCGTTCCGTAAGGGCGTTTACGCTATTTTCCACCCATTACTTTGAGCTTACCAGCCTACCGGAGCAGTGTCCGACCATGGCCAATGTGCATCTAGATGCTACCGAACATCAGGATCATGTGGTGTTTCTGCATAACATTCAGGAAGGTCCGGCCAACCGCAGCTTTGGATTGCAGGTGGCAAAACTCGCAGGGATTCCCGCCCCGGTATTGCAGGCTGCGCAAGAAAAGCTGCTGGAACTAGAACATGGTGCCATTCTGGAACAGCAGGCCAATGCAGATTTTCGAGCCCAGGATGATCTATTTAGCTCGCCTCAGCCTCACCCCGTTATCGACTTACTAAAAGCGGTAAACGTCGATGACCTGACTCCCCGCGAAGCTCTAGACACACTCTATGAGCTGAAGACTCACTTGGACTGATCGCGCCTCACAAGCAATCCAAAATTCGGCCATACTGCCGCTTTCGGGGACTCGAGCAGAGCCGCAGAATATCGTCTTAGAGGCCTTCATTTCTTAGCCTCCAGCGAGTAAACTAACGCCCTGTAGTTACGATACTATTTTTAGAGAGGCTAGCCAGGAATGACATTTGTTGTAGGAGAGGATTGCATCAACTGCAAGCACACAGACTGCGTTGAAGTCTGTCCGGTCGATTGCTTTTATGAGGGTCCAAATTTTTTAGTTATCCACCCAGACGAATGTATTGATTGCGCGCTGTGCGAGCCAGAGTGTCCGGTAGATGCAATATTCTCCGAAGACGAGTTGCCAGAAGATCAGGCCGTATTTCTGGAACTGAATGCCGAGCTGGCAGAGGTGTGGCCCGGCATTACCGAGATGACAGACGGCCTGCCCGACTCAGAGGAATGGGCTGGCAAACCGAACAAGCTTGCTTTACTGCAGCGCTAGAGCGCAATAACCCGCAATTTATTAGAGCGTTGAGCGAATAACAGGCTCAGCCCTGATGGTTTTCAAAAAACTCTAGCACCAACGGATCGCCCTGCCGCTCCAAATAGGCCACTGCCAGACCCTCACCCCAACGCTTACCCCAGATTACCTCAAAGTCCAAGGCAGCGGCGGCTTTAACCTGACTATCTAAATCGTCGACAATAAAGCGAAGATGATGCATGCCTTCTCTACCGGCATCTAAAAATTCTTTGTGCGGGCAACCACCAGACACCCACTCAATCAGTTCAATTTCCACATCGCCACTTTTTCCGAAGGCAAGGCGTATCACGCACTCTTCTTGCACTCCCCGATAGTCATAAGTCATTGGGGCAGGATCCATACGGGAAAATGGTCCAAACAATGGCTCATACAATGCGATTGCCTGCGTCATATTACGCACCACAAAACCCACCTGATTAAGATCCGGTAAGTTCAGTTGCTTGGGAATATCTTCGGACATAGTAGATGCCACCTATATTTTGCCAGAATCACAGCATACCCACATGAGCTTAGCATGCACCCATTAACGCGAGATTGCCTCGTCATAAAAAATATTAGTCTAACAATGCTATGCATGCAGCTGTCAGGGGAAACACATCTAGGCGTCGAGCCTTAGGTTTTAAGGGCCATTGAAAGTGACGCACTTTACGGTTTAGCTAAAAAGCGACTCACCATTAAGCCCGTGCGTTTCTATGATACTGCGCAATTGCTCAAGCGCTTCAATCTGAATCTGTCGCACCCGCTCGCGGGTCAATCCGATTTCGCGACCCACTTCCTCCAACGTACTGATATCATAGCCGCGCAGGCCGAAGCGACGCGAAACGACCTCCTTGTGGTTGTACGATAACTCTTCCAACCAGACAATAATATGTTCTTTTATATCACTATGCTGCAACAGCTCTGAAGGATCAGACATCTGAGAATCAGCAATTGAATCGGCCATGCTGCCATCCGAACCATTACTAAACGGCTCATCGATGGACACAACACGCTCGTTGAGACCCAGCATTCGTTCCACATCAGCAACTGGACAATCCAGCAGATTGGCGATTTCCTCTGCAGACGGTTCGTGGTCAAGTTTTTTTCTGAGTTCTCGCGCCGCACGGAGATAAACGTTTAACGCCTTGACAACGTGTATAGGCAATCGCACCGTACGCGCCTGATTCATGATCGCCCGATCTATCGTCTGTCGTATCCACCAAGTCGCATAGGTAGAAAAGCGAAAACCAAGCTCTGGATCAAACTTTTCAACCGCTCTTATCAAACCCAGATTGCCCTCCTCAATAATATCCAAAAGGGTAAGTCCACGATTAAAATAACGCCGCGAGATTTTGACCACCAGACGTAAATTACTTTCGATCATGCGCTGACGACTTGGCTCATCGCCATTGATCGCAAGGCGAGCATAATGCTTTTCTTCATCTGCGGTGAGGAGAGGCGTATAACCTATTTCATTGAGATATAGCTGCGTAGCATCAAATGAATGATCTAATTTATGCGGCGGTTTTGCTTTGGCTGTTTCAAAATCAACGTCGGCAGCATCAGTCGATACTTGACCGGAAGTGATACCAACGCCTCCATTTGACGGTTTTGCTTTAGGCCCATCAAATCGCTGTTTACGTGCGGGGTTACCGGATAAAGCAATCACGGACACGGCTTTCTCTAGAACAGGAGAAAGCTTCGCAAAAGTGCGTGGTTTCGAACCTCCTTCCGAACCTTCGTTTGATCTATCCACAGCCATATCGATAACCCATTATTTTTTTTGGAGGGATACCAGTAGTGCTACACTGTCCTTAACAATAACGCAAGTTAATTGCAGATTGCAATCATAGACAAAAGCGTTGTGGAAACTAATTTTAGCTCTTTTTCGGTTTATGTACCCACAGAGCCAATGTTGCGTCACCCTACCTCCGCGGTAACACCTTTTGCGGATCAACAGGCTTGCCTTCCTTGCGTATCTCAAAATGCAGTTTTACCGTGTCAGTGCCAGAGCTGCCCTTCTCAGCAATAATTTCTCCGGCGCTGACCGCCTGACCCTCACTCACCAGCAAGCGATCATTGTGCCCGTAGGCACTGAGGTAAACGTCGTTATGCTTGACGATAAGCAGTTCGCCAAACCCAACAATGCCTGTCCCCGCGTAAACGACTTTACCCGCGGCCACGGCAACAATCGGGTCACCCCGATTTCCGCCAATATCTATTCCCTTGTGTACATTCTGCGAGTATCGACGCGTGACAGCCCCAGATGCAGGCCAGAGCCAGGTCGTAACCTTGGCACCCACATAAACCTTTGGCTTGCGCTGAGAGGCCGCCGGCACGGGCAACGCTATCGGAATTGGCTCAGCGACAACAGGCTTAGCCTGATTCTCTGTTAACGAAGCAGGGACGGGGACAGGAACCGGCACCGCTACTGCTACTGGCACGACGACACCTGACGCGGGTGGGGATAGCGACGCGGACAGAGGCGGTGTCTTATCAACAGCCGCTGATACCTGAGCAGGCATCACAGCGGCGCGACCGGCGTCTCGCGGCGGAACGTTCTCACCTAAATTGATTTTCTGACCAGGGTAAATAATATAGGGCGCGGTGATACCGTTAACCGCCGCGACATTGCGAAAATCCAGACCGTAGCGAAAGGCAATGGAGTACAGGGTGTCCCCCGTGTGCACACTATATACCAAGTCCAGTGACTCCGTGACTCGATCTTCAATAGGCGCGCGCGTATGATTGCCGCAGGCGACGAGGCCGCACAACACCAAGCTCAGTAGAATCCTTGCTAGCACACACTTCCCTCAACATGAGTTTGGACTAGGTTAGTCATGTCTCCAATAGGCATGTATCAGCCAGACAATGGCAAATCCCGCTATCATCAATGACAGACAAAACCACAGCTGAGGTTCTTGTCCGGTATAAATCTGGTAGTCCAAAGGAGAGACCGGGAACTGCTGGGCAGGCTTTAACTGACCGTCGCTCCCCTCTACCCACTCCAACACGCGCTTCCATGGCCATACTACCATCAAAGAGCCAAACAGAAATCCTGTCAGTACGGCCATCGTCCCCTGATGGAATCGATGTAATAACCAATGCAGCAGGCGCGAAAAACACAGCAGCCCGCATCCGGCACCGACTACAAAAACCAGTATAAACATTAGGTCCAGCGATTTAAGCGCCACCAGAGTGGTACTGTACATGCCCAACAACACCAAAATAAAGCTGCCAGATATTCCCGGCAGGATCATCGCACAGACTGCAAGAAAGCCTGCCAAAAAAACACCGGCAACGCCCATTTCAACGCTAATTACGGGCGCCAGCGCGATAAATAGCGCAACTGCGCCAGCGCATAAAAGACACACCACTTTAGGCAATGACCAGCGGTCTACTTCACCCAGCAGCACTAGTGCCGAAGCCAGAATCAAACCAAAAAAGAAGGCCCATAGTGGCACCGGGTGATGCTCCAACACCCAAGACACAAGTTGTGCCAACGAAAAAATACTGGTGGCAATGCCTAGCAATAAAGCTAAGAGAAATCTTCCATTAATATGCTGCCAGGCGCCCGCAATATCGAGCCGAGAAAGCCTAGCCAAAAACTCTAAGTCGAATGACCGAATACTATCCAGTAACTGATCATAAATACCGGTGATGAAGGCGACCGTCCCGCCGGAGACTCCAGGCACGATGTCCGCTGCGCCCATGAGTAACCCACGCAAGAAGATACCGGCGGATGACAGAGCCATTACTTCTCCTTACCTGAACACAAAGGCACAAAATAGACCGCCTCAACGATGTCAGTCTGGTAACCCTCATGAGTCCGGGTCACCACCTGCAAGTGTTGATATTCACCCCCCACAGGTATCACCATGCGGCCACCCGCGGACAGCTGCAGCAGCAGGTCTTCGGGGATTTTCTCTGGGGCGGCGGTAACGAGAATACCATCAAACGGCCCACACTCTTCCCAGCCCATACCGCCATCGGCATGGTTCATATGCACATTGCGCAACTTCAACGTCCGCAAACGCTGGCGCGCCTTTTGTTGCAACGACTTGATGCGCTCCACGCTATACACTTGATCCACCAGCTGTGCGAGTACTGCCGTCTGGTAACCAGAGCCGGTTCCTATCTCCAATACCCGAGAACGCGGTCCCGCGGCCAGCAGCAGTTCCGTCATTCGTGCCACCACATAAGGCTGTGACAACGTCTGCTGAAAGCCGATAGGCAAAGCAACATCTTCATAGGCACGATGCGCCATTGCTTCATCGAGAAATAGGTGACGCGGCGTCGTACGCATAACATCTAACACCGCCATATCGCTGACACCCTGATCAACCAAGCGCTGTATTAAACGCTCTCGGGTTCTCTGGGAAGTCATCCCTATGCCATGCAAATCAATCCTGTTCACTACCGATACCACTCTGTGTACGCCGCTCTTTATAGTCTACTAACTCTGCTAACAGTGCAGTGGCATAGCTGCCAGCACCCAACGCAAAATCCAAACGTAGACTACCATCATCACAAAACTCCCAGCAAAAGTCATCAGGCACCATCCGCGCTGGACGCCAGGCAAGGTCCAGACCGGATTCTTCCAAGAAAGCACAAACAGGCTGACACTGTGCTAGGCAATCCCTTTGTAAATCATTAAATCCCATTTCTGCCGTGCTCTGACTTCGACCCCAAAGCGGCAATCCCGGATGAATATCACCGAAGCTTGCTCTGCTGCAGACATCATCATCAAGCTCATCGCAGGTGAAGAAACTGCGTGTCCCATTTAACAAACACACGTCACCGGATCGGATCTTATTCCAGTCTCCATTTTCTACCCGAACCGCAAGCAATTGGTTAAACACATAGGAGCGAAGAGCGGAGAAATACAGGCTGCGCTTTTCGCGCGAGATCCTGCGGCCGCTGCGCATCCAACGCTGCGCTTGCTCAAGTGTCGATCCATTGCGCCCAAAACGCTGCTCGCCAAAATAGTTGGGAACACCTTCGTCGCGCAGTATCTGCAGCCGCTGCTCCAGAGCAACTCTATCGGCCACCAGTTCACGCAATACCAGCGTAAAATGGTTAGCGCGGTGCACGCCGCGCCTGAGCTTGCGCAAATGGCGAGAAACCTCCAACACCTGCACGTCACCCTCAGATTCTAGGGACTCCCAGTTAGGCTCAACGCGCCCCGCCATGCCAACGCTAAGCCACTGTCTGGTCACCGCATTGCGATCCTTGAGGCCACTGAGTCCAATATCACGCTGCGCTACGCCGCTGAGCTCAGACACCCGCTGTAATAGTTGCATACTGTTGATCTGGCGCTTCTGCAGGTACAAAAAACTGTGCTCGCCGTCGCCTGATAGCTCAAAGCCCAGCCGCTCACTGACGCAAAAGTCTTCTGGGCTACAGCGAATAAGCGCACTGCCTGACGGCAAACCCCATGCCCGGGGCCATGCTGTGATCATCCAGCGAGTGTTTGCAGCAGCACTACTGCATGGGCGGCAATACCCTCCTTGCGACCCGTAAAACCCAAGCCTTCGGTGGTAGTCGCCTTTACATTGACTTGCCCGAGGCTCGTCGTCATATCAGCGACCAAATTCTCACGCATGCCCTGAATATGGGGCGCCATGCGCGGCGATTCAGCAATGACCGTTACGTCGAGATTACCCAGCACCCAGCCTGACTGATGCACTAACTGTATGACCCGGCGCAATAGGAGGCGACTATCGATACCGGCATTGGCGGGGTCGGTATCAGGAAAATGCTGCCCAATATCACCCTGACCCATTGCACCCAACAATGCATCGCAGATTGCATGAATCAGTACATCACCATCAGAGTGCGCCACTAGGCCCCGATCATGTGCAATATGCACTCCACCCAAAACGAGTGTGTCTCCTTCTCCAAAGCGGTGTGCATCGTAACCATGGCCTATACGCATTGATGACCGCTCCTCATTTTACGACTCATGTCGAAGTATTCCGTTCTGCGTTTGCAGGTACCAAGCGGCCAATGGCAGGTCAGCCGGCACGGTAACCTTTAAGTTACCCGCTGATCCGGCCACTAACTGCACCGGGTATCCTGCCATCTCCATGGCGGAGGCTTCATCCGTCACCGCCAGACCCTGCGCCTGCGCCAGCTGCAACGACTCGCGCAGCTCATCAAGACGAAACATCTGTGGTGTCTGGGCGCGCCACAACGTGGCTCGATCTAATGTGCGCACAACTCGCGCATCCGCTGAAGCGTGTTTCACCGTATCGACCATCTTTTCTGCGAGTATCCCGCCAGTCTCATTCGCGGTCACGGTCGCTATCAATCTCATAACATCGTGCTCTTGCAGGCAGGGCCGCGCCGCATCGTGAACCAAAACCCAGTCGCGCAGTGCCGCCTGAGCCATCAAGGCATCAAGCCCCGCCAGAACAGAACCATTGCGCTGTTCGGCACCCAAGACCGTTTGTATTCGAGGATCCTGAAATATAGACATTTCGGCCGCTCGGGTATCGTCAGCGTGCAGCGCCACAACGACTCCCGAGATTTGCTCACAACGGAGTAAGGCACGCAAACTATGTTCTAGAAGAGTGGCGCCAGCCACGACCATATATTGTTTTGGAAGCTCTGCACCCATGCGACTGCCCTTACCCGCAGCGGGCAGCACCGCCCAGCAACGCGCCTCGACTTTATGCATCATTTGTTATCCGGAGCAGCATCGGGACTGTCGACGACTTGATAAAACGTCTCACCCTCGCGTATCAATCCCAGCTGCTCCCGGGCGCGCTGTTCAACACCGTCGTTGCCGCTTTGCAACTCTAGGACTTCACGGTCCAACACGGAATTGCGGGCCTGCAGTTCACTATTAATCAACGTCTGCTCCTCAACCTGAAGCTCCAGCCGATGCTGCTCCGCCAAACTGCCCTCAGCAAACCAAAGTCGGTACTGCAGCGCACACAGCAGCACCAGCAGAGACAGCAATAGCCAACGCAAGCTAAGCCCTCACTGGCGAAGGAATTCCGCGAGGCCGCGATAGGGTGCGCGACCGGCCAGTTCCGCTTCGATTCGCAACAGGCGGTTGTACTTGGCTACCCGGTCGGAGCGACACAGGGAGCCTGTTTTAATTTGACCTGCGGCAGTAGCGACCGCTAGGTCGGCAATAGTCGTATCTTCAGTCTCGCCGCTGCGATGGGAAATCACTGCGGTATACCCAGCAGCCTTCGCCATAGCGATGGCATCAAGCGTCTCAGACAGAGTACCAATCTGGTTGAACTTAATCAGGATAGAATTCGCGACACCCTTCTCGATACCCTCCTTGAGTATCTTCGTATTAGTGACAAACAGGTCGTCACCTACCAACTGCACCTTGTCGCCAATCTTATCGGTCAGCATCTTCCAGCCGTCCCAGTCGGATTCGTCAAGACCGTCCTCTATCGAAATAATAGGGTGGCTGCGCGTAAGATCCGCCAGATAGTCAGTAAAGTGTTCACTGTTGAACTGCTTGCCCTCACCCGACAAATCATAAACGCCATCGCAATAAAACTCAGAAGCTGCACAGTCCAACGCAAGCGTAATATCGGTGCCTAATTTATATCCAGCCTTGCCCACTGCCTCGGCAATCACCTCAAGGGCCACCTCATTCGACGGCAGGTTTGGCGCGAACCCGCCCTCGTCTCCCACCGCTGTGCTCAAGCCACGAGCCGACAGCACTTTTTTCAACTGATGAAAGATTTCTGCACCTGCGCGCAGTCCCTCAGCAAAACTCGGTGCCGCCACTGGCTGCACCATAAATTCCTGTATATCGATATTGTTATCCGCATGCTCACCGCCATTTAAGATGTTCATCATCGGTACAGGCATCGTGAAGCCAGTGGTCCCGTTAATCTCGGCAATGTGCTGGTACAGAGGAATCCTGCGAGATAATGCAGCAGCCTTAGCGGCAGCCAAAGAAACCGCAAGGATCGCATTAGCGCCAAATGTAGCTTTATTGTCAGTGCCGTCCGCCTCAATCATAGCGGCATCCAGCTCGCGCTGTGCGCCCGCATCACGCCCCAACAGAAGCGACTTAATAGGCCCATTTACATGGCCGACGGCATTGAGCACACCCTTACCTGCGTATCGAGCCGCATCGCCGTCGCGCAGTTCCAGCGCTTCGCGCGAACCAGTAGAAGCTCCAGAGGGTGCAAAGGCGGCACCTATCTCACCAGATTTTAGCGTTACTTCCGCCATCACTGTGGGATTTCCTCTCGAATCCATGAC
>CAJXWP010000051.1 GCA_913062625.1 uncultured Haliea sp. | reverse complement strand
GCCAGTGAGCCTCACACGGCTCAGCGTATTCCTACTCAGTTCGCCACGTTTGGGGAAATGAAGCGTCTGCTCAAGGTGCTGCGTAAATATGACCGGGTATGGCAGACGACGCCTATTATTGAAAATCGCGCAAAAGCGTTCCTCTACTTTATGTTGACCAGCGGACGGTTATTCGGCAAAACGTTGAAGACCTCGGCATTGTCAGTGATGGAATTTGTGTTGATGCCTAAAGCGCACAGAACCTTTCTCGGATTTGCGGCGCTAATGAATAGTCGTTTGATGCAGGGCAATATTCACTTCCAGGCGCTGGGTACTAATTTCCGTGTCTGGTCCGATGGCATAGTCTCGCCCTTATATGAAGAGCTTGGGTCTACCTGTGAATTAATTGCCAAGGAATACGATGATGTCGAAGGGCGTATGGCGCTGCTTAATGACCCAGATTTTGCGCTGCGCTTCCGCGAGGACTGGCACCACGGTCGTCGCGGGCGCAATCTGGCGCATTTTAAGACGAAGCTTGGCGCTCCGGACAATCTAGTGATTCGTGATCTGTACCTGATGATTTTTGATGGCGCTCCCGTTGCAGATTGGGACGGGGAGAGCATGCAGGCAGTGTATGATCGCTTGGAGCGTTGGCAGCAAGGCGCTCAGGCAGAGGCGCGGTCAGACGAGGAGCGCGCGGCCTTTGAGTTATTCCCGCGGCCTATTCGCGATGACGCAGACTTCATGCTGCATATGTTGCGGACTTACGACAAAGCATTTCGTTTCTGGGTCGACGTGGGCAATGCGGGCAACAAAGCGACACTGGAGCTTCTCAAGTACAAGCATGCGATGCCAGGCTTTAACGATTCCGGTGCGCATATCACCAACATGGCGTTCTTCGATGCGAACCTAATGTCACTAAAATTGGCGCAAGCGGAGTCTTTGCAAACGGTCAGTATGATGGTCAGGCGATTGACGCGCGAGCCAGCGGCGTTTTTTGGTCTGGATGTCGGCAGTCTCGATATTGGTGCGCAGGCAGATATTGTTTTACTGGATCCGCAAGCGCTTGAGGCCTGGGACTCCAACGACACTCGCGTACTTGAGTATCGTGAGCTGTTCCAGCACAACCAAATGTTCAATCGATCTGAGGGTGTGGTGAAGACAGTATTGATTCACGGTGAGCCGGTCTGGCAGGATGGGCAGGCGACCAGCGCCCTAGGTGGTCAGCGGTTGGGGCGAGCGTTGCGCGCCGCCTGATCCTGCGCCGCGTCAACGATGTCTAAGGTGGCGTATCAACCATATGAGGATACCAATGCCCGCGAATACGCCGAAAATGAGTAATTCGTATTGTTTGACATTGCCGAGCATGGATTCCAGCGCATAGCCGAAAAAATAGCCCACACTGGCGACGACGGTGGCCCACGCTAGTGTGCCGATCATACTCAGCAGGAAGAACCGCATGGGGGATACGCCTGCAACCCCAAGTAAAAACGGTGTCACTGTGCGTACGCCATAAATAAAACTGAATCCTAGGATCAGCCAGATTTGATGTTTTTCTGCCATCGCAAATACTTTCGCAGACTTCGCTTGCCAAGCGGGTCGTTTGGCAAGCAACTGCTCACCTTTGCTGCGGCCTATGTGGAAATACAGTTGATGCCCCGAGAAAGCTCCCAGGAATGCGCACACAATAACCCAGGGTAGCTGCAGAAACCCACGGTGTGCGGCTAACCCCCCAAGGACAAGAATTGTTTCACCCTCAAGGAACGTGCCAACGCCGATCGCTAGATAACCGTAATTAGATACCAGTTCTTGCAGGGACATTCTTCAGTTATCCGGTGAGGATCTGTAATAGGACCCGTAGTGTCCATTCGGTTATAAATGTGCTTCTCATGGGCAAATGACACATGACTTACAGTTTCTTTGCACGCTCGAAGGTTGCGGTTCCACTCCGAGCGCTATTGATCATCAGCTCGTTTTGTTTAAACGGCCTGATAGTGCTTGCCGTTGCGGCCTTCATATAAACTCCCTATATTATTTGCGTGGCGATTTTATTCATATATTATAGCCGCTAGAAAAATTTTGCGTGAGCACTTTTCCTGCCTCGGCCGCCTGCCTCCACTATAGGGCTTTCTAGCCTACCCATACAGACCAAAGTGAGCACCTGCGCGTGTCGTTGTGCCCTCCTGACCGGCGATATGAAGACCTTTGAGCAGGGTGTACACTTTTTTGTCGACTGGCAATACATTGTTATCGTTATCAGGGCAGTACACGTACACTAGGGGGCGACAAAATAGCGTGACCCCCTTTCTGATTAACCGAAGGTCTAGCGGAGACGGCTCATGAGAAAATCGACAGTAGCTGTTATTCTTTCAGGATGTGTATTTCCAGGGGCAGGCCACTTCTATCTGAGACGCTGGCGTTTTGGTATTGTGCTGATGGGCGTGGCGGCAAGTGCTACTTACTATATCCTCTCTGTCAGCTTAAGCATCGCCTTGGAGTTGAGTGCGGAAATCCAGAGCGGCATAATCCCTGTAGATATCAACACTGTAACGAGTCTTGTGTCCGAGCAGTTAAGCGCTGCTGCGCAGAGCGTAAATTTGGCAAAGACGCTGTTGCTTGCGTGCTGGGTCATTGGCGTGGTTAGCGTCTATTGGCAGGGTCGTGCTCTGGAGAAATCCCATACAATGGCACCGCTCTCTTAGATGCTTGAAACAACGTCGGCATCTGATGTGATTAGTGATCAATGAACGCAAAAAGCGTCCATAAGGTGATCGGGATTGTACTGGCAATACCCCTCGTTGCGTGGTCTTTGACAGGCATCGTGTTTTTGGTCAAACCTGGGTACGACGGTGCCTACCAGTTATTAAGTGTTAAGACGTATCCGTTGGAGCATGCATTCAAGATTGGCCCGAGTCGTGAATGGCACGAGGCGCGGTTGTTGAGGACAGTTCTTGGCTACCACCTTTTGGCGGGCGACAAGGCTAATTCGATACATCTTGATCCGGTCAATATGCAGTTGAAAGAGGCGCCATCAGCCGCTGATATAAAACGACTGGTCGAAGATGCAATAGGCGTAAATTCCGAACGCTATGGCGAGCTGGTAAATGTCTCCGGAAATAAAGCGAAGACGTCGACAGGCGTTGAGATAACACTGGACTGGCGCACTTTGTCTCTTGCGCAGTCGGGCCGCGACACCGCGTTGATCGATAATCTTTACAAGGTCCACTATCTACAGTGGCTAGGTCGCCCTCTCCCCGACACCATTTTTGGCGTATTAGGCATCATTCTTTTGTTGTCTCTAACCGCTCTTGGGCTTGTTGGCTTCGTTGGGTCTAAAAGAAAATAGATGTTGTATTACAGGCACGACCGCTGTTGCCCCGGCGGGGTGTTGGTGCGCTATATGCCAATGATGTCAGCGGTATCTTAAGCCAGCTAAGGCCGCGATAATAGACGGCTAACTAGGCTGCGGGCAATGGTCTTCGATGTGTCATCAGCCTCGATAAAAAGGAGAAATCTGTGATCAAGCAACCCGGGATCCATCTGACGATCGCCAATACTATTATTGATCTGGTTCAGGGTGATATTAAAGAGCACCTCCCAGTAACGTGCATACCGCTGAGGGGCGACATTTTAGGACTTGGCACGACTACCAGCATAGATAATGGTGAACTGATCTTTATCTATGATGAGGCCGAAGCAGAAACGGCTATTTTCAAGTGTCATGCCAACACTGGCGCGATACACAAGGTGTGCGCCGGTGATGGCAGTGATCATTTCCCCTATGTGTGCTTTAGTTCTGACGCTACCGACAGCGGTTGCTCTATCGATTTACCGTCATTGAATTCGCAAGCCGACTGGCGCCTCGCTGATTGGGTTGCGGCGGCTATCGATAGCCTCGATAAACCCGCTGAGGTATACGGTGTTAGAGCAAGGTGTCAGTGGGATGACCTGGTTATTACTGTAGCGTCCAAACTTTGCCTAAACCAAGCCAGCCGCAACAACAGCGGGGCCGCGGCAGGACTTGGTTCTTCTATCTATGATTCGTTGCAGCATTATCTATTATCAGACAACCCCTCCACCGAAGCGGAAGAAAAAATTGAGTATCTTGGTGACTCACTCGAGTGGGATTGCTGCGGCTTTTTTGATACTCAGCCGGAGAAAGGTCGAGTAACGGTAGCGCATGCCGGTGCGAATTTGCATATTCACGGAGTGAGCCTCGATCACCGTTATGGTGGACATCTGCATCATGAGCACAGTCGTACTCGCGTCTTGCGCGTCGATGAATTAGTGATTTATCCAATTGAAAGCATTGACCAGTTAGGTTCAGATTTGGCAATCACTGAGATCGACTTTGACGCAGGCACGTTGCGTTTTAAGGTGTCCAACGGTGGCGCCATGGATGTCAGCGACATCGGCATTGATGTGGTTTCAGATAATCGTTATAGCGAACGTCAGTACTTAAGGTTACCTTGGCTTGCAGCTGGGGAGAGTGAAATTTTCACTATTGTTTTGTCGCTCGCACTCGGCCCTCATCAGATTCTGGTCGCAGTGGACCCAACCGGTGACATTATCGAGCGAGAGGAAGATCGGGAAAACAATCGAGTTGTTATCGACTGTGTTGTTAATTAAAAAGGTTTCAGTTGGCAAACACCATGGGCACCCACCAAAATTCATTTTAGGAAATTACGTTTAGGTGTTTTCCTCGACGTAGAATCAGGGCTACCTTGATGGGTTATCGTGCCGCTAGACGGCCGCCGCGAGGTAACTTGACGGGTGGGTGGCTTGTTTGGCATCGAGCCCATGATGGCGCGATTTTTGATGGTGGTGAAACCCAGGTTCAGAGGTGAGAAAAGGTGCGCGTAGCGCTCTTCGCCGACTATTGCGTCGTCCTTAAATGCGTGCGAGGAACGATGCCACGCGCTAGATTCGTGGCGTGGCCTTAGGAGAATGCTGCTCAGTCATTCGCTGCGCTGTGGATCTCAAATAATACGTCATCAACGGCGACCTGTTGACCTTTTAAGACAAGGACTTCGGTGACCTCGCCTGCTACGTCGGCCGCAATCTCATAATGCATCTTCATTGCCTCCAGTATCGCTAAGGTTTGGCCTATTTCAACCTGGTCTCCGGCTGTGACACGCACTTCTAATAACAATCCATGCATGGGGGCTACGATTCTGCCGCTGCCGACGATAGCATCCTGTGCTCCCGCTAGAGGGATCTGGTCACAGTAGGTCGCAGCGCGGCCATTGATGGAGAGATACAATTTGCCTTCGTGCGGAGAGAAGTGTCGCACCAGATGCTGCACACCGTCGATAGTAACTTGTGCCGTGTCCTCTAACACCGTCAAGAGTTCGATCACCGCTGTGCTATCGGCATCGAACACGCGATAGCGGTCACTCCCCAGCGGGGTAATAGAAAGGTCGTGGACCTGCGCGCCGTGAATATACTGTTTACGCGACACTAGTGCACTGGCGCTGGCCCAGTCTCGCAACTGCGGCGCGACAAGAATGCTGCTGCTATACAGCGTCTGGTGTTGGCGAGTGAGTTCGAGAACTGCGGCCACCGCACTGTCGGTGAAAGTAGGTTGTGGGTCGGTAAGTTCATCTTCGGCAAACTCTTCAGTGATAAACGCGGTCGTGGCTTGTCCCAACGCAAAACAGTCCTTCTCTAAGCAGGCTACTAGGAAGTCACGGTTGTGGCGTGTGCCAAATAACACGGTTTTGTTAAGCGCCTCTATCAGTCGCAGGCGGGCAATCTCCCGATTTGGACCGCTAGCGATAATCTTGGCTACCATAGGGTCGTAGAAGGGTGAGATTTCTTGGCCGCTGCAGATCCCGCTATCCACCCGCACGCCCACGCCGGTGGGCGGTGACCACAGATCGACAGGCCCGGAGGTGGGCAGAAAATCTTGTGTGGGATCTTCGGTGTATAGCCTCACTTCGATGGCATGACCGGTCAGCGTGACCTCGTCTTGGGTAAATCCAAGCGGCTCACCCTGAGCCACTTGCAGCTGCAATGCGACAAGATCCAGGCCTGTAATCAGCTCGGTGACCGGGTGCTCTACCTGCAGACGGGTATTCATTTCTAGAAAATAAAACGTCCCTAATTCATCCAGTAAAAATTCGACTGTGCCTGCGCCGCGATAGTCTATGCTTTGCGCTGCGGCAACCGCAGCGGCGCCCATCTCAACCCGTAACGCGTCAGTCATCACGGGACAGGGAGCCTCCTCGACGACTTTTTGATGCCGGCGCTGGACCGAACAATCGCGCTCGCCGAGGTGCACGAGGGTGCCGTGGCTGTCGCCAAATACCTGTATTTCTACATGCCGTGGACGAATGATGGCTTTCTCCAAGATCAGCTCGTCACTGCCGAAGGCGGAGGATGCCTCTGCCCGCGCCAGCTTTATGGCGTTGGCCAGCTCATTGCTTTTATGTACGATACGCATGCCGCGGCCGCCGCCACCGGCAGCAGCTTTTACCATCAGGGGCAATGTGATTTTCGCACCTTCGCTGAGCAAGGTTGCATGGCTCTGGTCTTCGCCTTCATAGCCAGGCACGCAGCGCACACCGGCTGCAATCATCCGGCGTTTTGCCTCTGCCTTGTTGCCCATAAGGTGAATCGCATCCGGCGTTGGGCCGATAAAGACGAGGCCGGCGCCCTCACAGGCTTTGGCAAATTCAGCGTTTTCACTGAGAAAGCCGTAGCCTGGATGAATCGCTTCAGCACCGCTGGCTTTTGCCGCCGCCAAAATTTTCTCTTGTACTAGGTAGGACTCGTTTACCGGACTAGGCCCGATGTGTACGGCGGTGTCGGCCATTTGTACATGAGGTGCCTTGGCGTCAGCATCAGAGTATACAGCGACCGTGCGATAGCCCTGGGCCTTAGCGGTACGAATCACACGGCAGGCAATTTCCCCGCGATTCGCGACCAGGATGCTGGTGAATTTTTTCATCGTGTTCTCCGCCACTTACTCGTTTGCCCATTTAGGTCTGCGCTTCTCGACAAAAGCAGTGACACCCTCGCGCCCTTCTTCACTGAGCATGCAGGAGGCAAATCCGCGCGATGCGAAATCTAATGCCTCAGAGCGTGGGCGTCGAGTGGCCTCGAATACGATACTCTTGGTAACCGCGTTGGCTCCGGGTGCGCACAGGGCTATCTGCCCGAGTACTTCTGCGCATTTAGCATCCATGTCCGCTGTGTCATCCGCCAAGATATGGCCAATGCCGTATCGAACAGCCTCCGCACCCGTGAAACGCGCACCAGTCAACATCAAACGTCGCGCTTGAGTGAGGCCGATACGCTCTGTTACAAAAGGCGCAATTTGCGCCGGAGGAATGCCGAGACTGGTTTCTGAAAGTCGGAACTTGGCATCGCGTGTAACGATGGTGACATCGCCGATACAGCACAGCCCCAATCCGCCGCCAATGGCAGCCCCTTCCACCAGCATGATGACAGTCTGTGGCTGTTCGTTAAGCTTTATCATTAGGTCGCCGAAAAATCGGTTGCCGCGCGCCACATCTTCCGCGTTTGGCTCGACGTCCTGCAGGCCAGATTTGAATCCTTTGATGTCTGCGCCGGCGCAAAAAATCCCACCTTTACCCCGAATAATCAGCGTACGCAGTGAGGCGTCTTGCGCCGCGACATCCAGCACCGCGTGAAGCTCGCTAATCATTTCTCTGGACAGCGAATTTTTAGCTTCAGGCCGATTGAACCAGATGTTCAGTACGCTGCCTTGGGGTTCTAAAATAAGGTCTTTCGTCTCAGGTAGGTCTGTCATTTTTGGTATCTCCAAATATTTTGATTACATACGCGCTATGCCAAAGCTGTTTGGCCGTACGATGCGATGACGAGTTTCCCATACGGTTTCCAGTAGGAAGCCGAGCGTTTTCCGTGTATCGCGCGGATCTATCATGCCGTCGTCCAACATGTGGCCAGACGTATAGTAAGCGCTGGACTGGCTGTCGAAGATATTCGCGAGGTAGGTTTCTTGCTTTGATAATGCCGCCTCATCTACGGTCTGCCCCATTGCAGTGGCCTTACTGCGCGCCACTTCCGACATGGTCTTTGCCGCTTGTTCGCCGCCCATAACGCCAGTGTGTGCGTTGGGAAAGGTGTATAAGAAATCGGGTTCGAAGTGCCGCCCGCACATACCGTAGTTGCCAGCCCCGAAGCTGGCTCCTGTCATCATGGTGATGCGTGGAACCTCTAGATTACGCACAGCCTGAATCATCTTCGAACCGTGTTTAATCATGCCGGCGCGCTCTGATTTGGTGCCTACAATATAGCCAGTCGTGTTCTGGAGAAACAGCACGGGAATATTGGACTGGTCACACAATTGCAGGAACTGTGTTGCCTTGGTGGCGCCCTCAGGGTCGATTGGCCCGTTGTTTCCGAGGATGCCGCAGGGCAGGCCATAGATATCTGCCTGAATGCAAACGGTAGCGGGACCATACCGAGATTTAAAGTCCATAAAATCTGAGCCGTCAACGATCCGTGCCACGAGTTCACGCACGTCATAGGGGTTGCGATAATCACAGGGAATGACACCTGCTAGTTCATCGCTGTCGTATAGCGGTTCGCGATAACTGCGCCGTTTGGGTGAGGCGCAGTCCTTGTTCCACTGCAGCCGGTGCATCAGTTCTCGGCACATCTGTACCGCCTGTCCGTCATTCTCTGCGAGGTACTCCGCAAGACCTGAAACGGAGGCGTGCATCTCTGCGCCACCCAACTCTTCTTCGGTTGCGATTTCACCTGTCGCCGCTTTTAGCAGAGGAGGTCCGGCGAGAAAAGCGCGGCCATTATTCTTAACCGCAATGACGTAGTCACTGAGACCGGGCATGTAAGCCCCACCTGCGGTGGAAGAGCCATGGAGAATGGAGATAACAGGAATGCCTGCCTTGCTTAGCTTGGCTAAATTTCCAAATAGCAGTCCCCCCTGGGAAAACCCCTCCACGGTGTAGTTGAGGAGGTCGCCTCCCGCGCTTTCAACTAGGTGCACAAAGGGAAGCTTTTGTTGCAAGGCGATTTCTTCGCAGCGGCGCACGCGGTAACCGCCAGCCGTTGTTAGGGTGCCCGCTTGAATACCACTATCATCGACTACGACCATGCAGCGTATACCGGTGATAAAACCGATGCCCGAAATAATAGTGGAGCCGGCAATTGATTTATCCGGGTCATCACTGTCTAGCAGGTAGCCCGCCAGGTTGCCGACCGTTAGGAACGGCATGCCGGGGTCTAGTAGCCGCGCCAAACGCTCACGGGGTGTTAATTGACCACGCGCCTCGAAGCGAGGTTTACGCTTTTCGGAAATCATTGCGCCGCGCGCATTGAGCTCCTGCAGCTTGCTGATGTGTGTGAGCATTTCACTGCGATTTTTGGCGTAGCCTTCAGAGTTGACGTTTATTTTTGAATTAAAAATACTCATGAGAGTGTCTCTGCAATGGCGATTGGTACAGCTATCGGACAGGACAGTAGCAACTGCGCATAACCTTTACCCTGTGGGTCGTTACGTATACTGCACACCCCCCCGCCTCCAAGCACACCGTGCAAAAGGAAGTTGATTGCATTGGAAGCAGGCAGTATGTAACGCTCAACGCTTCCTTTTTTCGAGTCGCTGAGAAAGTGTGCAAAGCGCTTGCGTACTATGGCCTCCGTCAGCGCGGCGCAGATGTAAGGCAGGTATTCATGCTTGCGCGCTATGATGCCAATATTCGCTTTATCGCCTTTGTCACCACTACGACCCCAGGCCAGCGCAATAAGTGGAACCTTGACCATCTGCATACTTTTATCAGCGGTAGGCGTTTTTGGGCGAGGAATGGTTTTAGGGTTTAGCGTTTCACCGAAGACTTCATCACAGGAGACGACCTCATCGCCCAGCAGTATCTGCACCTGCACCTGCGCCTTTGGCACAGTGTAGGAAAAAAGTCGGACCACCGGCGATGGGCTAGGGCGACTGCCAGCGAAGCCCGAGAGACCCGGCGGTGTTGCCAGTCCAAGCCCCACCGCTTCTTTCAGAAAAACACCGATACCCGTAATGTCCGGATGTTTCACGGCAATTTTCATCACGATCTCACGACTTCTTTTCACTTTACTGAATGCGCCGTAATGGGTCTCAGTGCCTAACAACTCTATGCTGGTCTCACTAAAGTCAGATAAACCTAGGTTCCCGAAGGTTCTGCGTGCTGCCTCGAATATGGCTTCACCGAGTGCGTGCGCCTTTTTATTGGCATCAATGCCATAAAAAGTCATATAGGTGCCGCCGCGAAATTCATCGGCGTAGGTTGCACTGACCTTGTAGGTATCAGGGGCCATTCGACCCTTTGCACCGGAGACGTGTACACGGTTCTCACCCGCCTGCTTGATCCGTACCGTTGAAAAGTCGCAGACTACATCGGGCAGCATGTAGGCTTGCGGGTCACCGATCTCGTACAGCATTTGTTCGCTCACTGTACCGACTGAGACAAGACCGCCTGTATGCTCAGGCTTGGTACAGGAAAAACTGCCGTCAGAGGAAATTTCTGCGACGGGATAGCCCATATTCGACAGGCCTTGCACCTGTTCCCAGTCCGTAAAGTTACCACCGGTGGCCTGCGGGCCACATTCCAATATATGGCCTGCCAGAGAGCCCATGGCAAGTTGGTCGAGGTCATGACGACCCCAGCCAAAGGCATGGATGCAGGCACCCAATGTGACGGCGCTATCAACGCAGCGGCCGGTCACGACAATATCGGCGCCTAGTGTAAGAGCACGGGCTATCGGAAACGCGCCCAGATACGCATTGATGCTCAATACTTTTTCACTCGGAGGGAAGGCAGTGCCGGAAAACATTTCGGTGATGCCAGATGCTTGCATTGATTCTTTATGGCTCACCAGGTCATCACCGATCACGCAGGCGACCGTAAGGTCCAGCCCTTGTTCAGCGATCGCCTGACGCAGCGCGTGTGCGCAAGCCTCCGGATTGACACCGCCCGCATTGGAGACTACCTTGATGCCGCGTTCGGCAATTACGGACAGGTTGGGCTTCATGGCTGTGCTGATAAAGTCTGATGCGTAGCCTTTGCGCTCATCTTTGGCCCTCGCTCTGGCCATGATGGACATGGTGATTTCAGCAAGATAGTCGTAAACGATGTAATCGAGGCCCACAACGCTTAACAATTGAGGAGTGGCTCGAGCCGCGTCACCCCAGAAGCCACTGGCGCCGCCAATACGCAATACCGTGTCTGTCATATCATAGATCCTTTCTAGGCGTGCATAGCACAATATGGTACTTGATCAGCTAGTTCAGCACATGGGATTGGATGACATCTGCGTGGGGCTTTGCGCCAACTACTGCAGCGTTATCTACTCATGCCATTGGCGGTTATTACACCCTAGATCTCTTGTGTCTCTCGGCCGAGCGTGACTGAGCGCAGTAGCGTGACCAACGCCAACAGCGTAAGAATAGCAGCGACAAAAAAAGGCGCACCTGGAAAATAAACAGGCGCTTCACTAGAGCTGAAGTAGGCAAAGAGTTGGGTCATGACCGGCGGACTGAGGATGGCCACTAGCCCGCTCATGCTGCCAATCGCGCCCTGCAGTTCACCCTGTGCGTTGGCAGGGATTCGCGCTGACATGATGCTTTGTACGGATGGCGCTACAAATCCCTGCAGCGCGCTTATCGCTATTACTGGGTACATCATCCATCCATAAGGTACAAAGGCATAGCCTATGAAGCTCACGGCCGTTGCGATTAATCCAACAACGGCGGTTTTGGTAGGACCCCATCTAGGCAGAACTAAGCGGATAAGGTAGGCCTGCACGAAGATCATGGCTACGCCGATAGCGCTTAATGAAAAACCAATGTCGCGGGGTGACCACCCAAATTTTTCAATCGTAAAAAAGGCCCACACGCTGGGGAGTGCAAAGTGGCCCAGTTGGTAAAAGAAATAGACCAGCACTAGTGAAATCACCACTGGGTATTGTCTTAGCTGATTAATAGCCGCCAGCGGGTGGGCGCGCGACAGTTGAAAGGACCGACGGTCAGCGTGTTTCAGCGACTCCGGTAATACAAAATAACCGTAGATAACATTAAGGAAGGTTAAGCCGGCTGCTGCGTAAAAAGGTGTTCGGGCACCGTATTCCCCTAAAAACCCACCGATAGCAGGACCCAGAATAAACCCAGCACCAAAGGCCGCTCCTAACAACGCAAAGTATTGAGCGCGTTTATGGGCGGGGAAGGTGTCTGCCACATAGGCATTAGCAGTCCCATAGGTAGAGGCAGACACGCCGCCAATAATGCGACCCACAAAAAGCCAGAATAGTGTTGGCGCCCAGCCCATTAGAAGATAGTTAAACCCCATTGCCAGTAGTGAGCACAGCAACACAGGGCGACGCCCAAAACGGTCCGACAGATTGCCCAGTACTGGGGAGGCAATGAACTGCATGCTCGCAAACGCAAACATTAACAAGCCGCCGGTGCGCGCGGCGTTGGTCAGCGAGCCCCCAGAGATGTCCATAATGAGATGCGGGACAACCGGCATAATGATGCCAAGTCCAATGGCATCCAGCAGTACCGTGAAAAAAATAAAAGCAAATGCTAACCGTGGTCGCATGGGTGACTCCGAAGGGGCCCACAGACTACCACGCGTTTTTGATTACATTCAAATTAGCCGTATCAAATGATCGTGAGGGTGCCTCATTGCTGGCGCTCGTGCGTCCTTCACGAGCGCAGGTTATAATGGCGCTTCGAAGAGCGTCGATTCATCTACATTATGGATAAAGAGGAGGTATGACAGTGGCTGTCCGTTGGGTAATGCCACAGTAT
This sequence comes from uncultured Haliea sp., assembly GCA_913062625.1. Classification (GTDB taxonomy): domain Bacteria; phylum Pseudomonadota; class Gammaproteobacteria; order Pseudomonadales; family Halieaceae; genus Marimicrobium. The sequence continues at coordinate 9,939 of CAJXWP010000051.1, read as the reverse complement.
AAGCAATTGGCTATACTCGTTTGGTCTCTTCTGCGGTATTGCCTCTTTATCAATCTATGTTTTACCGCTGTTTGGGAATACACTGGGGTGCAATATTGTTATCGACAGGCGATGTACGGCTCTTCGCTCGTTAAAAATTTGAGAATTTTTTTCGCATATGGCTTTAGTAAGCACACACACTGACACCGTTAATGGCGCCGATAATATTGTTGGTCCGTTTACACAGATGAGCCAGACAGTTGCGAACTTTGTCTGGAACACTGCGGCCACCAATATTCCACAAGACCTTGAGTGGGAGATCGTATTATTGACGTTGGCTATCGCGGGCCTAATCTGGCTCCTCCGCGGCGGTCACGGATCAAAGGGTGGCGATGGTCGAGTACGAAAAGCCGGTCTACTTCAGTTCCTATTACCCAAAGATATCTATACCCATGCGTCTGCTCGGGTGGATGTTTGGCTGTGGGTGACAGAACGAATGTTTTACCCATTTTGGGCGATAGCATTGCTGGCAACGGTTGGCCCTGCGACGGAACAGTCGGTCATCAGCCTCCTGAAGTGGCTGTTTGGTAGCTCCCCGGAATTACATTCCAATCTTGCATGGATGTTGCTTTACAGCTTGGTAACGCTGCTATGCTACGACTTTGTTTTCTTTGTTACGCACTATGCCATGCACAAGGTTCCGGCTTTATGGGCGCTACATAAGATTCACCATTCCGCGGAAGTGCTGACCCCGTTGACACGGTATCGCGAGCATTTTATCGACGGGCCGATCTGGGTTACTGGTGGCGCAATCAGTTACGGATTAGCAGCCGGGATATTCGGCTTTCTGTTTAAAGGTGGTATTACTGAAGCCACCTTGCTTAATCTGGGTTTTTTCGCCGTGCTATTTGGCTTCAATGGATCATTTCGTCATTACCATGTGCAGTTCCATTATCCAGTATGGCTGTCAAAATGGCTGCAAAGCCCAGTCATGCACCACATTCACCATAGCTACTTGCAACAGCACCGCGATAAGAATCTGGCCGTATTCACCAGTATTTGGGACCGAATGTTCGGCACTTTGTATATTCCAGAGATAGATGAATACACGCCTTGGGGTCTAGGTCCAGAGTCTCAATCGCAGCATGAAACCTTTTGGCAGAATACGACCGGGCCTTTTCGTGACTGGTACAAAATGCTGACGCCCCGTAATTTAAGCGACCACCGTTCTGAAAGAGAGCAGTTGTAAAATAAGTGTAACGAAGGACGTCGCTTTATCCGCTAACCTTTTGGCTGACGATAGCAAGCCACGGCTGCGCTGCACACGGCATTCCTGCTGGGCGATAATAATGGTCGATAACGTTAAAGCCGCCAACTTCCAGATATCTGCTGGTGTCTTCAAACTCCATAAAATGGCCGTAACGTTCGCCAGAGAACTCTTCACTACTCCCGCGGGGATTAGACGAAAATAGGATTCCGCCGGATCGCAGAGCACGATGTAATTGCAACAAGACACGCGCAAACTCCTGCCGTGGGATATGAAATAAAGAGGCATTTGCGAAGACGCCATCAAACTTTTCCTCGGGCAGGTCAAGCTCGAGGAACGATTGATGTAGAACGGGGCATCCGGTGTTTTTCTGCGCCATTGCACAAAAAGCGAAGCTCCCATCAAGCCCAACGGCTCGGTGGCCAAGCGATTTAAAATAGGCGAGGTCTCTGCCGGGACCACAGCCAAAATCTAAAATATCCAGTTGCTGCCTCGGTGTAAAGTGAGCTAAAAAACGCTCATAGTTTTGGCTTACATCGTGATCTTTTGTCCCCTCCCAGAACGACCATGCATTATCCTCATAATGCGCTATCGTGGTGCTCACAACTTCTGCCATTTTTTTATCGGTTAACGGTTCTGACATAATGGCTTCTCTCAGGTGATTAGGACAGGCAAGGCGCTAATGTTTATGCCGCGATGTTAACGGGCGTTTACGACGGGTAGTATCTCGAACAAGGTCACCTCACCTCGACTGCCCAGGCGCATCACGGGGCCCCACGTTCCCGTGCCTGGTGAGACATATAGTCGCGTCAGACCTTCTTGAAAAAGGCCAACGGTTTTCTCAAAGACTCGGCGTACTACAAAGTTAAACGGCACTATCTGTCCGTTATGAGTGTGGCCAGAAATCATTAGATCTACGCCGGCTTCGGCTGCGGCCCTGAGTCCACGAGGGCGATGATAGAGAAGGAGTACAAACCGATTTGAATCGATATTCAGTGTTGCCAATTCTCGCTCAACCTGCAGCGGATTATCGGCATCATCGACTCCAATTAATTGGACTTCGCCCTGAGTGGTGGTGCGCGACCGCAGAACAGTGACTCCGAGTCGCTTAAGGCGCTCCAGAATGGCGTCAAGATCCTCATAGCGCTCGTGATTGCCTATGCTAAAATAAATAGGCACGGCACAGGTGCGTAAGGCGGACAACGAATGCTCGCTAATCGCCGGAGCATCGATGAAATCGCCAGTGATACATAGAAAATCGATATCTAGGCTATTCACCTGATCCATCACACGACGGAGGAAAGCGCTACTGCGAGAGCCAATATGCACATCTGTGATCTGTGCGAACCGCAGAGTAGACTTCAACTTCGTGCTGGTCAGTTTGATCTCAACCACTGAAGGCGAGTAAGCGTTCAGTATGCTATAGGCAGTGAGCGCAGCAGCGATACCAATCAACGTGTGCGCAGCGGCAGAGGCGGTGATCCAGTTAAGGGCCACCGGAAGTTCTGCTGCGACCAGTATGCACAGTAATAACGGACTGATGCCCAGCCACAAATCCGCAGCACGCCGAAGCCAAAATATCGGACCATTGTTTGCGCGACGTAGGTACAGCTTCGCCACTATCTGGCTAAAGAATAGGGGCACGAAGACGAGTGCAGTTTGAATGCTGTCCATATCCAGCCACTGGCACAGCCGTAAAATGGGATAGGCAAACAGCGGAATCTGCAGTAATAGCGCGACCGCTATAAGTTGATGGCGTCTTTTCATCCGACAATTATGCCTTTCTGCATGCTGACGATCCTGGAGGATTTTTTCATTTGCGTCATCAGCATAGGTGCCAGCGAACGCTCTCTTATGCGGGTTAACCGTGCAAAACTAGCCTACAGTAATGTTGAACCAGTCATGGCTTTAATCAGTATAATTGAGCACAAGATCATTTGCAGCGCTTAATAAGCCTAGGCCCGCATTTCTGCTCGGCTGGGCAGCAGGAGACACTCTTTTCGTCGCAGTCGTTTATTGCCCTCTCACACAGTGGGAGCGCCACTCGGGTTAGAAGGCATGCAATAAAAGCTGGACCGCGGCTGCTATGTTGAACGTGCCGACAATAACTGCCTTGTCTGGCCCTACCCAGAAGGGAGGTCAGGTCAGGTCGGGGGTGGTTTGGTAAAATAGCGATGGAGGATACAGCAATGAGAGCAGAGGATGAAATTCAAGGACATAAGCGTATGGGAACGTTCATGCAGGCGCTGGCATGGCTGGCGTTAATTGCTCTGGGTATCGTGTTTTTTACTGATGTCCTCGAAAAACAGTACAATCCAAATCAAAAGCTTCAAACACGACATTCGGATACTGGGGCGCGAGAAGTGGTGCTGCAGCGCAACAAATTCGGACACTATGTAACAAGTGGAGAGATTAACGGCAAGCCCGTTACATTTATGCTTGATACGGGTGCTACTGGAGTAGCAATTCCCGAAGATATAGCGTCATATCTTGGAATACAGCGCGGTCGAGCCTTTCCCACTCAGACCGCCAATGGCAGAGCTGTAAGCTATGCTGCGAATCTAGATCGCGTCAGCGTGGGCGCAATCGAGTTACAAAATGTACGCGCCGCAATTGCTCCGGGCCTGCAGACAGAAGAAATACTCCTTGGGATGTCTTTTTTAAAGCACATTGAATTCTCACAGAAAGGCAACACACTGATACTTAGGCAATAACTTTCACCGGTAAACTAGCGCAATTTCGGCAAAGGGACATTGCGATATTATTATCACTGGTGAATTCATCAGCGCACACCTTTCATCAACCCGCATGCACCGTTTAGCGTGCGACAAATAACCCACAGGCATTTTTATCTGATTTGCGGGTACAATACCGTTGATAGTTCTGAGCTTGAATTGATGAAACTCGAAGCCGCAGGTGATTGCAACACAAAAACGGAGCTATACCGATGACAGGCTCACGTGCCGTTTTCGCGCATAAGGCGATGCCAAATACTCGTGCAGATGAGCGCATTTCTTCTCAGGAAGCGGCAGCTGATACGGTTGTTGTTCTCGATTTTGAGACCACGGGATTATCTCCGGGTGATGGTGATCGTGGTATAGAAATCGGTGCAATTAAAATTGAGCAGGGTCAGATAACAGGACGCTTTCAAGAATTGATGTATCCGGGGAGACGAATTAGTAACTTTATCGAATCGCATACCGGCATTACCAATGAAATGCTTGATAAGGCGCGGCCCTGCGGCGCTGTCATGCGTGACTTTGCCGAATTTATAGCGGGTTTTAATTTGGTTGCGCATAATGCGTCTTTTGATAAGCGTTTTTTAGATGCCGAATTCTCGCGGATCTCTATCGGCTATTCAGGGAGATTTTCTTGCTCCATGCTTGCCGCGAGGCGGCTGTGTCAGCAGTCTCCGAACCATCAGTTGGCTTCATTGGTCGCTCATCTTAATATCCCAATGGATGGAGCCTTTCATCGAGCGCTATATGATTCAGAAATGACAACCAAGCTGTGGTTAGTTATGTTGAATAATATTAAGGAACAATATGGGTTGTCGGCAGTACCCTTTCATCTTATGCAGAAGTTGACCAAGACTCCCCGACACGCGGTTCATGCGTTATTAGAAGACTGCTGCTGACGGGGCCAGCTATACCACATTATTGGCGGGCGCTAGTAACGCTAACAGCGCCAAGTCAGGCCCTCGTTCAACTTCGCTTTTTATTGCTTGGATACAGACGTGATCTGCGCCAGCGTCCCAATGGGCCTGAACGCGGTTCCTGACGGCCCCTTCATCTCCCCAAGCGACGATGGCGTCGACTAATTTGTCACTGCCGCCATCTTCAAAGTCGGTTTCTTCAAAGCCAAATTGCTTTAAGTTATTTTTATAGTTTTCCAGTCCATTATAAGTGGCGATATGAGATCTTGCGATCGCTCTAGCTTTGTCTGCATCGGTCTCCAGTAACACCATCTGTTCTGGACAGAGCCATGCATTGTCCCCCAAAATATTTCTTGCCCAGGCAGTGTGGGCCGGTGTGACAAAATAGGGGTGGGCGCCATTGACCTTCTCGGCACTGAGCTTCAACATATTCTGGCGTAATGCGCCCAGCAGGATAGGGGCCTGTTCTTTTGCCTGTGAACCCATGTAAAGTGCGTTTTCCATTGAGCCCAAATAGTTTCGCATCGTGGTCACCGGCTTCTTGTATTCATGCCCCCGAATATCCGCGACTAGTGGAGCATGGGATACACCTAGCCCAAGTATGAAGCGCTCCGGAGCAAGCTCAGACACCGTTTTATGAATGGCATTCATCGCCATGGGGTCGCGAGCGTAGATATTGGCAATGCCCGTAGCAAAAATTAATTTCTGGGTATTAGCAGCCATATAACTAATGATTGAAAAGGGGTCTCGTCCTACCGCCTCAGGTATCCACAGTGCCGAGTAGCCCCAGGCCTCCAACTGCTGTGCGAACGCTACAGCCTCTGAGGCGGTCATATCGTCTATAAAAGACCATACGCCGAGTTTTCCGAGTTTTATCGCCATGGGTATTATTCCTATACTGTCTTTCAGAGAGCATAATCTAGCAGGTTAAAGTAGTCGGCGCAGTCGGAATTACAATTGGCGCTACCATCGTGATCAATAGGCTGAGAAACTAGTCTGCTGAATGAGGAGTAAAACAATGTTGGAAAAAATGGAAGCCGTGCTATTTGATTTTGGCGGAGTCTTCACGGATTCGCCCTTTCATGCGGTACATGAGTTTGGAAAGGAGTTGGGTGTTGAGCCAGGAGAGATTACCCGCATTGTATTCGGTTCCTATGAGCACGATGGCGAGCATCCTTGGCATCAGCTTGAGCGTGGCGAGATCAGCCTTGAAGATGCTCGCAATCAGATTCTGGAGTTGGGCCAAACGCACGACCTAGAGATAGATATCTATAAGTTGTTTACCCGTATGGCGGGTAATAACGCCGGCGCAGATCAAAGGCAGCCCTTAGTCGAGCGGGTGAGATCTCTGCGGCAAGAGGGCTATACCACGGGCATCATTACTAACAATGTAAAAGAATTTGGTGATGGCTGGCGCGGACTCATCCCGATTGACGAATTATTCAATTTTGTGGTTGACTCCAGCAGCGTGGGTATACGTAAGCCAGACCCTCGTATTTTCAAGCTTGCGCTGGAGCAGTTGGGCGACATTGCTCCGGGGAAAGTCGTTTTCCTAGACGACTATCAGGCCAATGTAGATGCGGCACGAGATCTTGGGTTCCAGTCTATTTTAGTTGGCGCCGATGTGCTGACAACGATTAATGAGTTGGACACGTTGTTGGCGCGCCATCAGTCATAACGCGTTGAGCCCTATCGTTCAAACAGCGCTATCGCCTCGCTATGTCCACTGTGCGGAAACATATCGACTGCTGCTGCTTTGGTCAGACGAAATCCGGCACCGCAGAGGACTCGAGCATCACGCATCAGCGTTGCGGGGTGGCACGATATATACACCATACGTTTTACTTTCGAACGAGCCAGAGTTTCACAGACCGACTTCGCGCCCGCGCGGGGCGGATCTATAATGGCAATATCGGCTTTGGGTAGGACCACTGTATCCGTCAGGAGGTTGAGCTTTTGCGTGCTGATATTCTCTATTCCATTGCGTTTTGCGTTGGTTTCGACGCGCAAGACCATATCACTATTACCTTCGATAGCATGGACGATTTTAGTGCGCCGAGCAAAAGGCAAACTAAAATTGCCTATTCCCGAAAACAGATCAAGAGCGATTTCATCTGAGTTAGGCTTTAGCCAGGTTAAAGCAAGAGAGACCAGTGCCGCATTAACGCCCCAGTGGGTTTGCGTGAAATCGCCGGGCAGATAGGCTAGCTGCAATGCATCAGTCTCAGCAGCATCGTCTTCGATTACCGGGTGCAGCCGAAGCGTTAATTCACCCTCTTCATAGAGTTCTTGTGAGTGCCTTAGCGGTTCCCCGCCATCATCGCTGTAAGGTGCATCACTGCGTAAAGCCTTTTTCGCAGTTAGTCGGACACGCATAGCAATGACGGGTTTTAAGAGGACCGCTGTGCGTAGGGCAGACAGAATTTTCTCGCCAGGATTCGCGGCGAAGTAAAAGCACAAACCTAGTTGGTCGTTACTGTCCGCATCGATCTCAATTTCTCGAAGGCCTTGCAACTTAGGCACCCCGAACAAGATTTTTGGCAGCGCCTGTAATAGCGTATTGACGGCCGTATTGGCGACCACGCAGTGCTGCAGGTTGACTGCGTCATGTGACCCGCGCTGACGAAAACCAAGCGAATATGTTTGGTCAGCATTGCGCGTCACAAGTAGGCGAACACGGTGACGGAAACCATTCGAGCAACTGGTTATAGGCGGAGCAAGTATGAGGCGCGGTGCAATCTGCAGCAGTATCGTTAGCAGAGCATCCTGTTTGTGCTGCTGCGTAGCAGCCGGTGACCAGTGTTGTAAGGTGCACCCACCACACTTATCATAAATAGGGCATTGGGGCAGAACGCGCAGCGCAGACGGCGCACAGTCTAGTTGCAACCCAATCATATTGGCTGTGTCATAGTCCCGCTTCACGGCGGTGCACTGCACCCGCACGTGCTCTCCTATTAAAGCGCCACTAACAAAGACAATCTTTCCCTGACGACTGGCTATACCGCGGCCCTCCTGGCTCATTCGTTCGATGACTACCGTGTCTTTGCCCCATAAGCCAACCTGCCGTCGCTGGGTGTGCGACCTCGGGAAGCGTTTGCGTGTTGGTCGAGGTTTAGTCACTGGTTAAATCCTGAGGGACAAAAATAGGCCTGTACCCTGACTTCTCTACCGTGCTGCACAGATCTGGGCAAGGTAGCGGGCAAAAGACGCTTTTGGGCAATAATTTATTGTGCGAGCCGCACCTGCAGGTGTTCATCCCCAAAGACGATGATGTCGCCGTGCACCATCTTTCTCCTCTTGCGGGTCTCTACCTCTCCGTTTACTTTTACCTGGCCATCGCTAATCACTAATTTTGCTTGGCCTCCACTGGCTACTATGCCTTCGAACTTTAAAATTTTGAAAAGCTCAACAGGCTCTTTACTGATGTCGACTTGTCGCATTGATAAACCCTTTGTGTTTAGTCTCGCAAATTATTCAGTGCGTAGCGAAAAAACGTTGCAGGTGGCGAGTCCATTTTTGGGCTAGCTTTACCGCTATATTGTAGCTTGAATTTGGGGATGGCCGTCGCCTTTTACGACAATTTAAGACATTAGTCAGTCTAACGTCGGATTTTAGTAGCCTCTGTGCCGGCGGTAGTCTCGTTATCCCCGCTACTTTTGAAGATCGATCCTGTGTCTCGCGTGTGAAGCTGGGCTACAATGATTACTGTGACACTACTGGAAATTGACGGCGTGAAAGGTTTTCCTTGTATTTTGGCCTGCACATTATTGCTCTTTACTGTGCACGCAGTGCCGGACGAGACTAGCGTTGTGCTGGCTAATGTGTCGGAGGCGACTGATGTTTCTTCTGAAAACCCCACCATCAAAATTTACAAATACAGGAATCCGTCGGGGGTGCAATCATATTCTGACCGCGCGCCCATGGGCGTCAAGTATGAGATGGTTCAATTTTCCTGCTTCGCCTGCAGTCCGCACTCTAAAGTCGACTGGTTTAATACGCCGCTTCAATTACGGTCATTTGAGGCTGCGATCAATATCGCCGCGGAAAAACATCGAGTAGATCCGGCGTTGATTAGAGCTGTTATCCATGCTGAGTCCGCCTTCAAACCGGGGGCTAGGTCAAAAAAGGGCGCGCTCGGCTTAATGCAATTGATGCCCGATACGGCAAAAGATATGGGTGTCGCGAATCCCCTGGTGCCGGAAGATAATATTCAGGGAGGTGTTCGATACCTTGCCTGGCTACTTGAAGAAAATAGTGGGAACGTCATGTTGGCCACTGCTGCCTACAACGCGGGTCCAGGTGCTGTAAAGCGTCACAACGGAATTCCGCCTTATGAAGAAACTCAGATCTACGTTAAGAGGGTCAAAATCCTGCATGATCGCTATAAAAAGGCGTTGACCAAGACTTTTTCTGGCCATTGGGTCTCTCAGGATGACTTAATACGGCGGTAATATAAAATACTGAGGAGGACGACCAGGGCTGCCGCGCTAGTTGATAGCGAAGTCTGTTGTAGTTCGCCTACATACGGGACTCTGAAAGACTCAAGTATTCCTTTTGCGCCATCATGCAGAATGAGGAAGAGTAGACCGATCTGACCATTGAAACTGCGTTTAGTGTCGAACCACATGAGGAAAATGCCAACGCCAAGTGATGCGCCCATGAAAAGGAAGTGCAGTGGTAATACTGGATTACTGGGGTGCGAAGAGTGATCAAGCAAGCCTTGCTGAAGCTGCACATACCAGACCTGACTGCCCGGTTCATAACTGAGGCAGTAAATCGCCGTGCACTCGGGCCCCGTGCAGCAACCGTTCATAAAACAACTGAACCTTACCAGCACGAGACAGAGGCATGCGGTGATGGCCAGTACATCGAGGAAACGAGCCAGCGGCAAACTGGGCAAAAGCCATCGTTTTAGTAGTGGGCCCATAATAATCATGCCCAGTACCGCCCCCGGATAACGCAGTCCTCCGCGCAATTCACTGGAAATTGGCTCGAACACTTCCCAATCTCGCACGTACAGTGAAAATAATTTTGCGCC
>CAJXWP010000050.1 GCA_913062625.1 uncultured Haliea sp. | reverse complement strand
GTGTCCCACGGGACGCGAGGCGAGATAATACTGCCTGTTTATCAGTTCTATCATAACTGCAATTTATCCCTTTAGTGGACCGCATACGGTACCGGTTATCAAAAAATCAGTCAACCCTGATTGTTTTACTGCACCTACTCTGCTACTGTTTCAAGCGCTGATTCTACCAGCTTAACACTGCATTGATCGCTCAGGATTCATCATGACTATACTGATTGCCGGCACTCTTCATCTCCCTGCCATAGAACGCGACAAGGCCCTTGCTGAGACGGCAACTCTGGTCGAGGAGACGCGCACACAAAAGGGTTGTCGACATTACGTTTGGTCTGCAGATCCGACCTCCGATACGCGGGTCTATGTCTATGAAAACTGGGCTTCGGTAGAAGACCTAGCGGCACATCTGGCCGGCCCTTACTACCAGAACATGCTCGCAAGCCTGGGCAAGTACGGTGTTAGCGAGACCGAAGTGTCAAAGTTTAAAGTGGCATTGGAAGAGCCTGTATACGATCCAGAAGGAAAGCCGCGCGCCGATTTTTTTACTGAATAAACACTGAGTGCTACAGAACAGGAAACGACTATAGGACAGCAATTGTATGGCGACTAAAACTGTAAAAACATATTGCCGATTCTGTCATGCCTATTGCCCGATGGAAGCGACGGTCGAAGACAACCGCCTGATAGCGCTAGTGCCGGATACCAGCAACGAAATCTACGGCGGCTACACCTGTGTCAAAGGCCGGCAAATGATAGACCAAATTGACCACCCTACTCGCCTACAGCAGTCACAAAAAAAGCAACCCGATGGCTCATTTAGCGCCATTGGCACCGAAGCTGCGATGGATGAGATTGCCGTACAACTGCAGACCCTACTCGACACCTACGGCCCACGCAGTATCGCTAGCTACAATGGCACTTACTCTTATCAGAATTCAGCGGCCCACGACGTGGCCAGGGCCTTTCACTCCGCCATCGATTCGCCCTCCTACTACACAAGTGTCACCATCGATCAGCCGGCTAAGGTTGCTATCGGACCGACTCGCATGGGCTGGTGGAATGGCGGCAGCCATATGTGGAATGACTCAGATGTTGCTATGATCATTGGTAACAACACCTTGGTATCGCACTTTTCCATTCCCGGTGGCATTCCTGCTTTTAGCCCGCATAACGCCCTGCGCGATGGCAAGAAGCGCGGCATAAAAGTGATTTGTATCGATCCGCGCGTGACAGAGGTGGCCAGTCGTGCCGACCTGCATCTGCAGGTACGTCCGGGGCAAGATGCCGCAATCTTAGCCGCCATTATTGCGGTCATTCTCGCAGAAGAATTGCACGATAAAGACTTTTGCTTCGACAATGTTGACGGTCTTGATGAACTCACAGCGCAGACCCGGCGCTTCACGCCTGAAGCCGTATCTGCGGCGGCAGGCATTCCAGCCAACCAGATCATTGAAGCCGCCAGAATGTTCGCTGCGGGCCCTCGCGGCACTGCCGTTACCGGCACAGGGCCAGAGATGGGCCCTCATCCTAATCTGTTGCAACATCTCGTGCAGGCTCTAAACGCGATCTGTGGACGCCACTATCGCGAGGGCGAACGTCTACCTAACCCCGGCGTACTCACCCCCACTGGACCTCGAAATGCAGAAGCCACGGGTCCACAGCCACAGTGGCTCACGGACGGAGTGAAAAGCCGAGTATCTGAAGATATTTGTGAAACAGTGGTACTTTCACCCTACGGTCCACTGAAAGAAATGCCCACCACTGTCATCAGTGACGAGATGCTTTTGGAAGGTGAGGGACAGATCAAGGCCCTCATATGTGTCGGCGGCAACCCCCTGCTAGCTTGGCCTGATCAGGAGAAGACGCATGCCGCACTCGCGGGTCTGGAGCTTCTCGTGTGTATCGATATAAAAATGGCGGCCACAGCAGAAATGGCGGATTATGTTCTTGCGCCGAAAATGTGTCTGGAGCGTGAAGACGTCACCCTGCTCACGGATATATGGCACGACAAACCTTACAGCCAATATACGAAAGCGGTCGTCGAAGCCGACGGCGATAAAATAGAAGAGTGGGAATTTTTCTGGGCCATGGGCAAACGTATGGGTCTCAACATGAGCATGGCCAACGGGCCGATAAACATGCAGGAAAAACCCAAGAAATTTGATTTGCTGGCCACTATTACCCACGGTTCACGTGTGCCCTTACAGGAGATTTACAACACCGACGGCGGCAAAATCTTTGATATACCGGACGTCATTCTTGGCGCCCCCGATCCGACAACGCGCGGACGATTACAGCTATTTCCACCGGGACTGGAGCAGGAACTAGACGCTTCCCATACCGATATGAAATCTTCCAGCACGAAACAATACCCACTGCTGTTAATTAGTCGCCGCATGAAAAACACCTACAACTCCACCGGGCCAGAACTAAGCCTGTTGAAGAGCAAAGGCACCACTAACCCGGCTTTCGTCCACCCTCAGGAACTGGCAGCACTTAACGTGTTCGACGGCGACATTGTGGAAGTACACTCCCGCCACGGCGCCATTCCCGCTGTGGTGACGGCCAGTGATGACATCAGGCCCGGCGTCATCTCAATGTCACACTGCTGGGGTGGCTCCCCAGATCCTACTGCGAATGCTGATCACAGGGTTCGGGAAATCGGTAGTAACACGAACCGTCTGATCGACAACTTAGAAAATGCAGAACGGTATTCAGGCATGTGTCGCCAAAGCAGCATTCCAGTCGCCATTAGGAAACTATCCTGATTTTTGGGAGTACCAGACATGAACGAGCACAAGCCCTTTCGGTTTTCATTGCAAAGCTTTAACACGGATTCACCTGCCAACTGGCGCAACCTGATCGCAAAAACGGAAGACCTTGGCTACTCCACCTTTTTCCTGGCCGACCATTTTCTTAGCGCAGGCCCTGCGCTAGACAGCACGTACCACCCTCCACAGATGCTGGCACCAGTGCCTGCTATCGCAATGGCGTTAGAACAAACCAGTACACTGCGTGTAGGATGTCGTGTCTTTTGCAATGACTACCGCCACCCCATTATTCTCGCCAAAGAAGCCGCTACTATGGACTACCTGTCTGAAGGGCGATTGGAGTTCGGTCTTGGCGCGGGCTGGATAAAAAACGAATATGAGGCGGTTAATCTTCCGTTTGATGAATTCCCACAGCGCTTTGAGCGCTTCGCCGAATTTGTCCATGCCTATAAGGCATTCATGTCGAGTGAGCCACTGAATATCGCCGGGGACTTTATCAAATGGTCGGGTTTTTCCGGGACACCGACACCCGTACAAACACCCTACCCGCCATTAATGATCGGCGGTGGCAGCAAAAAAATTCTACACTTTGCGGGACAGGAAGCTGACATTATAAGTCTTAACTTTAATAACCGTGCTGGAATGCTCGGCCCCGATGGAATGGCATCAGGACTCGCCACGGCCACGGCAAAGAAAATCGACTGGATAAAAAGTGGCGCCGGAGCACGTTTTAAAGACATAGAACTGGAGATCGGCGCCTACAACACTATTATCACCGATCACCCACAACCTACTGCAGATGCCATCGGCGATGCTTTGGGGATGTCCGGTAACGATATCCTCCATCATCCACACTGCCTCATTGGTAGCGTCGACTTCATTTGTGAAGAGTTACAGCGCCGTCGAGAACTCTACGGTATCTCTTATATTGCGGTAGTCGATGACGGAACAAACAATATCGTAGACATCTTCGCACCGGTTGTTGCGCGTCTCGCAGGCAAGTAAACTGCGGCAATCTTTCATTTAGGAGTATTTCAACCCAATGCTAACACTGACCGATCCGTCCCTACTGCGCTCTCAATTGCACATCAATGGTAACTGGGTGGACGCAGACAGCGGTGCCACTATCGGGGTATTGAATCCTGCTACCCATGAGGAAATCATCGCAATCTCCAATGCCGGTGCCGCTGAAACGCGATGCGCCATTGAGGCGGCAGAGATAGCTTTCGCCCGCTGGCGCCAAGTCGTCGCAAAAGAACGTTCCGCTATTCTTAAACGTTGGTTCTCTTTGATCATGGCGAACCAGGAGGACCTTGCTCAACTCATGACCGCTGAACAGGGTAAGCCACTGGCTGAGTCACGTGGCGAAGTGGCCTATGGTGCGGCTTTTGTTGAGTGGTTCGCTGAGGAAGGACGTCGAATATACGGCGACACCATCAGTGCCAATAATCCTAATCAGCGCATTGTCACGCTGAAGCAACCGGTGGGTGTGGTTGCTGCGATCACGCCCTGGAACTTTCCCATTGCCATGATCACCCGTAAGGTTGCTCCTGCACTCGCCGCTGGTTGTACCATTGTATTAAAACCTGCCGCCGAAACACCCCTTTGCGCACTGGCTCTGGCTGAACTGGGCCACCGAGCAGGCATTCCCGCAGGAGTATTTAGTGTCATCACCGGCAGTGACGCCAGAGCAATCGGTGGTGAGATGACCAGCAATAAGACTGTACGCAAACTGACCTTCACAGGTTCCACTGCAGTCGGAAAATTACTGATGGAACAGTGCGCTGGAACGGTCAAAAAAACCTCGATGGAACTCGGCGGGAATGCGCCGTTTATCGTGTTCGATGATGCAGATCTGGATCAGGCCGTCATTGGTGCCATGGCATCCAAGTACCGCAATGCAGGGCAGACGTGTGTGTGTGCCAATCGCATACTGGTGCAGGAATCAGTGTTCGACGCTTTTACGGAAAAACTGATGACGGCCGTAAAAGGACTGAAAATGGGTAACGGCGTAGAGGAAGGGGTAACGATTGGCCCGTTGATCAGCAACGCGGCGTTTGATAAGGTCAGCGCCATCGTGCATGACGCAACGAAAAAAGGTGCAAAAGTCCTCATCGGTGGCAAGGGCAGCGAGGCGTCGGGGGACAACTTTTATGAGCCCACTGTGCTTGTGGATGTCGATGATACAATGGATGTCTACAACAAAGAAATCTTTGGCCCTGTAGCCCCGTTGTTCAAATTTAAGACTGAAGAAGACGCCATCCGCATCGGCAATGACACCCCATTCGGCCTTGCCGCCTACTTTTACTCGCGAGACATAGGGCGTATTTGGCGCGTCGCGGAAGGTCTAGACTACGGTATTGTCGGTATCAATGAAGGCGTTATTTCTACAGAGGTTGCACCATTCGGCGGAATGAAGGAGTCGGGTATCGGCCGCGAAGGTTCCAAGTATGGTATTGATGACTATCTAGAAATTAAATACCTGTGCATGGGCGGGGTCGGCAACTAAGACCGATGCTACTGCGACAGATGATCAGCGCGGCATGGTCATATCGTCTATAATAGCGCGTGCGTCGCCCTGATTTAGTCAGACGCGTTTTTTACTCATTCACTCGAGGCCAGAAAATCAATGCCTAGCAAAAAGGAAGTCGCAGCCAAGGACAGAGCTGCAGGACGATCCGGTGAAGACATAAGCTGGCAGGCGCAAAAAAGCGCCATGACCCGCGAACGCATACTTGAAGCCTCTATTAATTGCTTTGTAGAACTGGGTTACACCAATGTCACCACGGCGAAAGTCGCAAGCTTAGCTAACGTTTCCCGCGGCGCAATGTTGCACCACTTCCCGTCGAAAACTGAGCTCATTGGAGCCGCTGTCGAGTATCTGCACGACAAGCTATTAGAAGATTACTCCTATCGAGTAGCCAGCATTCCTGCTTCCCTCAGTGGGAAAAAACGCCGTCGCGCCGGTATTGACGCCTATTGGGATCACCTCACTGGTGACTTGTTCGTGGTTTACCACGAATTGTGTGTCGCCAGCAGGACTGATCCGGAGCTAAAATTCATATTGGAAAGCTCCCAACTGGCATTTGAGAAACACGTACGTGACTCCAATGCCACGTTATTTTCTGAGTGGAACGATCGCGGAGATCGGTTCTTGCTGGCCATGGATGTCACTAAATGCATGATGGAGGGTATGGCCGCCGGACAGCTAATGACCAACCGAGACGAACGCGTGAAGCGACTACTTAACTACCTCGCCGATCGGCTAGAGGAGATTTTTCAAGAAGGAGAAGGCTCTGCTATCGGGCGACACTCCACCAACAAATAGAGCTCTTCATCGTTAGTGGCGTATGGTCATTGCGCAAAAAGGCATTAAGCCGTGCGCGCTGCGGCTAGATCAGTAAATTTTTGCAAATACCAAGCCTCGTCCCCGTAAAGCTTGGCTAACACCATCAAGCGTTTATAGTGGTGGCTTACACTTAGCTCATCCGTCATACCAATACCACCGTGCAATTGCACCGCTTCGTGTGCCACAAACCTCCCCGCTTCAGATACTTTTACTTTCAGCGCCGCACACGCGCTCGCTGACTCCAGGCTATTCTGGTCCAACTGAATCGCCGCGTTTAGCAATAGCGACCGGGTCTCCTCTACTTTCATATACATATCAGCCATGCGGTGCTGTAGCACCTGAAACTTACTGATAGGCTGACCAAACTGCTGACGCGTTTTGGTGTACTCCACGGTAGCATCCAGCAGCGCCTGCATCGCACCTAGTGCCTCCCCACCCAGCGCCACAATAGTCGTGTCGATGACGGTCAACATCAGGGCATGCCCCTCATCAACGTCACCCAGCACGCGATCAGCACCGAGCAGAACACCGTCCAGTTGGATATGTGCACCACGACTTCCGTCTACGGCAAAAAAACCGTCACAGCTAACGCCCTCGGACTCAACATCAACAATAAACAGAGTAATACCCATGAGGTCACCGACAGAACCGCTAGTGCGCGCCGATACCACAAGGTGATCAGCACAGTGTGCGTTCAACACAGTAAATTTAGAGCCGTTTAACACATAGCCCTTGTCCTGACCCAGGGCAGTGGTGTGCACTTGCGCTAGATCGTAGCCGCTGTTCTGCTCAGCGAAGGCAAATGCCCACTGGGCACGGCCCTCAATAATCGCGGGAATATACTGTTGCCGTTGTTGTTCACTACCAGCGCGTTGTAAAAATCCACCGCAGGTGACAACCGTAGTCAGAAACGGCTCGCGCACTAAACCCTTTCCGAAAGCTTCCGCAACCACCATCATGTCGGTTGCCCCTCCCGCAAAGCCGCCCAGCTCTTCGCTGAACGGAACAGACAACCAGCCCAATTGCGCAAACTGTTGCCATGTGCTCTCATCAAACCCTAACTCTGTCAACGTCATAGCGCGATGACGTGCAACACTGCAATGCTGACGCACGTACTTCTCTACACTGTCGCGCAGTAATATCTGTTCTTCGTTAAGGGAGAAATCCACGATGAGACCCGTCGTTGATAATGCAATACGCTATTTATAATGCGGCAGCAGCGCGTGCCATGCTAACAAAGCGTCCAGCATGAAACAATCAGTCCCTACTGTTTTATTCTTATTGAATTTGACCTAGACTCAGTGATGGACAATGATCCCTCGCACCACTGACTCTGCAGGAAGACCTATGCCAACATTGAACCTGTGCGCCGACGAAGTACTGACCACTACGCGAGCCGTACGCAAACGTCTCGACTTTGATCGGCCGGTTGAAATGTCTGTACTGCGCGAATGCCTCGATATTGCGCTGCAGGCTCCTTCAGGCTCCAACTCTCAGGGGTGGCACTTTGTCATCGTCACGGACGCAGCCAAGAAAGCCGCCATTGCCGAACTCTACCTCAAAGCCTTCGACGACTACGAAGCGGGGCCTGCCCAGCCAACAAAACAACATCTGGATGACCCTTCGATGGCACCGACCCAGGAGCGGGTGCTTAGTTCTGCACGGTATCTTGCGGACAATATGGCGCAAGTCCCCGCCATGTTGATTCCCTGCTGCGCAGGACGCACAGATACCCCCGGCCTGCCACAGGGTGTCCTTGCCAGCATCTATGGCTCTATCCTTCCGGCGGTATGGAGCTTCATGCTCGCCGCAAGAGAGCGTGGTCTTGGCACATGCTGGACTACTCTTCATCTGGGTTACGAACAGGAAGTGGCCCGCCTTCTCAACATTCCCGACGACTTCACTCAAGTCGCCCTCATCCCGATTGCGTATACCCGAGGTACCGATTTTAAAACCGCACCGCGCAAAGATCTGGACAACGTTCTCCATACCAATGGCTGGTAGCTCATAACCGTCGGCATCGACAACGATAAATCCGGGCATCGCAGGCCTTGAGTCAGACTAAACATACTCACCGCCATTCAATAACCGACCTAATCTAAGCTAGACCAATTTAACCAGAGGCATAACCCATGACATTGTGTAACGCAGGAAGCTTGCTTGCGATCCTAGCGGTACTTTTCGCCTCCTCGCTTTCCCACGGTGAATCGCCCTCTCCCGCTGCCCAGAGCCTGATTGAAGAACTTAACCTTACCGAGTCCACCCAGCCCATCGCCAAACAGGCTGGTTGGAACCCGAAGCGAGTAGTGGTAATGCTGATCCCCGCTTTAATGAACACCTCTGACAATTTTGAGACAGAATTACAAAAAGCAGCAGGCGATGTGGAGCTAGTTTTTGACCGCACAGGCAGCTTTGTGCCTGCGCCGGAATTGCTGGTCGGTAGCGATGGCGTGGTCGGTTTCTGTACGCCTCCTATGCTGAAAAACGCTGATGCGCGCTTGCTCTGGGTGCATAATTATAGTGTGGGCATGGAATACTGCGTAGGGGCAAGCGAGACGCAACTTGAGAACATCGTATTTACCAACAACAAGCGTTTATCCGGACCAGCCATCGCTGAACATACTATTGCGATGCTAATGGCTCTGACGCACAACCTCCCCGCTTATCAAAGGGCGCAGGATGAAGGGAAATGGCAGCGCGAGCTTGCCGCTGGTGTCACCTTCGGCGAACTAAAAAACAAGACACTGTTGGTGGTTGGACTCGGCGGCATCGGCACCGAGATCGCGTGGCGCGCTCATGGCCTAGGCATGCGCGTGATAGCGATACGCAGGTCATCTCGCGAGGGGCCTGATCATGTGGACTACGTCGGTTTAAGTGGTGAGCTCCACAGCATGGCGGGAACGGCTGACGTGATTGTCAACGCCCTGCCTATCACCGCTGAAACGACTGGCGTTTTCAACAAGGCATTCTTTGATGCCGTAAAACCTGGAGCAATCTTTCTGTCGGTCGGACGCGGTAAAAATACCGTGACCAGCGACCTTATTTTCGCTCTGGAATCAGGCAAACTATTTGGCGCAGGACTGGATGTCACTGACCCTGAACCGCTACCCAAGAACAGTCCGCTTTGGCATTTACCGAATGTGATTATCACTCCCCATGTCTCTGCTACCGGCGCCGATGCTAACCAGCGACAAAGAATAATCGCCGTCGAAAATCTACGGCGTTATGTTAACGGAGAGCCCATGCTAAACGTTGTTGATATGTCTAGAGGTTATTAATGGAAGGGTGCATCTCAACGTAAACACTCACCCTAGTCAGCAGATTTCTAGGTGCTGTGAAATCACACCGGCGCGCTCAACAGCAATGCTACCGGCATGCGAGCCAAGCGTCTTTTCAGTCTCCTGGGCGCCAGGAGCCATGAAAGCCTGCCGGCACGCTATGGGACAGATGAACTTTTGCCACCGGTCCGTCAGACAGTTTGAGCGCATTAAAGATATACAGGCTGCTCGTTCTGGTTTCGAAGCTGGTGACTACGGCCAACACATAGCCTTCACCTTCGGCGGCACCCTCGTAAGCGGGCACAAAGATCGCCTCTGATGTCATCGCTTGTCCACAAGAGTAACGATCTACGGTGCCCGTCTGATGATCAAAGTGGCCAATAGTATTGTAGGAGTTACCACTGTCTTCCAGCGTACTCTTCAGTTCACCATCAGGCGAGGTATACCAGCCATGACGATAGGCTTTGCCCGCATAGCGGGGATCACACTGTGGAAACTCCGATTCGAAATCGTCAAGGCGTGCGAAAGTGGCACGTGGATTCTGCGCATTCATGTCCAGAGTCCATCGCGTTAGATGAGGCTCGGACTTAGCAGTAGACTTTCCATCTGGCGTGGAGAACAAAGGCGCCGCCTCAAACTGACTACAGTCGACAGTGATCACACCGTCCTTGTCAAACCCGTTCATAAAGTGAAAGGTGAAGCTCAGGTCCATTTCCACCCAGCGGATATCCTCAGTCTTGCCGCCGTGGCGTGGCAGAACACCAAGGTGAACGCCTTTCTCGGGCTCCCACGCAAAAGGAGGGCCGCCTTCCATTGCCCTCTCGAGGCTTCCCGTAATAGGCATAATGGGGATAATGATGTAATTTTCCGTGACCATGAAATCATGCACCATGGCTGAATACGGCGTCGGGATGAGTATACTTTCCGTCAAAATTCCCTCGGCATTGACTTTGTGCACCATGACATCCGCTGCGAATGGCCCGGTTGCCATGTAAGCGAAAAACACCATTTCACCGGTGTCAGGATCAATTTTAGGGTGGGCCGTCATCGCCGTATTCAGTTTGCCTCTAAAATTCCAGCTACCCAAAGACTCGAGCGTTTCGGGTTCTAGCTCGTAAGGTGGGTGACCCTCTTCCATCACCAGCAAGCGCCCTCCGTGCCAAACGGTGGACGTGTTGGCAGTACCGTCTTTATCGGTAAACACAAAGTCGCTGTAGTCCGGATCACAATCAAAAGGGTTCATCGGATTAATCAACGCTCGAGCTTCCCTGTCTTCATGTTTCCATTTTGCAGTGCGTACCCAGCGATTGTTATAATCGACCTTACCACCCTTAATATGGAAGGCATGCACCATGCCATCTCCCATAAAGAGATGGTAATCGCCGCGAGGCTTAAAACGTTGGTTAGGGCCAGCGCGATAGAGGGAGCCGGACAAATCAGCAGGGATTTCACCTTCTACCACGAGATCATGCGCATCGCATTCCATCTGGATCGGGCCATAGGGAAATTTAAGAAACGGGTTAGTTGCAGGCATGGGAGCGGCCATTGGAATCCTCATTTTTAAATTTGTTATTACGAGGCCTTACCGTATCCCTAAAATTATAAACAGTCAATATTGTTTGTTTTTAATCTGATGATTTGTTAGGCTCATTATTCAGCTGTTATCGCCTGCTTGACAGGTGGCGCGCTCACCGAAGCTGCTCACTAGGGCCTCTCTGGGGCGCATAAAAATAAGATTCTACTGGTGACTTATGACTAATCGTCAATGTATTTGCGGTCTTTTGCTGCTGCCCCCGCTATTGCTCATGGGTGTTTACGTGAACGCAGAGGTAGAAGCCAACGGACCCGACCCTCTCGCGCTTGAAGAAGTTATTGTAACGGCAAATCGTCGACAACAGAGCATACAAGAGGTGCCCATGTCGGTGACGGCGTTTACCGGACAGTTTTTCAAAGACTCCGGCGTGACTAACCTTGCTGGACTAGAGCAATACACGCCCAGCCTCAAGATAACCGAAGGGACAGACTCAAACTCCACATCTATTAGGATTCGAGGCATCGGTTCAGTCGGCACCAATGTCGGAATTGACCCCAGCGTTGGGCTATTTATCGATGGCGTTTATCAGGGCCGGGCTGGCATGAGCATAGGAGACCTTATCGATATAGAACGCGTGGAGATTCTACGTGGGCCACAGGGCACGCTGTATGGAAAAAATACCGCGGCAGGCGCTATAAGCATTATCACCAAGGCACCCTCTCCCGACGCATTGGAGTCCGAGGTCGAATTAACGTACAACACGGATCAGCGCGCCGAAGTCCATGCCATGGTCAACGTCCCCTTTGGTGATACAGGCAACGCTATGCGCCTGACAGGCTTTGCCGTCAATGGCGACCATCTTTACGAAAGTACTTATACCGGACAGGGCCTGAACGACGCAAACAAGTGGGGACTCAAAGCGCGCACGCTGTTTGACACAGGCGCAGAATCAGAGGGAGAAGGCTTTGGTGAGTTTTTGTTTACCTTTGACTATATGAAGGAAGACACTAATTGCTGTGGCCTTGCAGTGATAGACTACGAAGGCCTTTCTACGCTTAACGCACCCAGCACCAATACCCCTTCGGCACAACTGTCCGAAGCGCTAGGCCTCAACGCGCAGGGAAACCCCATTCTGCAATGGATCTCCTTTGAAGAGTCGGAGGGCTTCTCGCCACCAAAGGCAGATCCCTTTAGCGACGATTACTGGATCAATACAGAAATCTACAACAAAGTCATAGTGGGAGGCGCGGCGCTAGAGTGGAACAAGGAACTTTCCAGTGAAGATACCTTAACTTTTATCAACGCTTGGCGGCATTACGAATCCGACAGCGCCTATGACGGTGACTTCACCGCGTATGAGGCCGTGGAAGGCTCAACCGATATTAATTTTAATCAGTATTCATCCGAGTTCCGGGTGACCTCGCCGGGTGGCGAAACGATCGACTATCAGGCAGGGCTTTATGCCTTTTACTCAGAGATGGATTCGGTCGGCACCTTCACCCAGTCGGTTGCCCTCGTGAGTAACATCGGCATCGTTGCACTCTTCCCTGAAGGCACACTCAATACCGACGACAACAACTACAAAACGACCAGCTACGCTGCATTCGGCCAGGCAGTCTGGAACATCACGGACGCATTCAGTACCACACTCGGCCTGCGTTATACCTATGAACGTAAAGACCGTAAAGGCTCACAGATCACTTCGCCAGAATCCATCCTTGACATCCCACCTGTCGCGGGGCCTGACGTGTACTCCGATGACAGTCGCAATGACGACAATATATCGCCTACCGTGATAGCGCGCTATTTCGTCACGCCTGAGATCATGACCTACGCCAGTATCAGCAGGGGTTTCAAATCTGGGGGGTTTAACCAGCGCCGGGAATTAGAGGGAAAAAATGGCGAATTCAATGAAGAGACGGCGACCAACTATGAGATCGGCTGGAAAGGTTCCGCCCAAGACAGGCGTCTGCAGCTGAACGGCACGTTCTACTATATCAGTTACGATGACTTCCAAGCACAAGCCTTCGACGGCTCCAGCATTACTGTGACCAACGCAGGCTCAATGGAAAGTTATGGTATGGAGCTGGACCTGGTCTATGTCCCTGCAGCCGATGTCGTGGTTGGCTCAGCAGTAGGCTATAACAAGGCAGAGTATAAAGACTTCGACAATGGACAATGCACCGTCGCGCAAGCATTCAATGAATATTATGTCGTCGATGGCGCACAGATGGGAGCACCGGGAATTTCATCCCGGTGTCTTCAAGACCTTGCCGGAGAAGCACTGGATAACGTACCCGAATGGACTGTGAGTTCTTACGTCCAATATGACCACGACCTGGGGGCCGAACTGGTCGGCACTGCTCGATTAGAATACAACTATACTTCCAGTTTTTATCTTGACCAGGATCTTGATGCAAACCTCAAGAATGATGCCGTCAGCTTGGTCAATCTACGCTTCACACTGTCGAATGCTAAACAAACCTGGAACGCAGCAATTTGGGGGCGTAATCTGTTGGATGAAGATTATTATGCTTTCGGCTTAGACATTCCAGTGCTTGGCGGCTACGCCGGTGTCACTGCACCCGGTGCCATTTACGGTGTCACTGTACGCTTTATGTATTAGTGCGGTGACTGAACAGGCTCAAAATCTTTCTACCTAACTGAGGGTAGGCGAACGCGAAGCTTGTCAACAAGGAGATAAAACCGAATGGCTGATGACAACCTAATCTCCACCGATAGCGGCTCAGGCCGCGTTTCGGCTGCACAGAAAATAGGCTTCTATTATAACTGGGGCCCACAGGCTTGGATCGACATGTGGATGTCGAACTCTATGCTCGTGAAGAAGGCCATGCCGATTATCAGCCATACCTTTGTACCGATTTTGCGCCTGTCTGGCGACAAGGACCAAGTAGACCGCGATTATGCGCAGATCAAGTCACGCAGAGAAATTATTCATCGCTTCGACTCCCCGCGAGAAAAATGGCGCAAGCGCTACGGTAACTTTGTGCGCGAAGTAGAGTGGGCATTGCTAGAACTGCGTAAACACTACAGCCAGAAACAATATAAAGAAATTGTTATTGGTACGTCGGTTGCCCTATCGCACGAGACCTCGAGCGACTTCCTCAAAATGATGAACAGCATGTCGGATAAGAACAAAAACAAGAAGACTAAACTATCGAAAGACGGCAGTCCCACCAAGCCTAGCCGTTGGAGCACCTTCCTGTTTGAAACCTTTAATCCGGCGCACTGGTTGACAGGTCCAGCAACAATCACTGAATTCGATCCGGCTAACGGCCTTACGGTAATGGAAATTCCCGATTGCGGCTGGCATACCTGCGGCCCCCAAGATCGCCTACCAAACGCAAACGCACTTCCTGAAGAGGGCTGCCTTAATATCTGTAAAGGCCCATTTGAGGCACTGTTCAACGGCGCCAGTGGCGGCCTGAAAATGGAATTCGACCCGCACTTACCCGAGACGTCCTGTACCGTCAGAATGAGCTGGCAGACTAACTAGCGGGAAAGGAGTGTCTCAATGAACCTGGTGGAGATATTCTTCGCACGCAAACGCCTGTGGCAAGCTGGGCGGGACATTGAAATATTGCGCACCGAACGCGATAGACTACAGCAACAAAATAATAGCATGCGCGAAGGTATGCGACGCTGTGTGACCTGCGAATACCGTATCGATTACACACAACGCCACGATGACAGTATCGGTGCAACCACACAGCACTTCCCTGCCCCGCTAGACAATGAACAGTAACACCATCCAATCCACTAACATTTGAGAGGAATTTCATGTCCGTTATCCTAGTGACAGGAAGTAGCACCGGCATTGGTCAAGAAACTGCTTTGCATATGGCGCGCAAAGGCCACGATGTCTACGCCGCGGTCCGCAGTCCTGAGACTGCCACTGAATTAAAAGCGTTGATAGCCGCACAAAGCCTACCAGTGAGCGTCATCAAGCTGGACCTTGTTGACCCCGACTCTATTGTGACCGCCGTGGCAGAGATTATGGCTCGCAGTGGCCGACTCGACGCGCTGGTCAACAACGCCGGCATTGGCGGCGGCCGCGCCGTGGAAGAGACACCCATGGACGAAGTACGCGAGATTTTCGAGACCAACTACTTCGGCAACGTTAATGTATTGCGGGCTGTCACGCCCATCATGCGTCAGCAGCAATCGGGCAGGATTGTCACCGTCGGCTCACTTGCCGGTCGTGTTGTCATGGGCTGCCATGCTCACTATTCTGCGTCCAAGTGGGCGATGGAAGGCCTCAGCGAGGCATTGGCGCAGGAAATGGCCGAATTCAATGTAAAGGTGGCGATCATCGAGCCAGGCTGTGTCCTAACACCCATCTGGGGCAAGGGATCACTGCCGACAGAACCTTCACCCTACCTCAAATCTCTACAGCGGCTGGGACGCTTTTTTGAATTCGGTTTGCGTCGCCCTGCGATGCCCACTGACGTAGCCAGTGCGATCGCCCACGCTATTGAATCGGATAAACCGCATTTTCGCTATCCGGTTGGACCGGACGCGGTAGAAAGTGTCGCTGCTCGCGCCAAGGTATCCGATGATGATTGGATAGAGGCCAACTGTTTGCAGGGCGAGGCCTTCAGTGATCGGTGGCTGGAGTTGGTCGGCGTGGATTATTATCGAGACTAGCGCCTTCTGCGCGAATGACGTCTCGTCGTGGCCGACGGTGGTCCTGCTTTATCTGCGTCCGCGACACCATTGAGCCACAATGCTACATTCTAGCCAAAACCTTGCATTGGTGACTGGGCGTGCGCAATGCCTCAAAGGCATTAGGCAAGTCATCCAAAGACACGATGTCCGTGACCATGGGTGAAACGTCAATGCGTCGTTCTCCGAGCATCGCCACACACGTATCAAAATCATCACGCGTGTAGGCGATGGCAAACTGTATGCGCAGTTCCTTCACCAAGCCAAAAAAAGGAATAATGGCATCTGGCTGCTCACATACGCCCACGGGAATAATCTTACCGTGATGGGGTGCCATCTCAATGCACTGTTGCAATAACCCCGGAGCACCCACACATTCAAAAATAACATCTGGTGCGCCACCCGCTGCATCCGAGAATTGTTGCAACAGGCCCTCAGCTCCGCTCTCTAGATCAGGGTGAATCACTGCCGTAGCGCCCATTGTCTTCGCCAACGCAGCGCGCGTTTTTGCGACTTCGCTGACGATCACTTCCCTTGCGCCGACGAAACGGCACCACAACGCCACTGCCAGGCCGATGGGTCCGGCGCCGATAACCATCACCCGACTACCCGCCTTAACATTGGCTATCCGCACGGCGTGAATCCCTACCGCCAGCGGTTCGACCAACGCTGCGCTCTGCAAGTCCAGATCATCTGGCAGTAAAATCGTTTCACGCGAACCCGTGGTGACAAACTCGGCAAAGCCTCCCGGATCATCGACTCCTGATACTTTTTTATTGGCACATTCGAAGAAATGTCCAGCAGCACAGGGCAGGCAGCGCCCACAGCCAATAAAGGGCATCGCGCAAATACGGTCCCCCACCTTCCAGTTGCCGTCTGCTCCTTTGCCCACCTCCGCAATCTCGCCGACATATTCGTGACCCAAAATCTGGCCACAGCAGGCGGTCGTCAAGCCCTCACGAGTGGCGTGTAAATCAGTGCCGCAGATACCACAGAAACTGACCTTCATCACCAGTTCGCAAGGCTCCGGCACCGGGTCAGCTACTGACTCCAGTGATAGGGGCTGCCCGACTTCCTTGAACACTGCCGCTTTCATACGCTATCTCTTTTGTTGTGGGTTACAGGTGATGTATATGGCTGAACCTAGAGTGCTATTTTTCTGACGGGTGCACACTGGCGGCAACACTAGGGCGCTCTTTAACACGCTTGAACCACGCCTGAAGATTAGGCAATGAATCAGGAATTCCTTGGCCAATGACGGCACCGAAGTCTGCAAAAGCAAACAGCTGTATATCGGCTAAGGTAAATCGGTCGCCGCATACGAACGTCTTGTCCAGCATTTGTGGCTCCAGCCAGGCCCATGAATCCTGTACGGTAGCTTTCAGATCATCTGCCGCATGGGGGATGACTCGGTATCGATCTTTAAAGAGCCCTATCGCTTCTGCGCTGCGAAACGCCAGCGTCATAGGCTCAAGGATGCGGGTGTCAAAGCGACGATTCCACATACGCGTTTCTGCGCGCTCTTCCGGCGTACTGCCGATCAGCGAGGGGCCATCAGTCACTTCATCGAGGTAACTGCATATCACCGTCACTTCCGCTACCACACTACCGTCATCAAGCTGCAAACAGGGTGACTGGGCTGACGGATTGAGTTTTCTGAAATCATCGCCAAGATTTTCTCCGGCCATGATGTCCACCTCCTGCACCGGCAATTCTATCCCACGCTCAGAGATAAACATGGCCACGACGCGCGGATTGGGACCTATAGAGGTATACAGTTTCATTGTTTTCTCCTGATGATATAGGGATGGATTTGGTCGCCAACGGGTTGATCCGTCAGTGACAAAAATAAGTACATTAAAAGGGTCTTTTGACTACCTTGACACCTACATTATCGGATACAAAATAAACAGTCAAATCTGATTGTTTTTTATAAATAGGTTTGATAACGTGCCCTTTGAACACTCGTTGCCGATCAGGGACCCTGCCTACTAAAGGGGCCTTCCCTGCGCCTCTACTGAATAAACAAAACTACAGCAATCACTTCAGGAGACACATATGGATCTCGGATTATCTGGAAAGAAAGCCGTCATCACGGGTTCAACCCGAGGCATTGGTCGTGCGATCGCCAATCTGCTTGCCGATGAAGGTGTTGACCTAGCAATCTGCGCACGCCAGCAAGCTGACGTTGATACGGCTATCGCCGAGCTCCGCGCAAAAGGCGTCAAAGTCGTAGGCTCCGCTGTTGATGTGGCTGACGGCGACGCGTATAAGGCCTGGATTGCAGAAATGGGCGCTCAGTTGGGGGGCATTGATATCTTTGTACCCAATGTCAGCGCAGGCGGCGGCAATATGAGCGAAGAAGGCTGGCAAAACAACTTCAACGTCGACCTGCTCGGCACAACTCGCGGCGTCGAAGCGGCCATGCCGTTTCTCGAGAAATCTTCTGCTGCAGCCATCGTTGTTATTTCCAGCACCGCGGGTGTGGAAACGTTTATGGGGCCGCAACCCTACAACGCGATTAAGGGCGCACTGATTATCCACGCCAAACAGTTAAGCCAGGCTCTGGCGCCTGCAGGAATTCGTGTCAACTGCGTCTCGCCTGGCCCGATCTATATAGAAGGCGGCGCATGGGAATTTATCAAGCATAATATGGCCGAGCTCTACGACAGCACACTGGCGCAAATTCCCCAGGGCCGCATGGGCTCTGCAAAGGAAATAGCCAACGCCGTGGCCTTTTTGAGCAGTCCAGCCGCTAGCCTAATCACCGGTGTAAACTTGGTAGCGGACGGCGGCTTCACTAAGCGCGTACAATTATAAAATGAGCAAAAGCGATCGTATTGACGTTTACCTTGTTGCAGGCGGGAAGTATCACAACATCGACCATGCAAGGCTCGAACTACTGAAGTTGCTTGCAGAGCAACCTCGCATCAAGGTTCTGGTGGGATCTGACTTTAGCGACATCGAGGCCATCTGCGCCAGTGATGTCCTGATCACTTACACCTGCGACATCATTCCCACGCAAGACGAAACACGCCGCCTCACAGATTATGTCAACACCGGTAAAAAATGGTTCGCTCTACACGGCACAAACTCTATTCTGCAATTTTTAGAGCCTGCTGCTGACGGTACGCCTCGCGTGGACTGCCCGGAAGACAACATGCCCTTTATGGAAGTACTGGGCAGCCAATTCATGGCGCACCCCCCCATTCATCAGTACGACGTCCATGTCACCGAGCCAGATCATCCACTGGTAAAAGACATTCCCAGCTTCACAGTGGACGATGAACTCTACCTGTGCAAATTTCACGGCGAGCACCAGACACTGCTCCATGCGCACTGGTCAGACCCTGTCGAAAACTTTATTCGGGATGACTGGATGAAAGACACCAATGTACAGCCTGTTTTGTACATCCACCCCTATGGAACTGGCCAGGTTCTGTATTTAACGTTAGGACACTGCCGTGGAAAATACGACATGCAACCGTATATCGAGGAGTACCCAGCGGCTGAAGAAGGCGCTTGGAAAACGCAGGAATTCTATACCCTGTTACGCCGCGGCATTCTGTGGGCGATGGACCCCCTGCAGTAGTCCACACGGATTGAAACTATGAACCTAAACTTTAACGACGAAGAACGGCAATTCCAGCATGAGGTTCGCCAGTTTCTCGCAGAAAAATTGCCAACGAATATTATCGAAGGCACCGCCAATAATGGCAGCGTGTTTGTCGAAAAAGATATCGCACTTCAGTGGCAGGATATTTTGGTGGAAAAAGGCTGGGCCGTTCCGCAATGGCCAGTAGAACACGGAGGCACTGACTGGACACCCACCCAGAAGTATATATTCAGCAAAGAATGCTACCACGCCGGCGCACCCATGCTCATACCACTGGGACTTCTAATGCTTGCGCCGGTTATCATGGCGTTCGGAACAGATAAACAAAAAGCAGAGTATCTGCCGAAAATTCTGAACGGTGAACATTACTGGTGCCAGGGTTACTCAGAGCCTGGCTCTGGCTCTGACCTTGCGAGTCTAAAACTCAAAGCGGAACCCGACGGCGATCACTACATTATCAATGGCTCAAAAATCTGGACCACCCACGCCCATCTCGCCGACCATATATTCTGCCTAGTAAGAACAGATAATAGTGGCAAGCCTCAAGCTGGAATCAGCTTCCTGCTTATCGACATGGCCTCACCGGGTATTGTTGTTGAACCCATCATCACGATGGCGGGAGATCATGAGGTCAACCAGGTTTTCTTTAACAACGTGCGGGTGCCAATGGCGAACCGTATCGGCGCGGAAAATCAGGGCTGGAGCTATGCAAAATACCTGCTAGAGTTTGAACGCGGTGGCGGCTTTAACGCACACCGCATCCGACACGAACTCGACCACCTGTGCGACCTCCTTGAGGATGCAAAAATTTGTAATGCAGCGTTTGGCCAGGATGGATCCATGGCGCGTAACGTCGCGCGCCTCGAAATTGACCTCAAAGCACTGGAAATTACTGAATTGCGTATTCTTTCCGCGGTGAGCGGTGGAGGTAACCCAGGACCAGAATCCTCCATCATGAAGTTGTCAGCCACTCGACTGGAACAAGAAATTAACGAATTATCAGTCGATATCCTCGGCTATAGCGGCCTCATCATGAACCCGATAGCAGGCGGTAATCCAGTTAGAGCAGACTACGTCAGTTCGGTCGTACCGCGATACCTCAATAATCGCGCCGCATCAATTTTTGGCGGCTCACAAGAGATTCAACGCAACATCATCGCCAAAATGGTGCTAGGGCTGTAGCAGCACTGCGTAGTTACTCAGGAGAGTTTCAATGCAACGCCAGCAGCTGGTTGATGACATTAAAGTCCTGAGGGGTTTGGTGGCAGAAAAAACCACGATGCTAGCCGATAGCGTGATGGAAATTGACGTCGATGAGTACACCGACCCGAAACAGTTTGAGCGCGAAAAAATCGAGTTGTTTCGGCACTTCCCGCAGTTTTTTGGACCCAGCTGCGTAGCGCCTGATACCGGGGATTATTTCGCCTCCGACGATACCGGCATTCAAATTCTTATCGTACGGCAGCAGGACGGAGGCCTTAAAGCCTTCGTCAACATTTGCTCACACCGTGGGGCTCCATTGAACGAGTGCGCACATGGAAGAGCTAAAACCAGTCGCCTATTTTCTTGCCCCTACCACGGCTGGACTTATGACTTGGAAGGCAAACTGGTGGGAGTACCGTTTGGCAATGAACGCTTTAAGGGCATCAACCGCGACACGCTAGACCTCAGGCCATTAGACGTTCAGGAGAAACACGGCATGATTTTTGTCATGCCTGACCCAGACAACACGTTTGACATTGATGAGGTATTGGGAGGTATCCAAAAGCGCTTATCGGGCTTTTGCTTTGAAGATCACTACTATTTCCAAATGATTAATGATGTTGCTGTCGCCGAAGACTACTCACTGGCCCCTTGCTTGTTCGGCGCCGCCGGTGACGAGGCTTTTGGTAACGTCTATTCTTCGGCTGACCAAAGGATAATGGAGCGCAGACCATAAAGACTTAGTGGGCACCCAGATGACTTAGTGTACGATAGACAAAATAGACACCACAAGTAAACATTCACTATGGATTATGGTAGCTACGAAGACGAACCGAACCAAAAAATTAACTGGCACATCATTCGGATAATTTGGCCCTATCTGATGGAATATCGCAACCGAGTGCTATTGGCCCTCGGCTGTTTAATTCTAGCCAAGCTCGGCAATGTAATTGGCCCGTTCATTCTCAAGTATATCGTTGACGCACTAGACTCTGAGAAAACTCAACTCGTTGCAGCGCCGATAGCGCTCGTATTAGCTTACGGCCTTGCTCGCTTTGCAAACGTACTATTTGGAGAGCTTCGAGATACTATTTTTGGGCACGTAACCGAACGAGCGATGCGGAAAATCGGTATCAAAGTGTTCCGGCACCTGCATAATCTCGATCTCGATTTCCACCTCAATCGACGCACCGGTGGCCTGTCGCGCGATATTGAACGCGGCACCACTGGTATCAGCTTTCTCATGCGCTTTTTCGTCTTCAATATTGTGCCGACCTTTATCGAGATTTTTATGGTTGTGGGCATCCTGCTCTACAACTATGGCTGGGGATTTGCCCTGATCACGCTCACGGCAGTGGTCGCGTATGTGTGGTTTTCGATAGCAGCAACAGAATGGCGAACCAAATTTGTGCGCGAAGCGAATATTGCCGACTCTGCTAGCAACAACCGCGCTGTCGACAGCCTGCTCAATTTCGAGACGGTAAAGTATTTCACCAACGAAGAATTTGAGGTACAGCGTTACGACTATGAACTCGCAAAA
This sequence comes from uncultured Haliea sp., assembly GCA_913062625.1. Classification (GTDB taxonomy): domain Bacteria; phylum Pseudomonadota; class Gammaproteobacteria; order Pseudomonadales; family Halieaceae; genus Marimicrobium. The sequence continues at coordinate 836 of CAJXWP010000050.1, read as the reverse complement.
TGGGAGTCCGCTCGGCGCAAAAATCGCTTGTCGCTGTTCTCTCTTAATGGCGGTCAAGCGCTCATAATTGCCCTCGCTATGACAGCGATGATGTGGCTAGCCACCTCGCGCGTTGCAGCCGGCACTATGACACTGGGGGATTTTGTGCTGATTAACGCCTTTATGATACAGCTTTTCCTACCGCTTAATTTTCTCGGGTTCGTCTATCGAGAAATTAAGGGCTCGATGGCCAATATCGAAAAAATGTTGCAGCTGCTGGAGATCAAGACCACTGTCGACGACCCTCTCGAGGCAAAGGCTTTAGCGCCCGCGGCCTGGGACATTGCGTTTAATGATGTTTCGTTTTCCTACCGGCCTGACAGGAAAATCCTAAACAACGTGTCCTTCACTATCGGAGCGGGTCAAAAGGTCGCCGTAGTAGGGGCCAGTGGAGCAGGAAAGTCGACGTTGGTGAAGCTTTTGTTTCGCTTTTATAACCTTGACGAAGGCAGTATCACAATAGGCGGCAAGGATATTAGTCTCATCACCAAAAATTCGCTGCGCCAGGCTATCGGCATCGTACCGCAGGATACGGTGCTATTTAATGACAGCGTTTTCGAAAATGTGCGCTACGGCTGCCCCGATGCTAGCGACGCAGAGGTGTCCAATGCCATTTGCCTCGCACACCTCGAAGATTTCATCAGCCAGCTACCGGATGGGCACCAGACGAGAGTCGGGGAACGAGGCTTAAAGCTGTCAGGCGGAGAGAAACAGCGGGTAGCAATAGCGCGAACAATCCTCAAACGCTCGCCGGTGTTGGTCTTTGATGAAGCGACCTCATCACTCGACAGCAAGTC
>CAJXWP010000049.1 GCA_913062625.1 uncultured Haliea sp. | reverse complement strand
TTCTATGCTGACTATCAGGCCGGCCAGCTAGATATAGACGCCTATCTTCGCTTCGCCCTCAGTGCCTTAAAGGGGCGCTCTCCCGGGCAACTTAAGGACTGGCATTTAGCCTTCATGGCCAGCAAAATCGTACCCATTATGCTGCCTAAGGCTGCGGCCCTCATCGAGGACCACCGGCAACGCGGACATGAACTGCTGGTCATTACCGCGACCAATCGCTTCATCACCGAACCTATTGTGGAATCACTGGGCATTAAAAACCTGATTGCCAGCGAAGGAGAAATCATTGACGGCCGCTACACTGGAGAGCCCAGCGGGGTGCCCTCCTACCACAGGGGCAAGATCATCCGCCTCTATGAGTGGCTAGAAGAGCGCCAGACCAGCCTCGATGGGGCATGGTTTTATAGCGATTCACGCAATGATCTGCCGTTGTTAGAGCTGATCGACAACCCAGTCGCCGTTGACCCGGATACTGCCTTACAGGCTAGGGCGGTTGAGCTCGAGTGGCCAGTGATATCGCTGCGCTGACAGGCCCCACCAAAGCACCGTATTCTTGCTGTAAGTAATTGTATCTCATAGAAATTAATTAGATGAATACAATCCTAGCGTGTAGACTTATGCGTAAACGTCATGGGATAGAGGCGACGGCAGATACGGTTAGACAGACCCAACATGCCACAACAAACGAATCAGTCAGCGCAAAAGAAAGCTAACAGCGCCTTGGAGCCTCGAGCAAAAGGTAACGTGATCTCTCTCAAGGGAGGCGCGATTGAGGTGTTGCCCAAGCCCGCAGGCCCGCGCTACCCCGCGGATGAGGTGCTCACGGGGCAGGCCGATTCTGCGCTGAGGGATTTATCCTCCGAAAGTGTAGACCACGTCGATACCGTAACTGCGCGGCGCGCCAAAGACGACGCCGGCATAACCCAGCGAGCCGAAGTCGATGCCCCACTCACGGTACTCTTCATCGGCCAGATTCTTGCCCCATGCTGATATGCGCAGCGCACCGGAATCGCCTAATTGAATATTATTCAGGCTCACCCGTGCTCCCATTAACCAGTGAGCCTCTGCGCTATCGTATTGGTTATTGATGGCGGAAAAGGTGACTGAATCTAAATAGGTAGCCTCGAATCGTGCTGACACATCGGCAAAGCTGAACGACGAGAAGTCATACTGTAAGCCGATGGCGGCAGTATTTTCGGGTGCGCGCGGCACGGTAGTAATACCTGATACATCAACTATCTGGTCGGTTGCCGGATCTATAGCTTCGTAAGTGCCAAACTCCGCATCTAAGTAGCCATAGGTCACATCTAGACTAAGCTCTTCGGTGAGAATCGCGAGCAGGTCCAGTTCAACACCCTGAAAGGTTGCCTCGCCGGCATTTACCAGTGCGCTTGAGGCACCACCGCTTCCCGCTTCAAACTGGGCAATCTGTGCGTCATCAACCTCGTTGTAGAATACCGCGATATTGGTGCGCAAGCGGCTGTCCAGCCAGTCTGCCTTGAGGCCAATCTCGAAGGCGCCAATTGTTTCCTCGTCTACCGGATTATCCCAAGATGAAGCTGACGCGGCGCGAGCGTTGAAACCGCCGGCGTTATAGCCAGTGGAGTAGCTGGCGTAAACGTTCATGTCCGGGTTGACGGCGTAGTTCAAAGTCGCCATGTAGCTGGTATTGTTCCAATCATCCTTGTTGGTGAATTGGTCAGCGATGGAAATCATATTCAAGCTTTCATTGAACAGGTAACCGTCGCGCTCATCTTCGGTGTAGCGAATGCCCACAGTCGCATCTAGGGCATCGGTGAGGCTGTAGGTAGCCTGGCCATAGGCGGCCCAGGATTTGGTGGTCTGGCCATACACGAAGTCCACAAAGCCATTCATGTTTGGATCAGCGCCGGGTGCGGGAAACGGGAGTGGCAGACGCTGGCTACCAATACAGACTACATCGCTGCCGCTGCCGCTGCAGTAGCCGGCGCCGGTGTAAGCAGCCAGCAGGCCAGGGTCAGCTACCAGAAACTGAATAGGCAGACTAAAGGTCTGCGGGTTGTTCTGCTCGACGTCCTCCTTGTAATGATAGTAGCCGAGAGTATAGGACAGTTTGTCGTCGAACAGGTTACCGAACATTTGCAGCTCGTTGGTGGTCATATCGACCGAGCCTGCCAGGATTTGCGCATGAAAGGCAGGTGACTGTATTACCGCTCCTTCACCGTAAAACAGGTCGCTGGCATACAGGACCCCGCTGTCGAGGTCGGTCCTAGCATAAGTAGAATCGGTATTGCGATCAGCATAAATATACTTGAGGGTGAAGTCTTGTAGCTCCCAAGCGATAGTGAGGGTATTGCCATCCACTTTCAGCTTTTCTGTGCTGACATAGTCTAAACTGTAGTCTTCCCGACGCTCTTTGGGGTCTCCCACGTTGGCAGCTATTTCCTGGTAGAGCTGGCCTCCCAGATAAGTGAAGGGAAAGGGCGTCTCGGTAATGCCGTTGTACAGGCTGCTCTTGACTTCCGTAATTTGGAACGGCGCGGGTACACCCTCGTTATCCGTCTTGTCGTAAGTGTAATCAATGGTCAGGTTGTCCATGGGCTCCAGCCGCAGGGCGATGCGGTAGGCATTGTTGTCTTGGGAAGCCAGATCTTCCTCCTGGCCAGGATAATCGTTATTCGCCCAGCCATCATATTGCATGTCGATGCCGGATATTTTCGCTGACAGCATATCGAACATTTTTGGCGTATCCACAGAGGCGGTTAGGCGCTGGTAGCCATCATTACCAATGGAACCCGCCAGTTTTACTGCCAGCTCACCTTTGGGTTTGACAGTGGTGACGTTGATCGCACCGCCTGTGCTGTTGCGACCAAACAGTGTGCCCTGAGGGCCACGCAAGACTTCAATGCTCTGCATGTCAACGATGTCGAAGACGCCGCCAACCGTCTTGCTCATATAGACGCCATCGATATAGAAACTCACCTTCGGATCGACCATCAGGGCGGTTTCACCGCTGCCTACGCCGCGGATAAATATTGACATGTTGGAATTAGATGAAGGCTGTTTTTGGATATTGGTATTCGGTGCCAAAGCATTGATGTCAGCAACAGTAAAGATACCCAGATCCTGAATTTGCTCCTGGCTAAACACGGTCACCGCAATCGGTGTTTCCTGCAGCAAAGTTTGCTGTCGCTGAGCGGTAACTACCACTTCTTCCAACAACATTGACTCTTTCTCCTGAGCATAGGCCGCGGAGGACAAGCCGGAGGCCGCTGAAATAGCGACAAGTAGTGGGGCGAGACGGAATTGATGGGGATATACCATGTTGAGCTCCTGTATTTATTATTTTTGAAAATCGCAACGCCAATGCCTAACGTCGAGCAGTACAAATAAACTATATTGGGGTCATACGCAAATTTAATTGCCAAAATGTAACCCTGATGCCTTTTGGCGGCTCAATTAGTTGTAGTAGAAGGGCTGCCGGGATAGTTTGAAATATTTTGCTGAATCTACCTTAACGCCTTCTATCTTCTAAGGGCCTCAGCGCCCCGCCAAAGCGTCGCGCTTTCAGCTCAGTGTCTAGAGATCGCGCCGCAGCGCGTAAAAAGAAACATCTACATCTTACGCGCAAATACCGCCTTCAAATACTCCGTCTCAGGGATTGCCGGATGAATCGGATGATCTGGCCCCTGAGCACCCTGCTCAACCACACGTATACCGCAACCGGCGCGCACCGCCGCCTGTTGCATTGCTGTCATCAAATCTGTGCGAGACAGATGCATCGAGCACGATGCGGACACTAATAAACCGCCGGATTGCAATAACTGCAAGCCCAACTCGTTGATACGACGATAAGCGGCTATGCCTTTTTTGAGATCCTTTTTCCGCTGGATAAAAGCCGGCGGGTCGAGAATCACCACCTCAAATCGACGGCCTTGCGCAACCATCGCCGCCATAGCCTCAGGCGCAGAACCACGGCGAGTCGTGACGCGGGACTCCACCTGATTCAGACGGGCGTTAGCATCAACACCTTCCAACGCCTGCGCCGAGCTATCCAGACAGCATACCTGAGCTGCGCCAAAGGCAGCAGCCTGAATGCCCCATCCGCCAATATAGCTGTATACATCCAGTACGCTTTTGTTTTTTACCCAGCTCGCTAGGCGCGACCTAGACATGCGATGGTCGTAAAACCAACCCGTCTTTTGGCCATCAAAGACTGGCGCCAAAAATTGCACACCATTTTCCTCTAGGGCAACGTGCTGAGGCACTTCGCCATAAACGACCGCACTGTCCGTGGCAAGCCCCTGCTCCCGGCGATTGCGACTGTCAGCGCGCAATAAAATGCCCCGCGGTTTTAGTGTCGCAACAATCGCCGCAATTAAGGGCTCGCAATAGCGCTCCAAACCGCCATTGTTCAGCTGCATCACCAAATAGTCACCAAAACGATCTATCACCAACCCCGGCAGGGTATCGCTGTCGCCATAAACCAGCCGGTAAAAAGGTTTTTCAAAAACTGCCTGCCGCATGGCCAGAGCCGCCTCCAATCTCAACGTAAAGAACGCGGTGTCCATAGCGCATTGCTCACCGGGGGCGTACAGCCTCGCGCAAATAAGCGAGCCGGGCTCCATATAGGCACTGCCGAGCAGCCTGTCGTTAGTATTTCTGACCATTACTAAATCACCGGCAGAAAAATCACTCAGAGGTGAGCGCTGACTATCAACTTCATTAGAATAGATCCAAAGATGACCGCCACGCACGCGATGATCGGCGCCTTTACGCAGGAAAAGATTAATCACAAAAGATTCCGATCGAGGCTTGAATGCCTATTCGTCTTCACATTGCTGCTGATAACCCTCAGCAGACAATAATGCATCGAGCTCACTGGTGTCAGCAGGCTGCAGCTTATAAAACCAGCCGCCATTGTAGGGATCGGCGTTGACGGTCTCGGGCTCATCTTCAAGCATCGCATTGATAGCGATCACCTCACCGCCGACCGGCGCATAGACATCCGACGCCGCCTTAACCGACTCCACCACGCCAGCATCATCCGCCGCCGCAAAAACAGTTCCCACCTCCGGTAACTCTACAAATACAACATCACCCAGGGCTTCTTGGGCGTGATCGGTGATGCCGACCGTGACCGTGCCGTCCTCTTCACGCCGCGCCCACTCGTGCGTAATCGCGTATCTGAGTTCATTTGGTGTCTGGCTCATAGCGTTTCCTCTAAAAATATGTCCCCGAACTCAACGTTAGGCGCAACCGTGAGCGATGCCATTATGGCGCTTTTAGGTCGATCAGTTTAACGGCCCGGTGATGAAAAACAACGCCTCTGAACAGCGGAGGACTCACTTCAGGCCCATGGCATGACGCAGTAGCCGCCGCTTCAGTGGCTGTATTTGACCCACGACCCGCATACCGGCGTTGCGCAACCAGCGTAATGGCAATGACTGCTGCTCAAACAGACGTTTGAAACTGTCCATGACTGTCATCATCATTAAATTCTCACCCTTGCGACGGCGCTGATAGCGGCGCAGCAGCTCCAACTGTCCTGGACTGACACCGCGAGCGTGGCCGGCTAAAATTTCCTCGGCCAAAACAGCAATATCCTGTAGCCCAAGGTTAATCCCCTGCCCAGCCAGTGGGTGAATCGTGTGTGCCGCATCTGCCACCAGCGCGACTCCCGGTTGCACATAGTCGACCGCATGACGCTGGCGCAGCGGAAATGCAAAGCGCTTAGTGCTGTCTAGCACTGCGCCAACGCGCCCTTCGATCGCTCGCTCGAGCGCGACGCAAAAAGCCTGATCCTCCAGCGCTAGCAAATCAGCAACGAGATGTTCCTGCAATGACCACACAATAGAACAATAGTGACGTCCGTCCTCACTGGGCAGTGGCAGAAATGCCAGCGGCCCAGTGGGTAAAAAGCGTTGCCAAGCGGTATTTTCGTGCGAGTGGGCAACTTCTACTGTAGCGACAATAGCGTGATGTCCGTAATCCCACTCCCGACTTTCGAACGCCATCATCGTTCTCACGGGGGACAGCGCTCCGTCGGCTGCCACCAATAAATCGGCTTCAAGCGCTCCGCCATCCTCCAGCGCTAACAACATACGGGAGGAGCTCAGTCGGGTGCAGGTGCGCAGCGCGACAGGATGCAACAGGCTAATGTCTGTGGCGGCCTCAACCTTGGCAAGTAAAGCACGCGTGATCGCGCGATTTTCCACGATGTGACCAAGCTCCGGCAGTTTAACCTCGGCACAGTCAAACTCGATTTCTCCGGTTCCCTCGGCATCCCATACAGTCATATGGTGGTAAGCACAGTAACGATAGTCAACGATCGACTGCCAGGCCCCCAGCTGCTCCAATAACGCGCGCGAACGCGGCGTCAACGCACTCACGCGCGGATCGAAATTTGGCAGGCTACAGCCGGTTGGTAATGAGCCACTGTCTAGCGGTTGCGCCTCAATCAGTGCAATCGACAAGCCCTCACCGCTGAGCGCAATCGCCAGAGAGGAACCGGCGATGCCGGCGCCGACGATCGCAATGTCAAATTGTCGGGTCTCAGCCACTCACTTAAGTCCCATTACCCATGCCTGCTGCATAACGGACAAACTCGCGTTTGAGGCTAGGCATGATATCGAGCCCCGCTAACGCCAGGTCTCGCCCTAGACCTAGCATCGGGTCACCATGCATGAAAAGAGCGGGTATACGATCACTGAATTGTATGGTTCTGTCCTGGTCAGGTTGTTGCCGCCGCTGGTACCGCTGCAGCATCTTCAGATCACCCGGCGCCTGTCCGGCGACGATACCTTGACCCAGCACGCGACCCAGTTCGGCCACATCCCGCAGCGCCAGATTGAAACCTTGCCCAGCCACAGGGTGGAGCGCATGAGCAGCATTCCCCATGACGACTATGCCCTGGCGCACCTGCTCACTGGACTGCACTAGCGATAAAGGATACTCATGCCGCTCGCCCACTTTTATGAGGCGACCCAGCCGATAGCCAAAGCGCTCCTGCAGAACGTTCAAAAATTCTGTTTTACTACAGTCCCGCAAATGTCGAGCTTGCACGGCAGGTAACGTCCAGACAAGCGCACTGCGATTCTCTGAGCCGCCTGCCTTGAGCAAAGGCAACAACGCCAGGGGTCCAGTATCGGTAAAACGCTCGTAGGCACAACCACCGTGTGACTCCGCGGATGCGATATTGGCCACCAATGCATGTTGCCGATAAGGTTTCTCATTAACGGCGATACCCAGCTGATCGCGCAACCGCGAATGAGCCCCATCTGCGACCAATAATAGGCCTGCACTGAAACGGCTATGCGGCCCCTCACCCTCCAGCTGCAGCGCAACACCCTTTCCCTCCGGTCTGGCTCCAACGACCTTTGCCGGACAACGGACTTCCACCCGACCCTGACGGTATAACTGCTGAATTAGCGCGTTGCCGAGCCAGGCATTCTCCACCACATACCCCAAAGCGGGCCAATGGTAATCGCTGGCCTGTAAAAGAGTGCTGCCAAACCGACCACGACTAGAGACATGAATGCTTTCAATAGCGCACAGCCATTGGCGCAAATCTTCCCATACACCCATCGCCTCATAAATTTGACGCGAGCTGTAGCTCAAAGCTGTAGAACGCGCATCAAATGCCGGATGATAATCCGGCACGCCACCGTCTAGCGCTGCGGGAATCGGCACGCCCTCTACTAACAAAATAGTCGTCGCTGCCGGCAACACAGCGCCCAACTGGAGCGCAAGGCTGACGCCCACCATGCCGCCACCGGCAATAACAATGTCGAAATCATCAGACATAGATTAAACGGCCATCAGGGCCTCTATCTCCTCTATCGTTTTCGGTACGCCCGACGTGATAACGTCGCAACCCTCTTCAGTCACCACCACATCATCCTCTATTCGGATTCCTATGCCGCGCCACTTCTTTGCCACGTTGGTGTTGCTAGGGGAGACATAAAGACCTGGCTCCACCGTCATAACCATGCCGGGCTCCAGTACGCGCCACTCATCGCCCAGCCGATAGTCACCAACATCATGCACATCCAGCCCCAGCCAGTGTCCTACACGGTGCATATAAAAGTCGCGGTAAGCGTCGCGCTTGATCAAGCTTGCAACACTGCCTTTGAGCAACCCAAGACTCACCAAACCCTGAGTTAACACCTTCACGCTAGCGTCATGTGGCTGGTTCCAGTGATTTCCCGGCCTTATTTCAGCAATAGCCGCCAACTGCGCACGCAGCACTAGCTCGTAAAGCGCGCGCTGTTCAGCACTGAATCGACCATTGACAGGAAAAGTGCGGGTCACGTCGGAGGCATAATATTCCAGCTCACAACCCGCGTCGATTAATACTAGGTCGCCATCACGCATCTTGTCGCTGTTTTCGATGTAATGCAGGACACATCCGTTGCGGCCACTGCCAACAATACTGGGGTAGGCAGGACATCGGGCACCGGAAGTCGCGAATTCATGTTGTATCTCTGCCTCTAACTGATACTCGTAAAGGCCACCTCGGCAGACCTGCATGGCGCGACGATGTGCGCATGCAGTAATATCCGCAGCCTTGCGCATAAGACGCAACTCGGCGGCGCTCTTATATAACCGCAGTTCATGCACCATATGATCCAGATCAGTAAATTCTCCAGGGGGAACCGCACCGGTAGATTCCTTACTCCGAATCCTACTCACCCAACCCATAATCTTGCCATCGAATTCGGCGCTACGCCCCATAGAGTAATAAACGCGCTCTCGCCCTTCAACCAGACCGGGGAGAATCTCGTCGATATCTCCGATGGGAAAGGCATCATCTGCACCGTATTTTTCGCACACTCCCTCTGGTCCGCTACGATAGCCATGCCAGAGCTCCAAAGCGGGGTCCCGCTCTCGGCAAAAGACCACAAACTGACCATGTCGGCGGCCAGGCAATAACACTACCACCGCATCTGGCTCTACGAACCCTGACAAATAAAAGAAATCACTGTCCTGACGGAAAGGAAACAGCGTATCTCGACTGCGCACCTGTTCATCGGCCGAGGGAATGATCGCAATGCTATTGGGATCCATTAAAGCGATGAGGTTTTTTCGTCGACGCGAAAACTCAGTCTTACTAATGCTCATAGCATCATTCGTCCGCACCACCGCGGCCATTAAATAGGGATGAAGAGACTACCATAGCTAGTGTAGGAGTCGTCCTGTTTCAGACGACACCTCTGTGTCCTCGGTCGTCGCCAGACTGTCTAGAAACACATTGACCACCGCCGCCCGCAAATACTCCACAAGCTCTATGTAGCTATCCTCTGCATCTTCCTCGCTCTCATCGTCAGCATGCGCCTGCGCCATAGCAGCAACATCTTTGAGTACCTCCCCGGTATCTTGAGAAAGCGCGGCTGCTGTTGCCTCGTCCCCAGCGATAACATAGGCAAAGCCTGACATAAATCCATCGCACCAGCTCGCCAGAGCCGACGTTCTCAGACCGATTTCTTCATCATCATCGGGCAGCAATGGGAGAAACGTGAACTCCTCATCTTTCAACGCCACTTCTGTAACGGTGTAAAGCTGCATGATGCGACTCGCCAGTTCTCCGTGCATGACAATATCGAGTGCCTGAGACAGAGCGTCAAGACCGTACTCCGCCTCGGTCGGCGCGCCTGCGCACAGCACCCCGCAGAGGCAGCCGTGCAGTTGGGAGGGCGACACCAACATTCCCTGATCGACTAGGTGATCGGCAAACTCATCGAAGTCAAAAACACCGACTTCCTCGGCTAGATCTTCATGCATACGATAATCTCCGTGGGAGGCTGCATCGGGCTCTGTGCAGAGGCGCTTCCGTTATTAACTGTAAAAGAGTTGGCAGGCTATTGATATGTATAGATTTTGTGCCGTTGACCTCGATGCCAAGCATCATTATAGTGGGATTCCGATAATATTCGTATCAGTATACCTGCATGCCTGTAAATCCACTCAAAGAGCTTGAAAATAAAATCGACGAACTCATCGCCTTATGCGAGGCGTTAAATCGTGAAAATAGTGCGCTCAAGTTAGAAGTTGCTGGCTGGGATGATGAACGCAAAGATCTTATCGATAAAAATGAACTGGCCCGCTCCAAAGTAGAAACCATGATAGATCGCCTGCGCGCAATGGAGTAACAAGTGTGAACACACCCAACACCATGACCGTTAAGATTCTCGATAAAGACTACCAGGTGACATGCCCCGAAGAGCAGGAAGCCGAGCTGCTGGTCTCTGCCAAATATCTGGACAAGCAGATGCGCGGCATTCGTGAAACAGGAAAGGTTGTCGGGCTGGAGCGGATCGCAGTAATGGCTGCGCTGAACATCAGTCATGAATTGCTGCAACCTAGCAATGAAGCGGGTATAGAAAATACTGCGGGTGACTCTATTAAGCGCCTCAGCAGCAAGCTGGACAGTGCGCTACAGGAGCTGCGGCAACTCAAAATCGGCTAACGCGCGAACACCGATCCATTGATTTATAAATTATGTGCGGTGGATTGATAAAATTTCGGATATAATGACATTGGTTTCCTAGCTTATTCGCCAGACTTTCAGTCCTCGAGCCGATATAGTGTACCCGGAGGCTTCTCGTTACTGTTGGTGTGCATGTCCGGTTTCGACCGGAAAGCCTTTTTCAGTGCAGGGGTCACCACCTTGAACCGTCGGGTTCAAGGGCAGTTCTGTCAGCGGTAAGCCGGGAATCTTTTTTTGCTATGACAGATATTCAGCGCAAAAAAATCCATCTTCGCAGCGCTTTACGTCAGCGCCGAAATACGCTACTTCCTACCCAGCAACTTGTCGCTGCGCAAGCCGTAATTAACGCGATCGTGGCGCTTCCGAATTGGGAAAGCGCTCAAAGTATTGCCCTATATCTGGCGGCAGATGGGGAAATCAGTACCTGCGCCTTGGAAGCACTAGCGCGAGGAATACCCAAAAAACTTTTTTTACCCCGTATTACTGCTGCCAATGGTCTCTGCTTCACACGGTGGCATGCAGACGCGTTTCTTTTGCCCAACCGTTATAACATCCCGGAACCAGCGGAGAGCGAAGTTCACTGCCCGGTATCAGACTTGGACATTATTTTTATCCCTACTGTTGGGTGGGATCAGTACGGCGGCCGCCTGGGCATGGGCGGAGGCTTCTACGATCGCACGCTATCAGGTATTTCTGGCCCATTACTGGTTGGGTTGGCCCATGAAAATCAGCGAGTAGCAGAAATTCCATTAGAAACCTGGGATATCGTACTGGACTATGTGGCAACCGATATCGGTTTATATCGCTGTCAAACGCGTTCCCGGTGTTAGTCACACTCCGGCGCAAAAGAGGGTCCTAAGGTATTATGAAGCGGCGTTTTCGGCCTGACTACTTCCAAGATAGAGCTTATAGGCCTGATTATTTGTTTCTTCACAGTACTTGAAATTAATCTGATCCAATACCTGCTCGAACTGTTTCCGCTCGGATTTGCGCACCTGAACCCCAACAAAGATTCGGCCATAGGCGGCGCCATGATTGCGGTAATGAAACATGGAAATATTCCAGGCGGGGCCCAGCCCCGATAGAAATTTGAGCAGAGCACCGGGACGCTCTGGAAATTCGACACGATATACCCGCTCATCTTGCAATTGAACCGCCGCATGTCCTCCAACCATATGGCGGACATGCAACTTGGCGACTTCGTTATCGGTCATATCCTCGGCGGTGTAACCGCGCTCCTGCAGATCGGCCAACAACGCAGCCAAATCGTCGCCTCCTGGAATAATTGAAAGACCAACAAAAACCTGAGCGGCGTTCACATCAGCATAGCGATAATTAAACTCGGTGATACTGCGGCGGCCCAATGCGCTGCAAAACTTTTTAAAGCTACCGGGGCGTTCAGGCACAGTGACGCTGATTATGGCCTCCCTCTGCTCGCCAATTTCTGTGCGCTCGGAGATATAGCGCAAACGGTCGAAGTTGGTATTGGCGCCACTGACAATGGCCAATAAATCCTGTCCCTCCACGCCCGTTCGATGTACATACTTCTTTAGGCCCGCCAGAGCTAACGCGCCAGCAGGCTCTGCGATACTGCGGGTATCTTCAAAAATATCTTTAATTGCCGCGCACATTTCATCGGTAGATACAGTGATAACCTCATCTACCGTTTTGCGGATGATGCGAAAGGGCTCCTTTCCAATCTGCGCCACAGCACAGCCATCGGCGAATAAACCTACTTCAGCAAGCGTATCCCTGCGCCCACGCGATAGCGCCAGCTGCAAACAGGCGGCATCCTCTGGCTCGACACCAATCATTCGGGTCTGTGGCCATACTGACTTCACATAGGCAGAAACACCGGCAAGCAGTCCTCCCCCGCCCACTGGCACGAACAGAGCGTCCAGCGGGTTGTCGCGTTGGCTTACAACCTCCATGCCCACTGTGCCTTGACCTGCAATCACATCAGGGTCATCAAACGGATGCACATACGTCATACCCTTCGTCTGCATAAGCTCTTGGGCCTGCAATGCGGCTTCATCATAGGAGTCACCATGCAGCAGGACCCGAGCGCCAAGACGACGTACGGCATCTACTTTTATCTGTGGGGTAGTGCGCGGCATAATAATAGTCGCCTTCATACGCAACTTCTTTGCCGCCATTGCAACGCCCTGAGCATGGTTTCCTGCCGAAGCGGCAATCACTCCGCGGCTGCGCTGCTCTGCGCTCAGCCGGCTCATTTTGCAGTACGCACCGCGTAATTTGAACGAAAAAATGGGCTGTAAATCTTCACGTTTAAGCAATACTCGGTTGCCCAGCCGGCGTGACATCAAATCCGCTTCATGAATCGGTGTTTCGCGGGCGACATCATAAACCTGCGCATCGAGAATACGTTTGACGTAGGACTGTGGCATGAGGCATTCACTTCCAGTGGCGCTAGGCGGGTTAATCATCTTAATTGACCGGGCTCAGCATTTCAGCCGAAACCTCGGTAATGATTGCTGACTCTTTTCGTGATGCTAGCAGTGGGGTACTCTATAATGCGAGACGCGGTGCGCCATTAGGTCCAAGGAGACAATATGACTCAGGATGAATTGAAACAAGCCGTGGCAGAGGCAGCACTTTTTTATATTCAGCCCAGACTCGAAAACGAAACGGTCTTGGGTATCGGCACGGGCTCAACCGCCAACCTCTTCATCGATGCTCTCGCCAGGATCAAGGGCCAGATCAATGGCACCGTTGCCAGCTCTGAGGCCTCAGCACAGCGTCTAAAGAGCCACGGTATCCCGGTGTATGAACTTAATACCGTCAACCAAGTGGATTTTTATATAGATGGGGCGGATGAGTGCAGCCGTGCACTGCAACTGATCAAGGGTGGCGGAGCCGCGCTAACCCGTGAAAAAATCGTGGCGGCAGTGGCGCGGGAATTTATTTGTATTGCCGATGAAAGCAAACTGGTACACACACTCGGAGAGTTTCCACTCCCGGTGGAAGTCATCCCCATGGCCCGCAGTTACGTAGCGCGGGAATTGGTCAAGCTCGGCGGCGACCCAATCTACCGCGAAGGCGTAGTCACTGATAACGGCAATGTGATTCTTGACGTATACAATTTTTCTATTGCACAGCCGCTAACAACAGAAGGGCACATTAACAATATTACCGGCGTCGTTACTAATGGGCTGTTTGCGCTCAGGCCTGCCGATGTGCTTTTTCTTGGCACAAACGAAGGTGTAAAGGCGCTCTATCCTGAATAAATTGCCGCTTTGCTGCAGCTCTGAAGAAAGTCACTCGACACGATCAAATATCAAATATCTTTCCGGGATTCATAATACCATGCGGATCGAATGCCTTCTTAATCGCGCGCATAATGGAGACTTCAAGCTCTGAACGACTGTAGTGCAAGTAGTCTTTCTTCAACAACCCGACGCCATGCTCCGCAGAAATACTGCCACCATAACGCTGCACGATATCGAACACCCACTTGCTGACTTCTGCGCAGCGCTGTTGAAAGTCTTCCATCGGTAAATTGTCAGGCTTGAGCACATTCAGGTGCACATTACCGTCACCGATATGACCAAACCAAATGATCTCGAACTGCGGATAGTTTTCACTAACCACGGCCTCCACCGCCGCAAGAAATGCCGGGACACGAGAGATCACCGTGGATATATCATTTTTGTAAGGCGTCCAGCGCGAAATCGTTTCAGAAATATCCTCCCGAAGACGCCACAGGGACTCTGCCTGAGCAAGGCTTTGGCTTACCACACCGTCTTGAACCCAACCCTGCTCCACGCAATGCTCGAACAGGGCCATTGCCTGCTCCATGACCTTTTCATCGCGCTGTTCAAATTCCAGCAGGGCGTAAAACGCTGTCGGTGTTTCAAAAGGGCGCTGCAGGCCCTGATGCTCGACGACTTTCTGCAACGCGAGTTCAGAAAAAAACTCGAACGCACTCAGTTCAATGCTGTCCTGATACACGCGCAGTACGTGCATTATGGATGTCATATCAGGAGCGCCCAGCACCAACACCGCCGACTCCTGCGGAAGCGTTGTTAAACGCATAGTCGCCTCTACCACCACCCCCAGAGTGCCCTCGGCGCCAATCACCAATTGCCTAAGGTCATACCCGGCATTATTTTTTACCAGGCCACGGTTGAGGTCGAGCAATTCACCGGCACCGTTAACGACCTTCAAGCCGGCTACCCAATCGCGAGTCATGCCGTGACGAATAACCTTGATGCCACCGGCATTAGTGGAAACGTTGCCGCCGATTTGACTCGAACCACTGGATGCGAAATCAACCGGATAAAACAACCCATGCTCCATCGCATGCGCCTGCAGCTGCTCCGTCACTACGCCAGCACCGCAACGCACAGTGCGGTCGATTGAACTAAAATCTTCTATGGCGTTGAGTCGGTCCAAAGCCAGCACCAATTCCCCATTACAGGCAACAGCACCAGCGCTAAGGCCCGTGCGCCCACCAGAGGGCACAATCGCCAGGCCCTCACGAACCGCAAGACGCACAATGTCTTGCACCTGTTCGATACTCCCGGGCAGCACTACTGCTACCGGATTAGGGGTATACACCCGGGTCCAGTCGCAACCATAACGCTGTAGGTCATCAATGTCGGTCAATACTCTATCTGGGCCGACTATATTCGTTAAAGCAGTCAGGACAATGCTGTCGATTGCGGTCAAGGTTATTGCCTCCGGTGTTTTCCACAGATCGTTGGTTCAGGCGGCGCGTATGATACCATATGCGCGTTTTTTTGCCGCAGCGGCACGCTTATCGGACCGCTCAGCGAGCAACCTCCAAAGGACTCGAAAACCATGGCGCAGCAATCCCTCGAAAAAAGCAAAATAAAATTCTTGCTGCTTGAGGGGGTACACCCTTCGGCACGTGCAACCTTGCAACAATCTGGTTATAACAATATTGAAGAGCATAAAAAAGCATTGCCTTTGGCAGAACTCAAAATCGCTATCGCCAATGCTCACTTCGTGGGAATTCGCTCTCGGACACAACTCACCCAGGAAGTGTTCGACGCTGCCGAGAAACTCGTGGCCGTAGGCTGTTTTTGTATAGGCACTAACCAGGTTGAGCTCGACGCCGCTACCCACCGCGGAATTACCGTGTTCAACGCGCCCTTTTCCAACACCCGCAGCGTCGCCGAGCTGGTACTTGCCGAAGCGATTCTTCTGCTACGTGGCGTGCCGAGCAAGAATGCGGCGGCCCACCGCGGCGAGTGGCAGAAAACGGCCGTCAACGCCTTTGAAATCCGTGGGAAAAGACTGGGCATTATCGGGTATGGCAACATTGGCATGCAGCTGGGCGTGATCGCCGAAGGGCTGGGCATGCAGGTACAGTTTTATGACACAAGCAATAAATTACCCTTGGGTAATGCCCGGCAGCTGCCCAGCCTCAATCAGCTGCTGGCCAGCTCCGACGTCGTAAGCCTGCATGTGCCTGAAAGTCCTTCCACACAAAATCTGATCGGAGCGGCGCAGCTGGCACAGATGCCTGCCGGCAGCGTCCTGATCAATGCCTCACGCGGCACTGTGGTTGATATCGACGCGCTGGCTGATGCGCTACAAAGCGGCGCTTTGAGCGGTGCCGGCATCGACGTGTTCCCGGTTGAGCCTCGCTCTAACGATGATGAGTTCATCTCCTCTCTGCGCCGCTTCGATAACACTTTTCTCACCCCGCATATAGGCGGCAGCACCATTGAAGCGCAGGAAAATATTGGCATGGAGGTGGCGGAAAAGCTGGCGCGTTACAGTGATACCGGCACGACAACATCTTCTATCAATTTTCCGGAAGTGGCTCTGCCGGAGCACGCAGGGTGCCACCGCCTATTACACATCCACCGCAATGTACCAGGCGTTCTGAGCGCGATTAATAGCGTGTTCTCAGAGAACCGGATCAATGTATCAGCCCAGTTCCTGCAAACCAATGATAAGGTCGGCTACGTGGTGATCGACATTAATGCCGAGTACAGCGATATGGCCCTTAAAAAGTTAGCCGCCATCGACGGCACGATTCGCAGTCGCGTGTTGTTTTAATCTTAGGCTGTATGCCTTGCCCGAGCGCCAAAAATGCTTCATTTATAAGGGCAATTTTTGTTGATCGGTATTTTTTCGCCCTATCGATTGTTGCCGCCCATATCGTCACGGGGATAAATTGAAACAAGGCTTGGCTGTCATTTGCCTTAGCTTATCAGAGTCGTTTTTAACATAACTCAAACTTAGTCAAGGTAACCATGTATCAAAAAGAGCAATTCCAACTCAGTGTGCTGTCAGCGGCCATTGCTTCAACGCTCATTTCGGGCTACGCAACAGCGCAGGACTCGATGCTTGAGGAAGTGATCGTAACGGCCACACGCCGTTCGGCATCACTGCAAGATATCCCAATCAACATCACTTCTTTGAGCGGCAAAACCATTGAACGTGACCGTCTTACCGATTTGGTCGATATCGCCCGCATGGTGCCGGGCATGACGGTAGTCGACCAAGGGCCACGCGACAGCAATACGCTAACAGTGCGTGGCTTGAACGTGAGTTCTATCTCAGCTAACGATGGCTCCAACAATGGTGGCAACACCGTTGGCACTTACATCGGCGAAATTCCGCTATACATCGATTTCAAACTGAACGACATGAACCGAGTGGAGATCCTAATGGGCCCGCAGGGCACGCTCTATGGTGCCGGCACCATGGGCGGCGCCCTACTCTACATGCCAAATCGACCACAAGCCGATAACCTGGCCTACCAAGTGCGTGGCGACATCTACGACCTCAGCCAGTCAAGCGATATGGGGTACGAGGGCGGAGGCACCATCAATGTGCCCATTATTAAAGACACATTGGCTTTGCGCGCCTCCGTGGACTATCTCAATGACCCTGGCTTTATTGATTACAACTACCTCGTGCGTGAGGCGGGCGCCTCCAACCCGCAACCCAATTTTAGTGATCCGGCTGATGTGAACGCTAATTTGACACGAGAAGAAGATGCCAATACAGAGGAAACTTGGTCCGGACGCGCTGCATTGCGCTACACCGACGACCAGTTGGATGGCACGCTCTCCTACTTCTATCAAGATCAGGATATCGGTGCTCGCCAGGTCAACCACCAAGCAGCGTTTGGCACTGGCGAGTATGAGTCCGCACATCGCTTTCTGGAACCCAATAGTCGTAAGAACGAATTGTTCGCATTAGAAGTGGTCATGGATCTCGGGTTTGCCGCGCTGACCTCCGCCACGGGCTATTCAGAATACACCGAAAAGGGCCAGCGGGATCAAACCGACCTGTTGCTCACGTTTGAATATGGCTATGAGTTGTTTCCCAGTTTCTCGGCTTATACTCGCGAAGATGCGGATGAAGACACCTTGACGCAGGAGCTGCGACTGGTGTCGACTAGCGACGGCCCTTTCAGCTGGATTATAGGGGGGTTCTACTATGACTATAAGTCGCGTTCGCTGAGCCAGGAATTCACCCCCGGATTTGACCAATTTGCAGTAGATGCGTTGGGTGGCGTGCAGTTGCGTCCCGATTCGCTGGAGTACTTCGAAGAGCTTCGTGGCGACCAAAAGGAAACCGCAGCCTTTGGCGAACTTGGCTACGACATTACCGACGCCTGGCAGGTGACGGTGGGCGCCCGTTGGTTCAAATATGAAAGTGAGGTTACTACGGGTTTTGCGCTGCCATTATTGGATACCGTTTTTGATGGCGCCTCGCAGGACTCAATCAATGTCAACTCAGAATCCAATGGCGTCGATGACGATGACACCATTTACAAGTTCAACACATCCTATAGCTTCAGTGATGACATCATGGCCTATCTGACGGTCAGTGAGGGCTACAGACTGGGGGGTTTAAACTCAGTGCCGCCATGCCTTCAACCGCTGGAGCCGGGACAAAATGTGTGTGCCCTGCCAGATGAGACCTCGTATGAGCCCGATAAAACCACGAACTATGAACTTGGCGTGCATTCGCAATTTGGCGATTCTTTGCTCCTCAACGGCTCGGTGTATTACATCGAATGGGATGAGGTGCAACTGGACTCTATAACCCAGAATGGTGACATACCGATTTTGTCTAATGGGGGCGCTGCGCAAAGCACCGGCATTGAGCTATCAACCCAATACTTTATCATGGCAAACGTATCGCTCAGTGGCGCATTTGCCTGGACCGATGCCAAGCTGACTCAAGATGTAGATAACCTGTTTTCGCCTGGTGTGGGCGCGTTTAATGGCGATCGACTACCGGGCACTCCACAATACCAAGCTTATGTCGCGGCGCACTATGAAATACCGCTCAGCGATGGATCAGATTTGGCTTTCGACTGGTCGATGTCCTACCAGAGTGACGTGCTTACTAAAGTTGGCGAACGAGATTTTGGACAAAGCCTGCCCAGCTTTTACTTGAACAACGTGTCCGCAACCTGGCTGAATGATGCCTGGAGAGTGTCTCTTTATGCTGACAACGTGTTTGATGAGTACGCACAAACAGGTGTTCGCGCGGATACCAGCTTCATCGGTGAATCAGGCCTCTTCACTATGCGGCGCTACTACGCAAACATGGTGCGCCCGCGACAGGTTGGCCTTAAGTTTATCTATAACTTTGAGGGTTAAAGGCACAGCACTGCAAATGCAGGGCGCTACGGCGTCTTTTTCCACGCCATGACGACTGACGAAAAAGCCATCGCCAAGGATCATGCGGCTGCAAAAAAAGCGATGCAGACTGGCCTGCTTCAAGAGGCCCACGAGCACTGCTTGGCAATCCTCCAAAAAGATCAGACCTTTGCAGATGCCTGGTTTTTGTGCGGTGTTATTGCGGCGCATAACGGGCAGCTAGGCAAGGCAGTCGAAATTCTTGGGAACGCAGTCAAGCTGGCAGCGGACAATTCAGAATACCGTGCCGAGCTGGGAAAACAGCTCATCGCATCCAATCAGCCTGAATGGGCTTTGCGTGAAGCACAGACAGGGCTATCACTAAACCCTTCAGAACCCCCCACCCTCAACACGCTGGGTACCGTGTTCAGCCATGCCGGCGAACATGAAAAAGCCTTAGAGTGCTTTTCGCGAGCTGCCCGTTTATTAGAGGGACGTGCCGGAGGAGCGAGGATGCTGCCTCTGCAGTGGCAGGCTGACTTTTATTTCAATGCGGCCGCCTCAATGCAATTCGCCGGGCATTTTACAAAAGCGGAGCAGTCCTACGAAAAGGCCATCAAATTACAGCCACTACTGTTCAAGGCTCATTCCGCGCTCTCAACCGTGCGACGACAAACATCCACAGACAATCATCTTAAGCGCCTACATAGACTTCGCAGCAAGGTATCCAGCGCCAAAGATCAGTCACACCTCGGCCATGCCATCGCTAAAGAGCAGGAAGATCTTGGGAACTACGAGGATGCGTTCAAAAACCTAGCATGGGCCAAGCAAGCACAGTCAGCCGCTGGCTCTTATAGCGCACAATCTGATAAAGAATTATTCGCTAATGTGCGGCAACTTTTTAGCCAAGAAATATTTGACGCTCTGCGCTCCGGTTGCGGGAACCCAGAGCCTATTTTTATTGTCGGCATGCCACGCACCGGCACCACGCTGGTAGAACAGATTCTGTCCAGCCATTCCCAGGTTTACGCCGCAGGGGAGCTGCAAAATTTCCCGCTGCAGGTGAAACAAATAACCGGGTCATCAGCGGCAGATTTCCTCGACGTCAAGGCCCTCGGAGAATCACTCCCGCTTGAACTGTCGACATTAGGGTCACGCTATATCAATAGTACCCGACCAAGAACGGGACATGTACCACACTTTATTGACAAGCTACCGCTGAATTTCCTTTTCTTAGGCCTGATCAAACTCGCACTGCCCAATGCGAAGCTGGTCTGCCTGCGCCGAGATCCTATGGACACGTGCCTGAGTAATTATCGCCAGATGTTCGCAATCAATTTCCAACACTATCGGTACAACCTCGATCTCCTCGACTGCGGCCGCTACTACATTCAGTTCGATCAGCTAATGCATCACTGGCGAAAAGTAATGCCTGGCGCAGTGCATGAAGTCCAGTATGAGGCGCTGGTGGAAAACCCTGAACAGGTGTCCCGAGAATTACTGACATACTGCAATTTACCTTGGGAGGAACACTGCCTGTCATTTCACCAGCGCAAGACCAGTGTCGCAACGCCCAGCGCCGTACAAGTTAGGCAGCGCATTTACACCAGTTCCGTAAATCGCTGGCAGTCTTACGGTGACACTATGCAACCGTTGTATGAACTGCTGAAATCAGCCGGGTTCTACGCCTAAGACACTCGCTCTTGTTACAGCATTATTCCCGCTGATACCGGATTCAGTGATCCATGCTTCCACACGGCGTAAATAATCGCTGCGAATTTTATCCGATTCGTTTGCCAATTGATGTCCTGCTCCGGGCAGGTATTCCACATCACTTGCTGGAAACAGCTGTCTGATCACGCCGACATTGTAGCGCCAGTCCACAGTAGCATCGGCATCACCCTGAATAATCAGTGCCGGACCCACGCCCAGATCGCGGTATCGTAATTCACTCAGCCAGCGCTGCAGGGCACTCACCCAGCGCAGTGAGATACGCTGGCTTTGCAAAGGGTCACGTATTAAAAAATGCTGGAATGTCTGGTCCGATGAGTTCGGCGAAAACGTGCGCGGCACGCTGTCAATAATGTTTTTCAAGAGAAAACAAACCGCTTTGACACTCTTCCATCGCACGGGACGTATCAGCGGTGCCAACAGCACAGTTGCGGCAAACGGCCAGGCATATTTACTCGCGTAATCAACCAGAGCGGCACAACCAGTACTCTGGGCCATAACCCACAGTGGCAATGGCGGCAGACTGACGACGCCTAGCACGTCTGCAATGGCGCCACTATAGTCACTAAAGTCATCGATCACTGCGGGCTCACCCGTGGACAAACCATGTCCAGGCAGGTCAAAAATAAGCACGTTGCAGCTATGCGCCAGACCCCATTCAATCAACTTGCTAAATACCCCGGTATGGTCAAAATATCCGTGTAACAGCAACAGGTTGGCAGTGGCATCAGGCTGGCGCCAGTGGTGAACAGCAAGGGTATGCTTGCCCGAGTGAACCCGCCCCACCACATGCTCGACGTCGGGTAGTTGCGCCGCGAATTCAAGGCCGTAATAACGACAAAACGCCTGAAGTTCCGGGGACGATGTCGCGCCCACCTCGAAAAGAGGAAGCTGATGACGCAGCGCTTGTAGCTGGTCTAATGTTAACGCTGACATGTCACTCAGTGCACAACGGGAGTAAGCGCTCCAGATTCATAATCCGCCTGCATGCTGTCTAGCGAGCGAACCTTAATTTTGCCTGCATTGCCTGCTGTGCCAAACGCTTCGTAGCGTGCGATACAGATATCCTTCATTGCCGTGATGCTGTGAGCCAAATATTTGCGCGGATCAAACTCCGCGGGGTTCTGCGCCATGAAGCGGCGAATCGCCCCGGTTGATGCTAACCGCAGATCCGTATCAATATTGATCTTGCGAACCCCGTGACGGATACCCTCCTGAACTTGTTCGACGGGCACGCCGTAGGTTTCCGACATCTCACCGCCGAACTCATTAATAATAGCCAGCCATTCTTGGGGGACAGCGGATGAACCGTGCATCACCAAATGCGTATGAGGAATGCGGCTATGGATTTCCTTGATGCGATCGATAGCAAGAATATCGCCGGTAGGCGGGCGAGTGAACTTGTATGCGCCGTGGCTTGTGCCACACGCTATCGCCAGGGCATCGACACCAGTGGCCTTTACGAACTGCGCCGCTTCCTCGGGATCGGTAAGCATTTGCTCTAGCGTCAATATACCTTCTGCTCCGCTGCCGTCCTCTTCTCCTGCCTCGCCGGTTTCCAGCGAGCCTAGACAGCCCAACTCCCCTTCTACCGAAACACCGCAGGCGTGCGCCATCTCCACTGCACGACGGGTCACTGCGACGTTGTAGTCATAATCCATCGGAGTTTTACCGTCTTCTCCCAGCGAGCCGTCCATCATCACCGAACTAAAACCCAGCTGAATTGAACGCTGACACACCCCAACAGACACACCATGGTCCTGATGCACTACCATAGGGATGTGCGGAAATTCGGTCATTGCCGCTTCCATCATAGCGCGCAAAAAAGGTGCGCCGGCGTATTTACGCGCACCGGCACTGGCCTGCATGATGACCGGCGAATCGGTCGCATCAGCGGCCTCCATAATAGCGCGGGTCTGCTCTAGATTGTTGACATTAAATGCCGGCACACCGTAGTCGTGTTCGGCTGCATGATCCAACAATTGACGCAAACTAATTAATGCCATACCAATAATCCTCTAACGTGTAACGTTGAGTGAGAGCCAGTCCTATTTTGCTTTCTGGCCCGCGCGTTGTTCAAGTATTTCCACCGCGGGCAGGGTCTTGCCTTCGACAAACTCTAAAAAGGCACCTCCGCCGGTAGAGATATAAGAAATCTTGTCCTCGATATTATATTT
>CAJXWP010000048.1 GCA_913062625.1 uncultured Haliea sp. | reverse complement strand
ACAAGCGGTTATGAAAGTGCTGTTTGGCTTCTCCTGCCGGCGAGCCCGGTTTGTCCATGCTGCCGATGACACCGAGGATAGCTTCTTCGAGTGACCGACCGTCATGACGTGTGTCCAATATCCACGATACGGATGCGTCAAAGTCCTGTAACGTCTCGACCAGGCGCGGATCCCGGTAGGAGTAGAATCGAAAGGCCGCAATGCCCGAATCATGTGAGGCCCCACCGCCGTAGGCGCCGCCCTGCTCGCGTATTGCGCGATGCAGGAATCCGTTGCGTAAAAAACCTCCCAGTACCGTTAGCGCTGCCGCGTCAGGATGCTGCTCCGTCACGGTAGGATAGGCGCGTGCGCAAAAGTTTACCTGGGTATTTGTTAGCCACATTTCGCCACGTTGCTCGCGAATAGAGGTCATTTGAAAGCGCGGACGTTCCTCTACGGTGCTGACCTGCGACCAGAGGGTGCTGATGTCGAGAGCAACGTCAGTGACTTTGTCATCTTCTGCTATTACAAGAAATTGCATAGGCGCACTGATAAGGCTTTTATGGAGTTCTTTGACGTCTTGGGCAAAGGCTTCCAAGCAGACATCGTCTGCCAGACTGTCATCAAGAACGCGCAGCTGGCGAATACCCGCTAGTCCTGACTGGTGGTGATGCAGTCTCGCCAGAGGGCTCATCCCCGCTGAGGCAGCAGCCATTGCTAGGCTGTGTCCACTGCCGGTGATAGATTGATCACGCCGCGCACGCTGTTGATTGACCAGATCGCGGATTCTGCTGGTTTCAGAAAACTTTACCTCGTGTAACGTGTCGCTCATGAGCTGTGCTTGATCGCGAGCGTTGCGCAGTAGCGCTTTCGACGAGAGCGTGAAATTGGCGCTTACGCGCTGTTCATCATCTGCATGCCCGCGCATAGACACAAATCCTGCTATCGAGCCCACGGTCGCTGCCTGACGCTCTTGCACATCCATATACGATTGATCGCCTAGACCCACGTCCGTCAGGATGTTGGTATATAGAGGTAATATCTGCAATTGCTGTTCACTCAGCGCGGGCAGTGGAGCGGTGGCCTGTTGATAGACGATACCGTTAGTACCTTGGCCATAAGTCGTAAATGGCATGCCGTGCAGCTCTGTCTTTGTAAAGGTAGGTTCGGGAAGCGTGGCAGGCACGTCACTCAGCTCTACTTTCGGGAGAATGCTGTCATCGTCGACCTGCGCTTGACGCGCACTCAGGTCAGCTGCCAGCTGCACCGTGGCGCTGCGCTGCGCGTCGCTCATTGCCGCTTTGATGTCGGCCAACCGTGCGGCTTCCTGTGCCAGTCGGTGGGCTGACAACTCCGTATCCGGCGTCATCACGAGCGTCACGCGATGTGGGTTGTCCAGCAGTAGTCGGCGTGCAAGTTGGCGGATATAATCTGGATCCTGGATTTTCTGCTGTAGCTCAACAATCACCGGTTCCAGATTGAGGACAGCGATGGGATCGCTGTAATGTGTTGCGCAGCCCAGTGCCTGCAAAATAAGTTGCAGACCAAAGGGGTAGCCATCGCCAGTCACCTCGCGCTGGTGTAGCTCCAGTTGATGGAGCACCGCCTCTAAACGCTGTTGGCTGACACCCTCCACAGCGACTCGTTCTAATACAGCCAATAC
Organism: uncultured Haliea sp.; assembly: GCA_913062625.1. Classification (GTDB taxonomy): domain Bacteria; phylum Pseudomonadota; class Gammaproteobacteria; order Pseudomonadales; family Halieaceae; genus Marimicrobium. Next base: position 21,580 of record CAJXWP010000048.1, on the reverse strand, counting down.
CATCTCTTCAAGGGCATCCGCGTGTTCCGCTTCGCTGCCTTCAATGCCACAGCAGAACACCATTTCGCGCATGGAGTCTTCCAGTCCGCACAAGGGCGATGGTGCACGGCCCAGATCAGTTGTTTCCAGCGCATGTTGTAAAGGAGAAGCACTGTTGTCTAACAGCACACTGGATAATAACTGTGCTTCTAGCAGCTGCTTCAGGTCTGAACTTTCTCCTAACATCCAGCCGATCACTAGGTGTGTTTTGTGATCTGTCGTATCATTTTCGTCAAAAATATAGGCGCTCTGCACCCGCTGCGGTTTTAATAGACGTTGTTCGGGTTGCACTTGAATTTTTTCTGCTAACTTTTCAAAATGGGACAGTGCTTTTTCTTCAAAAACCTTTTGATGCACGCTTGCCTCAATATCGCCGAACGTCATAAAGATTGCATTGGTAGGATGATAGTGGCTGCGGTAGAACGCCTGCAATTGTGCGTAAGTCAGATCGGGTATATGCTTTGGATCGCCGCCACTGTTGTAGTGGTAGGTGCTGGTAGAGAACAGGTTTTCGCAGAGTGTGCTCCACAGCGTACTGCTAATGGAACTCATCGCGCCTTTCATTTCGTTGAACACGACGCCTTTAAATACCAGGTCAGTTTCAGGATTTTCCGGTTCAGAAAATTCGACTCGGTGTCCTTCCTGAGCAAAATCCAGAGGGTCCAAGCGAGAGAAAAATACCGCGTCAAGGTATACTTGCAGCAGGTTATTGAAGTCCTTGCGGTTCTGGCTGGCGAAGGGATAGGCAGTCCAGTCAGAGCTAGTAAATGCGTTCATAAAGGTATTCAGCGAGCGGCGAAGCATCATGAAAAACGGATCGCGCACTGGATAGTGCTCACTGCCGCATAACGCTGTGTGCTCAAGAATATGTGCAACGCCGGTAGAGTCATGTGGAACGGTGCGCAAGGCGACGAGAAAGACGTTTTCGGTATTGTCGGAGGCAAGGTGATAATGCACAGCGCCCGTTTTCTTGTGTTCGTAGTGCTCTACTCGAATGTTGAGAGACTCGATGGTTTGCTGCCTGATCGCCTCAAAGGCGGGGTGGGCTGTGGAAAACGCGGTGTTGCTATTACTCATAGTGAATCTCTGTAAGCGTTGGAAATATTGGTGATCGCTATTCTAGCGTGAATCGATGGTGTTTTGCTGTGTTTCTCTAATATCAACTGCTGGCACAAGCTCAATCTGGTACAGCCAAGGCCAGCGCTTTCCCGTGACCCAGATAGAGCCATCTGCTGGATCGCGCGCGATACCATTGAGTACATCGGTGCCGCGGCGGTATTCGTGTGCAGGAAGTAACCCCTGTAGATCGATGCTGGCAGTGACCTCACCGTTGGCAGGGTCGATAATCACGATGCGGTTGCTCTGCCAGACGTTGGCCCAGATAGATCCGTCTACCCATTCAAGTTCGTTGAGTTGTTGTAACGGTTGGCCCTGCTGCGTTACGGCGATGGTACGTGTGATGCGCGCTGTATCCGGTGACATAAAGTATAAATTGTCACTGCCGTCGCCGTAAATCAATTCTGTAAGGTTATGTGTGAGTCCCCAACCCTCGCCCTTAATAGGAAGCGCACGCAAAAACTTAAGGTCGGATTTGCGATAAACCAGCATGGCCTTATTCCGCCAAGAAAGCTGGTAAATATTGTCACCCATTACAGTGAGGCCCTCGGCAAAAATCTGCACATTCAATGTTTGGCGCGCGTGCAGTGCGCCATCCACAAAACGGTAACGTAACAACTCGGACGTGCCATAGTTTCCTGTGCTGACATAAAGGTAGCCGTCAAGAATTTCCAGTCCTTGTACGAAATTCTCTCGCGGTTGTGGTTTCTGGTCGGTGACTCGCACCGTATAGTGCTGCACCGACCAAGCCGCAGCGGGGAGGTAGGCGATGAGAAAAAGTATAATGCGCAGCGGTGTCATAGTTACATCCGATTGCGCGAAAGATCGCGAATAATAAAACGCGCTGGCGAGAGTGCGCGACACAGTGTTCGGCTGAAAGGGAGTGGTTCGTGACAGATCATACTGGCTAATAGTTCGGCCGCAATAGGTGTCGACGTCAATCCTCGTGAGCCATGGGCGGCGTTTAGATAGAGGCCCGGCAGGTAGCTTCCTCGCCTGTCGATAAGCTGCTTTGCATTTTTTCGCAGGGCGCCAAAATCAGTGAGGAACTGCGCTGCATCCGGTGCTGGACCGACAGTGGGAAGATAGTCGGGACTGGCGCAGCGAAATCCAACACGGCCTGTCAATGCGGCTGAATCGAAGGACTGTAACCTTTTTCGAAAGCTTGGCACAGCATCGGCTAGCTTTGTGAGGTTGTTGCTATGGTCGCTGCTGCGAATCGCAGGATCATTGTCGCCAACATCAAAAGTCGCGCCAATACTGTGGCTGCCTTCCCATGCAGGAGCGATATAGCCTTGATGGCATAAAGCAGCGCGCAAGGTGCTAAAAACTCGCGCTGTTGGCAGCTGAGTAATCTGCCCTCGAATAGTTTGCAAGGGTAGCCAGCTCAGCTGTGGCATCGAGGTTGTCGCTGTGCCCGCGGCAACGACAACGCAAGTGGCAGCGGCAAGCGTTTGCCCTTTGGCTGACGCCAGCCACTGGTCCCCATCCTGGTGCAGTGTGACGTCACCGCAATTCTCCATTATCTCAATGTTGTCGCGTAACAGAAGCGCACTGCACACAGCACCCGGGCGGAGCCAGCCAGAGCCAGGATACCAGTACCCTGAGCTCGGCTGGTCAATGCCTAACAGTTTGCTGGCCTCTGTCGCGTCTAGTACCTGGGCCAGTTCTTCCAGCCCCGCTAGTACGCCACTCAGCGCAGCCATGTCTTTTACATTGTCACTCTGCTGAAAGCTGCCACAGAGGTCACCATCGCGCTGCGGCGTGAGTTCTTTGGTTAAAAACATGCGACGATAAAACGTTGAGGCAAACTGAAAACTCTGCAAGGCAAAGTCTGCGAGAGCTGAATGTTTGCGTGAGAGCCGGGTATATAAAATGGCCTGATCATTGCCGGATCCTGCGCCGGCTAGGGTGCCCCGTTCGAGCAGCGTGACGGCAATTCCACGCCGGCCCAATGCGGCTGCCGTTGCGCAGCCGGCCAAACCACCCCCCAGCACGATAACGTGGTTCGGTCGCACCCGTGTTTTGTTGGGAATGTCCCAGGGCGAGTGCTTGAACAGTGATGGGGACACCCCTTCCCCGTCTATTACGCCGCGCAGACATTCTCGTTTGCGACCGTATCCCGTCACCTTTTCGACCGTGAATCCGGCATCAGTGAGCCTGCGACGAACGTCTCCTGCGGCAGTGAAGGTCGCGAAACTGGCGCCCGGCTGGCACAGAGTCGCCGTTGCCTGCAATAGTTCGGTGGTCCACATGCTGGGGTTGCATGAGGGCGCAAACCCGTCGAGATACCAGGCATCGACCAAGGGTTGCGCACGATTGGCCAGGTCTGGCAAAGCGTCGGCGGCATCCTCCCACCATAGATCCAGTCTTACACGTCCACCGTCAAGCAGGACTCTGTGTTGTCCGGCCAATAGAGCGGGATAGGCGGCCAATAGAGGCTCGGCCAGTGTCGCCAGAGCCGGCCAGCCACTAAGGGCTCTGGCGAGATCCTGCCGCGTTAGCGGATGTTTTTCGATCGACAGGTAATGCAGGTCGGGGCGTGGTTCCGGCAATTCACGCCACGCGTGCCATGTCACCAGAAAATTGAGGCCGGTGCCAAACCCCGTTTCACCAATACAAAAGTGGTTTCTTGGATGGTGGTGCCACCGTTGAGGAAGCCCATTACCCTGCAGGTACACATGGCGACTTTCATCCATACCATTTTCTTGTGAATAATATATGTCGTCGAACGTGTCAGAGATGGGTGACCCACTTTCGCTCCAATGCACAGCGGCGGGCGTGACGCCTCGCCAAGGCGAATTATCGCGATTCATGGCGCCCCCATCTTTATGATAACGCGCATAGCACTTTGTCACTGATGCAGTGCTTATGAGCGTCGGTAATGTTGTCGGTTCGATAAGGCATCGATAACGCATCTGATTTGTGGGTGCGGATTCGCAGGACTTCGCGGTGAATAATACCAGATCAGGCGGCTGGCCCACTAGCTTGGCACTTTTTATTGAGCACCGCATTCCCTGTTGCCAGCTCATTCGTGGCGATAACGGTCGTTTACCATGCTCGAATGCGTTGATCACAGCATCCGCGGGCATTAGACTAGCACCTCGTTAATACTTGAGGTTGCTATGGCGAGTTCCCAGATTCAGTCTATGCCCCAGGAAAAGTTCCTCTTGGTGGCAGTCAACTTATTACACGCGGCCTTTGTCGAAGCCGCACGCACCGAGGCAAAGAAACTCTATAACGAGATTTCTCAGGGTAGCATTGTTCACCTGACCAGTGTGAGATTGGCGGACGATTCTATCGCTCGTTTCGATGTGTCTCTGGCACATGGCGAATATCAGGGCAGTCTTAATTACGGTGCTTTTCGTGCCAGTCTGACTAGTCTGATAGGCAATATTTCTAAGGTGCTCAGCGAGGAGAAGGAGCTCAGAGTGTTCAGTTCTTTGAATGGCGGCAATGCCATGATTTTTGGCATAACCGCCGTTACGCACGAAGACAATAAACCCAATGTGATGGTGCTAGCAGCAGACACGGGTCAGGAAGGGGGGGGGACTACGCTCCAGTTGATGTACCTCAATCCCGAGCAGTTTGCGGGCAGCGAGACAAATGCGGGGGCAAACCAAGCCAATTAATCACCGATTCGTACCGGCGGCAGAGTGGGTTTTTCTAATAGCAGTTTCTCTTTGGGCGCCATGACTTCCGCGGTGCCGGTAACCACTAACTGTTCATTTTGGTTAAAGACGTTACAATCTAGCGTCACGAATCCGCGCTTGTCGGTTTTTTCAATGACTTCCAAGTTCACGGTGATGGTGTCTCCCAGTTTTACCGGGAGGCGAAAGCGCAAGGATTGACCCAGATAGATAGTGCCGGGCCCGGGCAGTTCCATAGCGATTGCCGCTGAGATAATAGCGCCGCTTAACATGCCGTGAGCGATACAGCTTTTAAACTGAGTCGTGGCCGCAAATGCTGCATCGAGATGTACCGGGTTTACGTCGCCAGAGACCGCTGCGAAAAGCTGTACATCTCTCTCTTCTATCAGCTTGGAATACGTCGCTGTTTGCCCTATGGTTATCTCGTCGTAGGTGTAATTGCTGATTTCTGACATGGGTTGTGGCTCGCAGTATAGAAAATCTTCATAAATGATAACCTACTTTTTCGCATCGTAGTGTGAAAAACTTGATTGGTAGAAATGGTGTATGCAGGACATTACCGGACGCGAAAGACGCGTCCCGGACATTACGTATCCGGAAGACCTTCCTATTGCTGCCAACCGTGGCGAGATTGCCCTTGCGATTGCAGAGCACCAAGTGGTGATTATCGCTGGAGAGACCGGTTCCGGTAAAACCACTCAGCTGCCGAAGATTTGTCTGGAAATGGGCCGCGGCGACACTAAGCTCATTGGGCATACGCAGCCACGTCGATTGGCGGCAAGGACGGTTGCAGGACGCATTGCCCAGGAGTTAGGGACTGAGCTTGGTGATCTGGTGGGATATCAGGTGCGCTTCAATGATCAGGTGTCAGAGAACACAGCCATAAAGCTGATGACCGACGGCATATTATTGGCAGAGATGCGACGAGACAGGTTGCTGCGAAAATACGACACGTTGATTATCGATGAGGCTCACGAACGCAGTCTCAATATCGACTTCTTGCTAGGATATCTCAAGCGCATCCTGCCGCAACGGCCAGACCTAAAGGTTATTGTGACCTCTGCCACAATCGACCTAGAGCGCTTTTCCCAGCACTTTGATAATGCACCGATTATAGAAGTTTCGGGCCGTTCCTTTCCGGTGGAGACCGTTTATATAGGTCGCGACGCTGCAGAAAATGCTGGCGTGGAAACACAGATTGCCTCGTTGGTGGAAGCGGTTGAGGCGGGTCAATTTGGACCGCGTGGTGACATTCTGGTTTTCCTGCCTGGCGAGCGAGATATCCGTGAACTGGCAAAAGCGCTGCGCCACCAAACGACAGTGGATGTGCTGCCTTTGTACGCGAGGCTCGGCCAGGCTGAGCAAAATAAGGTGTTTGATAATGCCCGGCGCAAGGCCGGCATCAGAGTGGTGCTGGCCACTAATGTGGCGGAAACCTCGCTGACTGTTCCCGGTATTCGGTATGTGATCGACCCGGGTGAAGCACGCATCAGCCGCTATAGTCATCGTACCAAACTGCAGCGTCTGCCGGTGGAACCTATTTCTCAGGCGAGTGCTAACCAGCGGCAGGGTCGATGTGGGCGTGTCGGTCCCGGCGTGTGTATTCGGCTTTACAGTGAGGAAGATTATCTCGGTCGTCCGGAATTTACCGACCCAGAAATTCAGCGCACCAATCTGGCGGCCGTGGTGTTGCAAATGCTGACCTTGGGCCTCGGGGATGTTGAGCAATTCCCGTTTATTGATCCACCTGACTCGCGGATGGTGCGTGATGGCTATAAGTTGCTCGAAGAACTGGGCGCGGTTAGCTCTGCGGGCATGCTGAATGATGTAGGCAAGCGTATGGCAAGATTGCCGGTGGATCCCCGGTTGGCGCGTATGGTGCTGGCTGCCGCTGGTCAGGGCTGTCTCGACGAAATCCTAGTCATAGCCAGTGCTTTGGCAGCACAAGACCCTCGCGATCGTCCGCCGGATAAGCAACAACAGGCCGATCAGATGCATGTTCGCTTTCGTCACCCGCGCTCGGACTTTATGGCCCGGCTTAATCTCTGGCGCTACTACGAGGAACAGCGTCAGACTTTGAGCCAGAACCAGTTACGTAAGCTGTGCCAGCGCGAGTTTCTGTCTTTTCTGCGAATGCGGGACTGGCGTGATATTCATACGCAACTCAGCATTGCATGCCGTCAACAGTCGCTGAAATCTGACTCGGGCTTGGCAGAAGAAGAGAATTATCAGGGCGTTCATACCGCCTTGCTGAGTGGGCTGCTCAGTAATATTGCTCAGCACGACGAAGGGCGAGATTATTTTGGCAGTCGCAATCGTAAGCTGCAGATTTTCCCCGGCTCCTCTCAGGCGCGTAAACCGCCGAAGTGGCTGGTCGCGGCTGAGATCGTAGAAACGTCGCGGGTGTTTGCCCGTGACGTAGCAGCCATTGATCCGACCTGGGCCCTTAGCATCAATCCAGACTTACTGAAGTTCCACTACTATCAGCCTCGCTGGCAATCCCGGCGGGGACAGGTCGTTGCCTACGAGCGTGTCAGTTTGTATGGGCTTACATTAGCCGACAAGCGTGTGGTGCATTACGGGCCGCTGGCTCCCGCGGAATGTCGAGAATTGCTGATCCGTGAAGGCCTGATCGCATGGAATTTTCCTCGACCGCCAAAATTTTTGAAACATAACAGACGACTCGTTCAGGAACTGGAAGAGTTGGAGTCACGCACGCGTCGACGTGACATTCTGGTAGACGAACACGCATTATTCGATTTTTATAACGAGCGTCTTCCCCACGATATATACACGGTCGCGAGTCTGCAGTCTTGGCTGAAGCGGCATCCGGATGGCAATCACAGGCTATCTATGACGCGCGAAGTTGTGATTGCGCGGGATCCGGGATTCGAAGTGAGTGCGCAGTTCCCTGATCATTTGGTCTGGGAGGATATGCAGTTAAAGCTCAGCTACCAGTTTGAGCCCGGGCAGGCCTCAGATGGGGTGTCAGTGACCGTTCCGGTCGCATTGCTTAATCGTGCTCCGCGTCATTTGTTTGAATGGTTGGTGCCTGGACTGTTGCGGGAAAAGTGTATTCAGCTGGTAAAAGGCCTCCCCAAGGAACAGCGCAAATATCTGGTGCCCGTCCCAGATTTCGTCAGTAGGGCGCTGGAGCAGCTGCAGCCGGACAATGTCGATTTGCTGAGTATACTCGCCAGTCGTCTTTCTGCTTTGGGCGGTATCACGCTAGACCGAAGCGATTTGGCGCGCGATAAGCTAGATGATTACTACCTTATGAATGTGCGGGTGGTGGATGCGGGGGGTCGCCTGTTAGAGCAGGGCCGAGATCTGAGCGCGCTAGTGAGTCGCTTTCGCTCTGATACGCGTCAAAGTATTAGCGCCAATCAGGCCGCTTCCCCTGCACGTGAGGGGATTACGCGATGGGATTTTGGAGATCTGGAGCAGGAGTGGCGCTTTCGCCAGGCCGGTATTGATATTGTTGCCTATCCAGCACTCATAGACGCAGGGGAGACCGCCGCAATTGAGCTGTGCGATTATCCTCGCGAGGCAAAGATCCAACATCGACTGGGGGTGTTGCGTCTGTTGAGGCTCAAGGGCACGCAGCAGGTTAAGTTTCTGCGTAAACAGCTATTGCGCGGTAACGCGTTCAACCTTGCGTTGGCCGGCGCTCAGTTAGACCGCAACGTGCTAGTGGAAGATCTGATTGACGGTGCCTACCAGCAGGCTATGGATTTAGACAAGCGCCTGCCTTACACCGAAGCAGCGTTTCAAACGCTGGAAGCGGGTGGTCAAGGTGCTGTTATAGGTCGGGCCAATGAGATGGAGACGACGCTTCTTACGGTACTGAAGCTGCTGACAGAGCTGCGTCAAAAGCTCACTGCTCTGGGCTCAGTTAAGTGGCCTGATACGCGTGAAGATGTAAGGGTTCAGCTATTGCACCTGCTTAGCGGTCACTTCCAACGAGATACTCCGGCTGAATGGTTGGCTCAGTACCCGCGCTATGTGAAAGCGGTGTTGCAGCGGATTGAGCGTGTGACGGGCCAGTACCCTAAGGATCAGAAGTACACCGTGAGCCTGCGGGAATTGACCGAACCACTGCTGAGTGCGCAGGCGGAGTATCCGGAATTATTGTTGATGAGTACCGAAGCCACGACGTATCGATGGATGCTGGAAGAGTTCCGTGTTTCTCTGTTTGCACAAAACCTTGGTACGCGCCAGGCCGTATCGGTGAAGCGATTGGCGGAGCAGTGGAGCTTGGTCGCCAAATGGTTGCAAACAAACCCTCATTGACTGGAGCCTCCGTTTACGCGCTCTCGGGGCGTTGCCCTATTCGCCCCTCGCCTGCTGAAGGGACTGAGGGGCAAGCCCGATGTCGCCGTCAATGGCCGGCGGGCCACAAGTCACTGAATTTGTCGGTAATCTACAGTTGATCCTCATACTGCCTGCGCGTACCATTCTCTCGTTGAAATAAATGCTAGTCAATTAATGAACCTATTACGCAACTTTCTGCTCTTTTTTGCGGTGTGTGCCGGATCCTCAGCGTGGGCAGCGGAGGCGGTGAATGACGTGGATCCTTGGGAGCCAATGAATCGTCGCATATTCGCCTTTAACGAGACGCTGGATAACTACGCGCTTTTGCCTGTAGCAAGAGGCTACAAGTTTGTGATGCCCGACTCCGCTGAGCGCGGCGTCAGTAACTTTATTCTTAATATTTATGAGGTAAACTCAGTACTGAATTCGCTAATGCAGGGCCGTCCGGAAAATGCTGTGCAGACTGGGGGACGTTTTCTTGTGAACACGGCACTCGGTCTAGGAGGCCTGTTTGATGTCGCCACGCTGATGGGGATTGAGCCCAGTCCTGCCGATTTTGGTCAGACCCTTTACTCATGGGGGGTTGATGAGGGTCCGTATGTCATGCTCCCCCTGATTGGGCCAAAAACCGTTCGCAGCGGCACCGGCTTTTTCTTCGATACCTATACTTCAATTCCCGCGTTTCTGGACTGGAAGACAGCGTATTTGTTTTGGACTTTGGAGGTGGTTGATATCCGTGCGACCCTCATCAAAGCGGATGACCTAATCACGGGTGATCGCTATATTTTTATACGAAATGCCTATATGCAGCGGCGTGAGTATTTTGTGACCGGAGGTAAAGTGACGGATACGTTCTCAGAATTTGAGGATGGGGACGAATACGAGGACTTCTGATTGTGACCTGACATCCCCGCCTGCGCCAAATCTGCGATAAAACGCAGTAAAACTGTAAATCCTGCCACATCAACAACGCCCTATGTTGCCTGTCCCCGACGATGGGCGTACTGTCACGCTCAAATGACTATCAAAGCTAGCTATGATCGCATCAAATGGCAAAACCTTAATTGTTGATGACCAGCCTGCCCGTGCTGAAGCATTGGCAGATTTCCTCTCGGATAAGGGTTTTCAGGTTCAGACGGTTGCTGATGTCAGCAGCTATGCGCACTCGCTTGGCGAAGACAGTGAGCTAGATGTGATTTTGTGTGAGCTCGATCTCAAGGACTTTTCTTGGGTTGATGCCCGTCATTCGCTGAGGGCGATGGACGTGCAGGTGCCTTTGATCGTGTTCTGTGACGTTGCTGAAGTCGATAAAATTATGACGGCCCTGAAATTAGGTGCACGTGACTTTTTTCTGCGCCCCGTGGAAGACAAGCCGTCGCTGGTCAAAGCAATTGAACGCTGCGTGCGACAGCGCAATATGCGCCGAGATTTACAGGACTCGCGTGAGCGTCTGGAATCGGCGAATAGCGAGCTGCGTGCCACGGTAAAAATGCTGGAGCAAGATCAGCAGGCAGGTCGCCAGGTGCAGCTACGCATGCTTCCGGTGACGCCTATGGCGCTTAACGATTATGTATTTAGCCATACAGTGATTCCTTCACTCTATCTCAGTGGCGATTTTACCGACTACTTTACGCTCGGAAAAAATTATGTCGTATTTTTTATGGCGGATGTGTCAGGCCATGGGAGTTCGTCGGCTTTTGCGACGGTGCTGTTGAAAAACCTATTTGCACGTAAGCGGTCTGATTATATGCGGCGAGACGATGATGCCATTATGAATCCGCTGGTCATGCTTCATCATGCAAATAAGGAACTGTTAGATCTTGGGCTTGATAAGTTCGCTACCATGGTGGTCGGACTATTGGATATGGATGGCAATACGTTGCGCTACAGTGTCGCAGGACATCTCCCGTTGCCGGTGCTGGTGTGTGATGCTGGGGCGCGCTACCTCGAGGGTGAGGGCTCCACCGTGGGCATGATGGAGGATGTTGAGTATGAGGAGCATCTGCTGCAACTCCCGGAGCGCTTTACACTCGGTGTTTTTTCGGATGGGATCCTTGAAATTTTGCCACCCGATAATCTTATCGAGAAAGAAAAATATTTTCTCAACGTCTTTGAGCAGACAGCAGATTGCCCACAACAACTGGTGACGTATTTAGGTCTTGATCGTTTGGCGCCAGCGCCGGATGATATCGCGGCGCTATTTGTGACCAAGGGTATCTGACATGCAAGAAGGGCGAATACTGGCAGCGACCCACAACGGTTCATATGTTATTCGCCTAGTGGGTGATGTTCGTTTGACGCTTTGCAACACGATCGACGATTTTTTTGAGCACATCTTTGCAGATCCTGAGTTTGCTAGCGTTTGGGTGGATCTGTGTGAGGCTCAGGGAATCGACAGCACGACGCTGGGTTTGCTGGCTAAGTTGGCGCTAAGAGTGAAACAAGAGTTTGGCTTTAAGCCTGCTATATACTCTTGTGAGCCGGGCATTAATCGTCTGCTAAAGAGTATGGGCTTTCAGCGTCTTTTCGAGCTGCATGAAGAGGCCTGCAGTAATCCGGAGGATATTACAGAAATTCCCCGAGTACAGGGAAGCGAAGCATCAGTGAAGCAAAAAGTGATTGAGGCTCACTGTATTTTGATGGGGCTCTCCGATGAAAACCGTGATCGCTTCAAGGATTTACTCACTGCTCTGCAACGGGACTAAATTACACGTTTGCTGACAGTTTACAGCTAATATAATCTGAGTGGGGGACGTAAGTCAGGTCTGCTACTTGGCGAATAAGATGCTCCTCATACTTGCTTAGATCGCCGTCGGCATAGGCGACAGCCCACATAGCGCTGATCAGTTGTAGTTTTTGATCTGGGCTGCAGTGGTCGTTGATGACTTTGGTAAAATCGTAGAGTGAAGTGGCGTCTTCGACACGCTCGCGGGCATCCAATACCAGCTTATCGACCTCGTCCTGTTTTAGTTTGAGCGACGTTTTTAGCAGCTGAGCCAGTTTGTCTAGCTCAATGTCATCTTCTGTGAAATCTGCTCGCGCTGTTTCAACCAATAACGCCGCTGCTGCCAATCGCAGATCCGGCTGCAGGGGGTTACTATTTTCTTGCTGAGGAGTCTCAAACAGCGCCTTGAGTGTTCGAATCATGTTGCACCTATTATCTGTTCTAGTTTTATCTGATCGGAGATGAAGGTTCTGATGCCCTCTGCCAATTTCTCAGTTGCCATGGCATCATCGTTCATATTATAACGGAACTGAGGTTCGGTTAGGCTGATTCTGTCGTCGTCTGAGCGCGCGGTTTCAGGGCCAAGCCGCCGCGGCAGATGGCCCTCATCGGCCTCCAGCTCCGCCAAGAGTGCGGGACTTATGGTGAGGCGGTCACAGCCTGCCAGTGCCTCAATCTCGTCGGCGTTGCGAAAGCTAGCACCCATCACCACCGTCTTATAGGCATGTCGTTTGTAGTAGTTATAGATCTTGGTAACAGACTGAACACCCGGGTCTTCTAGTCCACTTTCGATCACCCTGTCGGTGTTGGCCTTATACCAATCCAGAATACGACCGACAAAAGGCGAAATCAGAAAGACGCCGGCATCGGCGCAGGCAGCGGCTTGGGTGAAACTGAACAGCAGGGTCAGATTGCAGTTAATGCCCTCTAGCTCGAGCTGTCTGGCGGCACAAATACCCTCCCAGGTCGATGCGAGTTTGATTAGAATCCGATCGCGGCCAAAGCCAGCCTCTTCATAAAGACCTATAAGCTTTTTGGCGCGCTCGATAGAGACGTCGGTATCGAAAGATAGACGAGCATCAACCTCAGTGGAAATACGGCCAGGAATAATGCCAAGAATCTCCGAGCCGACATCGACTGCAAAGCGGTCGTTACAGTTGGCCAGTTGCTCTGCCTGTGTGCCGCCCAGACCATAGGCAAAAACTCTAGCGCTTTCCAATAACGCCTTGTAACGAGGCAGGGCGGCGGCTTTCAGCAGTAAAGAGGGGTTAGTGGTGGCGTCAATAGGCTTAAAACGCCGCATTGCGTCGATGTCCCCTGTATCGGCGACCACTGTGGTTATGGCTTTTAGCTGCTCAAGTTTGTTGGTCATGGGTATCTCTCACCAGTGCGTAGGCTTCGGCTAAAATGCTAACTCCCGCCTCTTTTTTATAGGCGTTTTCACTCAGGTGACGCCTAAACTTTCGGGCACCCGGAACGCCCTGATAGAGGCCAAGAATATGACGGGTAATATGGTTAAGTTGTCCACCTTGCGCAAGATGTCGCTCTGTGAAAGGTAGCAAATCCATAAGGATATCATCTCGAGATTTTGTCGGGCTGTCTATCCCAAAGAGTTGTTTGTCGACCTGTGCGAGCATCCATGGGTTTTGGTAGGCCTCTCTGCCCAGCATCACTCCATCCACATGAGCAAGATGAGTCTGGCAATCCTCAATGGTCTGGATGCCGCCGTTAACCACAATGGTCAGATGCGGGAAGTCCTGCTTTAATTGATAGACCCAGGGATAGTTGAGCGGAGGAATTTCGCGATTCTCCTTTGGCGACAGTCCCTGCAGCCAGGCCTTTCGTGCGTGAACAATAAACACAGAACAGCCTGCTGCAGCCACGGGCACAATAAACTCCAACAGTTGCTCGTAGGATTCCATATGGTCGATACCAATACGGTGTTTCACTGTTACCGGAATGTCGCAGCTGTCCATCATGGCCTTGACACACTCTGCCACGAGGTCTGGATTGCCCATTAGGCACGCGCCAAACATGCCCGACTGCACACGGTCAGATGGGCAGCCGCAATTGATGTTGACCTCATCGTAGCCCCATTCCTGAGCCCATCGTGCACACCTTGCGAGATCCTTTGGGTCGCTACCGCCCAACTGCAGAGCAACCGGATGTTCTTCACGGTTGAAGTGTAAGAAGCGCTTCCTGTCACCGTGGATCAACGCGCCGGTTGTGACCATCTCGGTATACAACAGGGCTTGTTTTGTCAGCAACCGCCAGAAGTAACGACAGTTATGATCTGACCAGTCCATCATCGGCGCGATGCTGAAGCGGTGGTTATAAATGGCTGATTTCATGATGTATTATCGGCATTCTTCAATTCATTTCGTTCGCATCAATCCAGTTAATCGACATGTCATCGGTAGACATCGGGCATTCGCCTGCTCATGGAATCTCAATCGATAGAGTACAGCTTGCGTGCCAGGCTTCTTGCCTGCAATTAACCAGCGCTAAGTATCGAGCGGGTGTTCGCGAGACGGACCATTATAAAGGTGAAACCGTCATTCGCAAAGTGGTGGCATCTCTCTGGACGGCGCACTCATAGCGCCATTGTGCGATTGCTCAGCAGGTGTCTCACTTCTGTTGCGACTAACGCGGCTGCAAATATAACAGGCTATCGTCTTGGTTGATTTCAAAGCGATAGTTTCGAAGTATGTTCATCCCCAGCAGGCCATCTACATTGGAGGCCGCCGGGTAGTCGATTACGGCGATATCGATATCGCTCAGTTGCATCTCACCGAGCTCGATGGATGACGCGCGATAGACATCTCCACGCGTTAGTCCGCCGGCCGTGTTGAACATGCGTGAGTCGCGGTAAATAAAATTGGCTTGAGGGAGATCAGCAAAGCTGGCAAGGGAGAGTGTCGTCAACGAAGCACCGGTGTCGATGAGTAACTTGACAGTGCTCATGCGATTCAAGGTGACCTCTACTAGAAAATGGTCGCCGCGTTTTGTTACCGCAATAGCGCGGCGCCCTCTGTTAAATTTTTCTGGCAGGGGTGAAATGCGTGACAACTCTTGGTCAAGGGTTGCAGTCCAAAACGCGTTCGACTTGCTGTCGCGTTGCTGCAAGGCCAGTAGTAATTTTTGACTGCGCTGGGTTTCGCCTAATACCCGATACAGAACAGCTTCGCGTAATAGAAACTCTTGCGTGTCGAGATCAATGGTCTCCAGATACTCATAGAAACCCAACAGCTCTACCCAGCGCTCCTGCCGAGAGAGGGCGTCGTCCGTGGTCTGCACTAGGCGTTGCACTGCGGCGTTTACTTTCTCCTCTTGGTCGGTTTGATAGGCGTATGTAGCGGCCAGCTGGAGTGTGCTGGCGGCCTCCTCAGGCTGGCGCTGCAAGCGCTGATGCTCAGCAAGTAGTAATAAAACGGGAATGTCTTGATAGTAAGTATCTAACCAGACGTTCACCACCTCAACAAATACACCGCCGCTGCACTGCTCCAAGCAGAACAACAAATACTGCTCAAGTATCGGCTGTAGCGTCAGCTGATATCGGTCGTCCACAGATAGTGCGTGCTCGTAGTAGGCTAAGGCCATTTCGAACCGCTGTTCCATGAGCAACTGACGGAAACGTTCTGCACTGGGTAACGCAGCAGATTCCAACTCTTGGGGGGGGGCAGGCTCTTGCCAACCTCGAAAGTCGGCCACAGAGCCTGCGCTGAAATATCGCGGCGAAGATATTGCCGGCGTCAGTGCAGGCGACGCCGGACTCTGGAGTAGACCACCTATTGGGATAGCATCATGTAGCAACCAGCCGAGGGCAACGCCGGCAAGCAGTAGGCAGAAAATTTTCGCTAGCGACATCATTTGTGCATTGTAATGAGCTATGCCTCACAGATAAAGCCAGCGCGAGGAAATTTATCCGTTCAGTTAATGAAATGTTCAGCCGACGTCGTTACCTGCAGTGAGCGCAGCGGCACTATCAAGCGTTTAAGCATTATCGTACGGTCTGAGTGTCTCGAGTAGGCATCGTCATTGATCTAGCTTCCAGTGCAGCCCATAAAAACTAAAAGGGTTGAGTCCCTGCACTTATGATGCGTGATTTTTGCGATATTTTTCTTTGTTCTTGCGACCGATGGCGTTGAGCCGGTTGCGCATTTTGCGGCGAAGGCTTGGGAACAGATAACTGAGATGGGTGATCAGCCCGCCTGATCGCGGTAGGCACAATTCATCAGCCTCTCCGCGCGCCATCGCCAGCACGTCTTCCGCTACCTGCTCAGCAGTACTCATAGCCTGAGCGAAAACGATGTCGTCAACCTCATCAATGTCATTCATAATAAACCCGGTATCGATCGGTCCCGGCGAAATGACCCCGACATGGATTCCTTTTGATCGCAACTCGTCGCCCAAGGCGTAGCTAAAGGAACGCAATCCAGCCTTGGTGGCACCGTAGGTTGCCGCACCTTGCATCGGGGTGCGACCGGCTAGAGAGCCCAGCATGATGATCGCGCCTCCGGCCTGCATTTCTAAATAAGGAATCACCGCCGAAGAGAGAAACAAAGGCGCTCGTAAATTCACATCAATCATGGCCGTCACAGCTTCCGGACTTAATGAGGACACCTCGCCTCTGTTATGCAGGCCGGCGTTATTGACCAGCACATCAATACGACCAAACCGCTGCTGGGCTGTTTCCAAAAGATTCAACCCAGCGTCGCAGTCTGCCACATCCATTGCCACGGTTAGAACCCCTGTGCTTTGGCCTAGCTCAGCAGCCAATGCGTTAAGGGCATCGGCGCCCCTCGCCACCAATACTAGGTTGGCGCCCTCGGTACAAAAGGCGCGCGCACAGGCTGCACCGACGCCCATAGAGGCCCCAGTGATGATCACGGTTTTATCTTTAAAGGAATTTCCCATAACGTTAAACTCTAATAGAACGACGGTCAGTATAGGGGGGGCGACTGAGCAAGGCCAATGGGTTTTTGCCACACCTTACGACGGTGTGGGTCATGCGCTGCTGATGCAGTGCTGTCGATCTAGTTTTCAGCATTACTTTGCAATTGGTAAACTCGCCGCCAGCTCACGAAGCCCCAGATCGACAGGACACTGTAACAGCCGATCAGGACGGCATAAATGTCGAGCGCTCTATCATGATAGAGCCACACTGATACTAAATTGAGGATTAGCCAATAAACCCAAGTCTCGAGCACCTTGGCAATTTCTAGGTAGGTGGCAAACAAGCTAAAGACCGTGGTGAAAGCATCCAGCAGCGGACGCTCAGCATCGCTGTAATGATACACCGCGTAGCCCAGTCCCACTGAGATAATGCTGCCCAGCAGTAATGCGCACCAGTGCAAATTTAACGGCCATCGAACGATAGGGTTGTTGTCGGTTTCTAGACGCTGGTGCCAGCGCAGCCAGCCCCAGCAGCCCATGACGACATAAAATCCATAAAGGAAAGCTTCAGAATATAGACGCGCATCAACAAAAAGATAAATACTCAGTAGGCTGCCAGCGATTCCAAACGACCAGCAGATAATCTTCTCTCTGATCAGAAAAATGATGTAGAGAAGGTTGGCAATGGTCGCCACTATTTCGACAATCGTTATGAGAGAGAGTGCGTCTGCCATGACGTATTTATCCTTGGGGGAGGGCAATGAATAGGCTCGGGAGACTAAAATATATACCTGAATTCAGCGCTGTAGGTACGTGGTTCTTCGCATTGTACCGTCTTGATTCCAATTTTGTGTTCACGAGGCTTTCGTCATCAAAGCTCGGTTTGCCCTGAGTAAACGATGGGAAGATGAGCGAAATAATGGCTCGTCATAAACGGCGTTGATGTTCACATGGAGAGCCTCAAAAAAAGAGACCCGGAAAGCGACGCGAGATCGGTAGGCCTGCACCTATTCCTACGCCGGGATTAACCGGATCAGGTTCAAGGGTTTGTCTGTTGCGAAAACAAACATCTCAGGCTGCAGCCACCCCTTAGGGTCTAATATCCAGTATAATAGTCATGCCAAAAAATTCATAGCATTATGGGTGAAGTGTTGGCGCGACTTGCGCTGGACAGACACCCTCTGCGCATTGTTGCACTATGGTTCTATTGGACCTGATTGCAAGCCCCGCCGTATAATTGTCAGTCCCGTTTTTACTATTCTGGAACACCATGACCGTACGTACCCGAATTGCGCCATCTCCTACCGGCGACCCCCACGTTGGCACCGCCTACATTGCGTTGTTTAATATGTGTTTTGCTCGCGCTCATGGTGGGCAATTTTTGTTGCGTATAGAGGATACTGATCAGGCTCGCAGTACACCTGAGTCGGAACAGGCCATTCTCGATTCGCTGCGGTGGCTCGGGATCGAGTGGGACGAGGGCCCCGATGTGGGGGGTGATTGCGGACCTTACCGACAGAGCGAACGCATCGCGCTTTATCGGCAGTATGCAGAGCAACTGGTGCAGGACGGTAAAGCGTTTATATGCTACCGCACCGCCCTTGAATTAGATCAGTTACGCGAGTCGCATCGTGCCGCAGGAAACAGCACAGCGCTGAAGCATTCCGACCTTCAACTGGGCGAATCAGAAACTAAAAAACGGTATAACGCTGGGGATGCTTACGTCATCCGCATGATTGTGCCTGAGGACGATGGTAGCTGCACCATCAACGACATGCTGCGCGGCGCTGTCGAAATGGACTGGGCTATGGTCGATGCACAGATATTATTGAAGTCTGACGGTATGCCAACGTACCATCTAGCCAATGTAGTCGATGATCATCTGATGGGTATAACCCATGTTCTGCGCGGTGAGGAATGGATAAACTCGGCGCCAAAACACAAGCTGTTGTACGAGTATTTTGGCTGGGATATGCCGCAGCTTTGTCATCTGCCGCTGCTGCGTAACCCGGATAAATCCAAGCTGAGTAAGCGCAAGAATCCCACCAGCATTCTTTATTATCAGCGCATGGGATACCTGCCCGAGGCGGTGCTGAATTATCTGGGTCGTATGGGTTGGTCCATGCCGGATGAGCGCGAGAAGTTCACTCTGCAGGATATGTTGGAGCAGTTTGACATCCAGCGTGTCTCTCTGGGCGGTCCCATTTTTGATGTGGAAAAACTCAGCTGGCTCAACGGCATGTGGATTCGTGAAGACCTCAGTCAATCGCAACTGGCCCAGCGTCTGGTGGATTGGGCCTACAATAGTGAAAACATGATGAAGGTGTTGCCCCATGCACAGAAGCGTATGGAGAAACTCAGTGATTTTGCGCCCCTGGCCAGCTTCCTAGTGTCAGGCACGTTATCATTGAATGAACAAAGCTTCGCGACCGTTAAGGGTGAGCGTGAGGCGATTGTCAAAGGCCTGCAGTTTGCACTGTGGAGACTAGAGGCTCAGCATCAGTGGACGCGAGATACTGTATGGAACGACCTAAAGTCTTTGGCGGATGCGCAAGGGGTAAAGGTTAAAGAGTTTCTAGCGCCGCTGTTTATTGCTATAGCCGGCTCCAGTGCGTCGTTTTCGGTAGTCGATTCCATGGAATTGTTGGGCCCGGATATGACTCGGGCGCGGATTCGTCATGCCATTGAGGTGTTGGGTGGCGTGTCTAAGAAGTCAGCGAAAAAATTGGAAAAAGAATATCAGGCATTGGCAGAACATTAGGCAGTAGCGGGCCTCGCGGCATCTTTAATTACCGCCGAGACAGTGACGGCAATCGAAGATTGAATTGCACAGATCAATGTTGGTGCCCACCGGGACCGTGCACATGCCGGTGTGTCAATTCTTCTGCGGTTGCGTCTCTTACCGCTGACACCTCAATGTCGAACACCAGCGTCTGCCCCGCTAGCGGGTGATTGGTGTCGATATCGGCCGTATGGCGCCCCGCTTTTGTGACGGTCACCGTGCGCATGCCGTCATCGGTGCTCAGCTGCACCACGTCGCCGGCGCTTAACTTGCCTTTAAAAGACAGATGTTTTATCGGAACGCGCTGTACTTTATCAGGGTCGCGCAGACCGTAACCCTCGGCTGGGGTTACCGTGGTAGTGAAAGTGTCGCCGTCAGACTGGCCGGTCATCGCTGACTCCAGTCCGGGGATTATATTGTTGGCGCCATGCAGATAGGCCGCCGGATCTGCGCCGCGAGAGCTTTCGAGTTCAGCGCCGGATTCGTCGCGCAGGGTATAATGAAATGTCACTACGGTGTCTGGTCCAATTTTCACAGCATGTCTCCTCTGCCTGTTGACCGCGAATAGTAATGGCTGGCCAGCAAAAGTCCTAGCTATTGTCTCGTTGCCTGACCTCGCAATACGCCTGCGGGTTCAATTCAATGCACCTGCGCAATTGCCGCTGATGGGCCAATGCGCGATCATGAGCGCTGGCAGAATCTGACTCAAGGAATAGACATGTCGAAGGAGAACACGCCGCTGCAAGATGGTTTGGCCGAAGAGGTCAATCAGGATGTGAGCCAGCTTATACATGATCTGCGGTGCAGCAGAGCCCCCGCTGACGCTCTGCTGTTGGCACAGACGCATATACGCGATGCGCTTAGCGCACTAAAACCTTGGCTGGAGGAGGGCGGGGGCTGGTCTACGATTTCAATCGGCAGTGATGTCCCCGAGTTCGGCTGGCAGGAGGATGACCTTACAGCGGTTATGCCCTACAGCCCAATCAGCGGTAGGAGGAATCCGATGGCGCCCCCTATAAAATTGTGGAAAGCAGGCGAAAACGAGGTCCTGGGCGAAGCAATATTTTCGCCGACGTATGCCGGGCCCCCAGACAGCGTTCACGGTGGTATTATCGCTGGTGTATTCGATGAAATTCTTGCGATGTCGAATGTCATATCAGGTACCGCAGGATTTACCGGTACACTTTCTATTAAGTATCGCCGCAAGACGCCTCTCAATACACCGATAGAGTTGTGGGGGCAAAATGTGCGCCAAGATGGGCGCAAGCAGTTGTGCCGCGGGGAAATGCGTGTCAACGGTGAGGTGACGGCCAGCGCTGAAGGGTTGTTTATTTGCGCGGCAGAGCTGGGTACCTAGCGAGCATTTAGCAACGGCGTTGCGAAGTGTCAGGCTGGTTTTCGCAGCGCCAATGCTGCAAGTATTGCCGTAGTAAACTCGAACACCAATGCACCATAGGTGTAATTGCCAACGGGCTCGGGGACTATCAGCGTAGAATACAACCTCGTCAGAGCAAGTCCTCCCACTAACAAGACGATAGAAATTAGGGCAGGGCGGTAGAGGTCGCTGCGCAACGCACCCAACAGACAGAACACACCAAAAGCCGTCTGCAGACCTCCATACATTGCGGCGATTTCAACCCACGCATCGCCCGAATCAATGCTAAAGCCGGCGTACTCCGCAGGGAGTTCGGGAGAAATCAGGCAAACGATGCCGTAGATGATAAATATGACAGCAGCAAGCCATAGAACGATTTTACCTAACATTGTCTTCCCCTCGTGATTCAATGATCGGGCTTGCACCCACTGGACCCAGTCCGTTTGCACCGCAGCTTAGCATAGCTATAGTGGACTGGGCCCTAAGGCGTCTGTATATCGTTCACAGAGCCACGGGTTGACAGGGGAGGTGGCGGTCACTAAACTGCGCACCTTGTTGGTCGGTTGCAAATAAAATTGATCCTGATCAATGAGTTAGACCAATTTTGGGGCTATAGCTCAGCTGGGAGAGCGCAACACTGGCAGTGTTGAGGTCAGCGGTTCGATCCCGCTTAGCTCCACCAA
>CAJXWP010000047.1 GCA_913062625.1 uncultured Haliea sp. | reverse complement strand
GTTGCCAAAACCTGTTGCAGTGCAATGAGCGGTGCACTGTCCCCCTCGAGCGCGAGGCCACCATTGATCAAGGTGGCAGTTGGGTCGACAGAGGTTGCCAGTTCGGTGAAATCTGAGGCTTCACCCTTTATGCTGGTCGTAACCGTGCCGTGATGGGTGCCGGCCAGACGAATACCTTGAGCGCTGGGGTGAAGATAAATATTCAGGGTTGGTGCCGT
The DNA here is from genome assembly GCA_913062625.1 of uncultured Haliea sp. Lineage (GTDB taxonomy): Bacteria > Pseudomonadota > Gammaproteobacteria > Pseudomonadales > Halieaceae > Marimicrobium. The sequence goes on along the minus strand of CAJXWP010000047.1, from coordinate 23,023 downwards.
ACAATGCAGTGCGAACACACAGTCTTCGAGTCGCGCTAACCCTGGTTTGCTTTGCGGGGACAGATCCAGGGCGCGGTTGAGGCCCGCCTCGAGTGCGGCCAATGCGGCAGTGTGTAGCGTAGGATCTATCGCCATCGTCATTTTACGCTTTGACGCCCCGATGCAGTGCTACAACACCCCCGGTCATGTTGTGGTACTCGCACTGGCAGAAGCCAGCGTCTTCCATCATAGACTGAAGGGTTGCTTGGTCGGGGTGTTTGCGTATCGATTCTGCCAGATACTGGTAACTTTCGCTGTCATTCGTCACTAGCCGGCCCATCACGGGCAGCACACGAAACGAATAGGTGTCATAGGCCTTGCTGAGCAAGGCGCTCTGCGGTTTGGAAAACTCTAACACCAGCAAGCGGCCTCCGGGTTTGAGAACACGGAGCATTGAGCCTAGGGCTAGATTGATGTCTGTGACATTGCGCAGCCCAAAAGCGATCGTTACACAGTCGAAGCTGTCATCTGGGAAAGGCAGGAATTGGGCATCGGCCTGCACGAATTCGATATTGCCTTGGCGTCCTTGGTCCAGCAGTTTATCTCGACCTACCTGCAACATGGAGTCGTTGATGTCGGCCAACACCACACGGCCCTCGGGACCGACAAGTTCTGCGAAACGAGCCGCCAGATCCCCCGTACCACCGGCGATGTCCAGTACCGCATTGTTCTTACGCACTCCGCTAATTTCAATTGTGAAGCGCTTCCAAATACGGTGTATCCCGCCTGACATAAGGTCGTTCATCAGGTCATAACGGGCCGCCACTGAGTGGAATACATCGGCGACCATGCCAGCCTTGGCATCCTTGTCGACTTCCTTATAACCGAAGTGTGTGGTTTCTTTATCGCTCATGGCGCCCCTGCCTTAGATTTTCGGATCATCACGCATTATAACCCGATGTGGACGTCTGGTCAGGTCGACGGGGTTATCATAAACAATAATGAAACGCCTAAAGGCCCAGATTCAGAACTTGCACATCGGGGTCGCGACCCGCGCCGGCCTTTTCCAGACGCGTAAGGTAATCCTGCCATTTGGCGTCCTGGTCCCGACATAACTCATAGAGATAGCGCCAGGAATACAGGCCAGAGTCATGATCGTCGTCAAAGACTAGCTGCAGTGCATAGTTTCCAACGGGCTTTATCGCCGTGATAGCGACGTTGATCTTTCCTGTCTGCAGCACTTCTTGGCCTGAGCCGTGACCAAGGACTTCGGCGGACGGAGAGTAGACGCGCAGGAATTCGCAGCTCAGGGAGTAACGTTCACCCCCGGCATATTCCAGCTCCAGCTGCCTGGAGCGGCTGTGCAGTTGAACCCCGATGGGCTTATGTTGCTCAGACACGGATGCGGTCACAGGATGAATCGCGACAAGTCGTCATCGCTGCTGAGTTCCTGTAATTGCTTGTCAACATAGGTGGCGTCGACCGTGAGGGAGGTATCGTGCAGGCCGGCATCGGCCGCGCCAAAAGAGCTCTCTTCTAACAGTCGTTCCATGACGGTGTGTAGCCGTCTGGCACCAATATTTTCAGTTCTCTCGTTCACCTGCCATGCGGTCTCTGCGATGCGGCGCACACCGTCTTGTGTGAACGTGACATCCAAGCTCTCGGTTGCTAATAGTGCTTGGTACTGCTCGGTTAGTGAGGCATTGGGCTCCGTTAGAATGCGCTCGAAGTCGTCGGGGGTGAGTGCCGATAGTTCAACGCGGATGGGTAGACGACCCTGCAGTTCTGGGATCAGGTCTGAGGGTCTGGCCATGTGAAATGCGCCGGAAGCGATAAATAGAATGTGGTCGGTCTTGACCATGCCATGCTTGGTGCTGACCGTGGAACCTTCAATCAGGGGTAGCAGGTCGCGCTGCACACCCTCACGAGACACATCGGCCCCCGCGCCCTCTGAGCGCTTGGCGACTTTATCGAGCTCATCAATAAAGACGATGCCGTTCTGTTCCGCTTCTGCCAGAGCCTTTTGCTTGAGTTCATCTTCATTCACCAGCTTTGCCGCTTCCTCGTCACACAGCGCCTCTAGGGCCGCCTTGACCGACATTTTGCGTGTTTTGCTTTGTTGCTGAGACATATTAGAGAACATACTTTGCAGTTGGCCGGTCATTTCCTCCATGCCCGGTGGGGCCATGATCTCCATGCTGGGAAGGCTGGTGCTTAACTCAACTTCGACCTCTTTGTCGGCGAGATCTCCTTCGCGCAACTTCTTGCGCAGCAGTTGCCGTGTGCTTGAAGAGGAATCGAATGCGGCATCGCGAGCCGGTGGCAACAGGATATCGAGGATGCGATCCTCAGCGGCCTCTTCGGCTCGGAAACGCACGCGTGTCATTTCCTGTTCTCGGTACATTTTGATAGCCACATCCACCAGGTCACGCACAATGGATTCAACGTCGCGACCCACATAGCCCACTTCTGTAAATTTAGTCGCCTCAACTTTGACGAACGGAGCATTTGCCAGTTTGGCCAGTCGCCGCGCGATCTCTGTTTTGCCGACACCGGTGGGACCTATCATGAGGATATTTTTGGGGCTGATCTCAGCACGCAGCTCTTCGGGCAACTGCATCCGTCGCCAGCGGTTACGCAGAGCAATGGCCACTGCCCGCTTCGCAGCTTCCTGGCCGACAATGTGTTTGTCGAGTTCGTGAACAATTTCGCGAGGTGTCATATTGGACATGTTGTGGCCTAAAAATCCAGTTGTTCTATGGTTCGATTATGATTGGTGTAGATGCAGATGTCAGCGGCGATACCCAAGCCCTTTTCAACAATGGTGCGGGCGTCCAGCTCAGTGTTGTCTAATAAGGCGCGCGCCGCAGACTGCGCGAAGGGGCCGCCCGAACCGATAGCGATCAAGTTATCTTCTGGTTCGATCACATCGCCGTTTCCCGTAATAATGAGAGAGGTATCCTTGTCGGCCACCGCCAATAAGGCCTCAAGTCGCCGCAGGGCCCGCTCGGTGCGCCAGGCCTTGGCCAGCTCGACGGCGGCGCGCACTAGGTGACCCTGGTGCTTTTCCAGTTGTGCTTCAAAAAGTTCGAACAAAGTGAACGCGTCGGCGGTGCCGCCAGCAAATCCCGCTAGCACCTTTTCTTGATAAAGGCGCCGCACCTTGCGGGCATTGCCTTTCATGACCGTGTTGCCCATGGACACTTGGCCGTCACCGCCAATCACCACGCTGTTGCCACGGCGCACGGAAAGTATGGTCGTACCTCGAAATTGTTCCACGCCTTATCTCCTGTGGGCTGACTCATGGAATATTAATGGGCCCGTCGAGCAGATATGGGGCAATTCAGGCAAAATTCAAGGGCCCCGGTGGCGTCAGGTTCCACCGCGCTTCAGTAACAGCGTTTCTATATTCTGGTTAGTGGTAAGGCCTCGCGCTCTGACCATAAGCTCGCGCGATTCGAAGGGTCCGAGGTACACTCTAAACCAGGTGCCGTTGCCACTACTTATCTTCTCAATTACCGGCTCTAGTCCCAACAGCAGTAATTGAGCCCGACGCCGCTCCGCATCCTCGGCCTGCCTAAAAGAGCCTGCTTGTAACAGATAGGGTTCAGGTAGCTCCGTTGCCATGGGGGGTTTGCGGACATCCGCCGCGGGTTCTACCGTGCCCTGCACCTCTTGTTCTTCCTGCACTTCTTCGACGGTTTCCTGTGTGAGATTGGTATAAAAATCGAAGCGCGGTCTTGGAACGACTACCGCCGGCTGTTCTGGTGTCCCACTTTCTGTCGCCGAGACTGCTGGGTCAGGCAGTGTCCCGAGGTAGCCAATAAAACTTAAAAACAGGCCCGTTAAAACACCCGCAACATAAAGCCGCAACCCTTTGCCGCGAGCCTGACCGTCGCCGGAGCGTCGTGGCGCCTGAGTTTTTCGGGCGGGGGCTTTTCGAGTGCTTTTAGTTTGCTTTCGTTTAGCAAAATCTTGAGCCATTGTTTACATAACCTCGGGGGCGGAAACGCCCAACAAGCCCAGTCCATTGGCGATAACCTGCCCTGTGGCCTGACTGAGCGCGACCCGTGCATCGCGTAAGTTGCGATCCTCGACCAGCATTTTGTGGCCGTTGTACCAGGCATGAAATTCCCCGGCTAATTCTCGCAGGTACGTGGCCACTGTGTGGGGTTCATTGTTAAGTGCAGCGGTTGCGAGGACCTCGGGATAACGGTCGAGCCGGCGCAACAGGTTCTTTTCATGCTCTTCCTGAAGTTGACCCAAGTGTTGCAAGGCGTTTTCCATCTGCCATTCCCATCCCTGTTCGACGAGCTTGCGCATCACGCTGCAAGTGCGAGCGTGAGCGTATTGAATGTAATACACCGGGTTGTCATTGCTCTGCGACAGCGCTAGGTCGATATCAAAGGTCAATTGTGAGTTGGGCGCACGGGCCACAAGGAAATAGCGGGTTGCATCGCGTCCAACCTCTTCAACAAGATCGCGCAGGGTGACATAGCTGCCTGCGCGTTTGGACAGTTTCACTTCTTCGCCTTCGCGCATAACAGTGACCATCTGGTGTAGCACATAATCTGGCCAGCCCTGCGGAATGCCTTGATCTAGCGCCTGCAGACCTGCGCGAACACGGGTCACAGTGCTGTGGTGGTCTGCACCCTGCTCATTGATAACGCGCCCAAAGCCGCGCTGCCATTTGTTTAGATGGTAGGCTACATCCGGAAGGAAATAGGTATACCCGCCATCGCGCTTGCGCATAACGCGATCCTTGTCATCGCCGAAGTCGGTGGTGCGCAGCCACAGCGCGTCATCGCGCTCATAGCAGTGGCCAGTTTCAATCAGCCGTTCCACTGTGCGCTCGACCGCTCCGCTGTCGTAAAGCGAGGACTCGAGAAAATAGACGTCAAAATGTACCGCGAACGCCTTCAGATCCAGATCCTGCTCACGCCTGAGGTAAGCAACGGCAAACGCCTGAATATCATCCAGGTTGTTGCGGTCGGCCGAGCCGATAACGTGCTGGCCTTGAACGTCAATGCTAGCTGCGAGCAGGAAGGCCTGGGCCACCTCTGCGATGTACTCACCGCGGTAACCGTCTTGTGGCCATTGGGGATCATTGGGCGCCACTCCCGCGCAGCGTGCCTGAACGGAGAGGGCTAGGTTGCGGATTTGCACGCCGGCATCGTTGTAATAGAACTCGCTAGAGACGTCCCACCCTGTCGCGGCTAATAGGCGGCAAATACTATCCCCCACAGCGGCTCCCCGGCCATGGCCCACGTGCAGAGGTCCGGTTGGGTTGGCGGAAACAAACTCGACCTGAACCTTGCGTCCGCGACCCTCATCGCAGGTGCCGAATGACGTTCCTTGTTCAAGGATGGTGCGAATCACAGCTTGGTTGCTGTCATCTGACAGGAAAAAATTAATAAATCCGGGGCCGGCAATTTCAGTGCGACTCACTAGGGAGTTCGCGGGAAGAGCATCGCTGATCAGGGTTGCTAGCTCGCGCGGGTTGCGCTTTGCTGACTTGGCGAGCGACAGGGCAATGTTGCTTGCCAAATCGCCATGGCTGTTATCGCGGGTGTGGTCAATCTGTATCTGAGGCGCGAGATCGTCCGGCAATATGCCCTGAGCAACCAGTGCGTCTAGAGCTTGATGAATAAGCCGTGTGAGTTCTTCCTTCATTGTGAGGGGGTAACCTGATTTGCTTCAAAAGTTGCCGGGCGCGAGTAAGCAGGCTGGCTCTGTCGTCATATTATCATCATAAGCGGCGGGTATGGCTAGAGAAGTCGTATTTAGAAAACGTTCTGCGGGTCGATATCGATCGACCATTTTAACCCGTGCCGCGTAGGCAAAGCCTCGGCGTTTGCGACTAGGACGCTGGCTGCAGTTTGGGCAGCCCCGCGGTTCGGCGCAGTCAGTAGCAACTGACAGCGATACTTGCCAGCGCGGCGCTGCATGGGTGAAGGCAGTGGGCCTATCAGCCTAGCGCCGCTGGGGAGAGAAGGCGTACTGCGTTCTCGGAGCTTTTGCAGGAACTGCTCGCCGTATTCGGCATCTGGGCAATCGGTCCGTAACACCACCAGTTGCCCAGCAGGGGGCATGCCTGATTCCTGTCGTTGTTTAAGCAGCACTCTGGCCTGCTCGGCATAGCTGGTAGTCAACATCGCCAGTAGCGCTGGGTGATCGGGGTAGTGCGTTTGCAGCAGAACGCTGCCCGGGACATCAGCGCGGCCGGCGCGGCCAGCCACTTGGGTGAGCAGTTGTGCCATGCGTTCCTCGCCGCGAAAATCAGTACTAAACAGCAAGGCATCGGCATCAATCACCGCCACAAGGCTCACGCCCGGGAAGTGATGACCTTTAGTCAGCATCTGTGTGCCGAGTAAGATACAGGGCTCCCCTTTGTTAATGTCTTCCGCCAGGGCCTGCATAGAACCCTTACTTTGCATGGAGTCGCTATCAACGCGATAAATAGGCCATTCTTTGAAGCGTGTGTGCAGAAAATCTTCTGTTTGTTCTGTGCCAAGCCCCGCGGCCATCAATCGCTCGCTTTGGCACTGGGGACATTGCCTAGGTAGCATGCTGGAGTCGCCACAGTGATGACAGCGCAGTCGGCCCCGACGGCGGTGAATGGTCAGTCGAGCGTCGCAGGCGCGACATTCAGAGATCCAGCCACAATCATGGCACTGCAACGTGGGGGCATAACCGCGGCGGTTGAGAAATAACAGGGTTTGCTGCCCACGCTTTAGCTTCTCCTGCATGGCTTCGAGCAGCCCTTTGGACAGTCCAGCGTGGAGTTCTTGTCGTCGCACATCCAGTATTTTTATATCCGGCATCCCCCCGCTGCTGGCGCGTTGCGTAAGTTGCTGGTGCTGGTAGCGACCGGCGACAACGTTTTGAATGCTTTCCAGTGATGGTGTCGCGCTACCGAGCAAAATGGGTATTGAATGGATATGAGCGCGTTTTACTGCGACATCCCGCGCAGAGTAGCGAAATCCATCTTGCTGTTTATAAGAGCCGTCGTGCTCCTCATCCACGATGATTAGTCCTGGCGCTGCCAGTGGCGTAAAAACCACCGACCGGGTGCCAATAACGATATGCGCATTACCGGTGCGGGCCGCTTCCCAGGCTTGGTAGCGCTGAGCATCGCTCAGCCCCGAGTGCAGCACGGCAATCTTGGCCTCAAAGCGCTGTTGAAAGCGTGCGAGGGTTTGCGGTGTCAGGCCGATTTCCGGAACCAGAATGAGTGCCTGCCGCCCCTGTTGCAGGCAGTATTCGATTAATCGCAGGTAGATTTCGGTTTTGCCGCTGCCAGTGACACCTTCCAAGAGGTGGCAGCTGAACCCTTCCTTTGTCCCGGTTACCGCATTCAGAGCTGCATGTTGCTCAGCGTTGAGAGTTAACCTTTGATTGACTTTAATAGGTTGTGAGCGCTCACTTTCAATATGAGACTCGATCAGTTTTTTGTCTTGCAGGCTACGCAAAACAGTGGCGCTTATGCTGTTATTCTTGAATTCGGTGTTCTCGATGGCAGGTTTTTGCATGAGCATAGTGATCGCTTCTGCCTGGCGCTTCGATCGCGGCAGGGCAGACGCGGGCAGACCCTTGCCTAGCGCGGTAAGCCGCCAGACTAATGTGCCATGCGACTGCTGTGGTTTGCCCTCTCTCAGGCGCTTTGGGAACAGCGTGCCGAACACCTCCCCATGCGGGTGGTGGTAGTAGTCGGCTGCCCAGCCGCATAGCTGTAGTAATTGTGGGTTGATCAGCGGGGCCTGATCGAGAATTTCAAGCGCGTGCTTGAGGGAGCTTAAGGGGATGTCGCTGTCTTCACAGACCGCTACTAAGTAGCCGGTTACCTCGCGGCGCCCAAACGGAACGCGCAGCCGAATGCCCGGCTTCAGGCCAACCAATTCGGCATTACTGACCCCGATAGGCGCCAAATAGTCAAAATGGCGGCGCAGGGGTGATGGGATGGCCAGTCGAAGTACGGACATTTCGCCCCTTGTTGAACTCGAAAACTAGAACAAAGACACTAGTGTAGCAAAATGGGGCGCGCTATTGCTTATAACACTGCGTCTGGTAAGATGCCCGCCTCTTTTTTGAGTCATTCACGTCTGTGGCGGTTCAATTCTCCCATCAAAGTGCGGTGCCCGACAGTGGTTGGGCGGCGGCACTCATTACTAGGAGTTACATGTTATGAAAGCGGATATCCATCCTAAGTACGAAGCTATTACCGCGACGTGCAGTTGTGGTGCCACGGTACAGACACGTTCAACACGTTGCGAAGACTTCCATGTTGACGTCTGTTCTTTGTGCCATCCGTTTTATACTGGCAAGCAAAAGACCTTAGACACCGGTGGCCGTGTTGATCGTTTTAACAAGCGTTTCGGTGGTCGTGGTACTAAGCGTTAGAGAAGCATTTTTAATAAGTTTTTGTGGCATCGACCAAAATGCCCTAGTGCATTAGTTGCAGCAGTGTTTATTGTGGCGGGCTGGATTCGAGATGCCTCGAGAGATTATTGTTCGCATTGTTACTGATGTGCCTTTTCTATCGTCTCGTTCATTTTTTTCGCAACTCTTTTGGTGAGTGCAGGTAGCCCCATGTCCGAAGATTTGAAACGTGATGCGCTGTCTTATCACGCAGAGCCAACACCCGGAAAAATCAGTATTGAACTGACGACGACGGCAGAAACGCTGCGCGATTTGTCGTTGGCATACAGTCCTGGCGTGGCAGCGCCGTGCCGTGAAATTGCCCAAGACCCGGATCTTGCATACCGCTATACCAGCAAGGGTAATTTGGTGGCAGTCATTAGTAATGGCACTGCGGTATTAGGGCTGGGAAATTTGGGTAGCCTAGCAAGTAAACCGGTAATGGAGGGTAAGGCGCTTCTTTTTAAGCGTTTTGCCGGCATTAACTCCATCGATATAGAAGTGAATACAGAGGACACGCAAGAATTTATAGCCACTGTGTCGAACATAGCCGATACTTTTGGCGGGATTAATCTTGAAGACATCAAGGCCCCGGAATGTTTTGAAATTGAATCGGCGTTGATTGAGCAATGTAGCATTCCCGTCTTTCACGATGATCAGCATGGAACCGCGATTGTCACTGCTGCGGGGCTAATCAATGCACTTGAAATCCAAGGCAAATGCATGGAAGACGCTGTCATCACATGCCTAGGTGCTGGCTCGGCGGCTATCGCCTGTATGCGTCTTTTGCTCACTATGGGCGTGCGGCGCGAGAACATTTACATGCTTGACCGCCGAGGCGTTATTTACGATGGCCGAGAGGGTGTCAACGTTTACAAGCAAGAATTTGTTAATGACACGGATAAGCGCAGTTTGACTGACGCCATTAAAGGAGCCGATGTATTCATCGGTCTATCCGGGGCGGATCTGTTGACCCCGGCAATGCTCCTATCCATGGCAGACCGCCCAGTGGTGTTCGCTTGTTCTAACCCGGATCCCGAGATCAAGCCTGAGCTGGCGCTGGCAACAAGAGATGATCTAATAATCGCCACTGGCCGATCGGATTATGCTAATCAGGTCAACAATGTGTTGGGTTTCCCCTTCATTTTCCGCGGGGCCCTCGATGTCCGAGCAACCGTTATCAATGAAGAGATGAAAGTAGCTGCAGTACTTGCGCTCAGTGCCCTAGCGCGGGAGCCTGTTCCGGACGAGGTGCTGGTTGCGTGCGAAGTAGACGCGCTCGAATTCGGGCCACAATACATTATTCCCAAGCCGCTGGATGGACGTTTGCTGACGCGTATTGCGCCCGCTGTAGCGCGAGCTGCAGTGGATAGCGGCGTTGCCCGTCTGCCCTACCCCAAAGATTATCTGCCGACGGTTTAGCGTTAAAAAATATCGTTGATTGAGTCTGCGATATCGCTATCACCAGATGAGTTGTTCTCCCCGCGTCCGTTTCGCTGCGGCACGCTTCCTTGCAGGAAATATTCGAACACCGCGTTTTGCTGGCCGGCAGCTGCTAGTAATCCGTTGTCCGGATCTATTTTAACGGTGACCATGCCCGCAGGAACGACACGCTCCACTTGCGGGCTGTCTTTTAATGCTGTTTGCATATATTCGATCCAGATAGGCAGAGCCGCAGTGCCGCCGAATTCTTTGCGACCCAAAGGGGTGTACTTGTCAAACCCCACCCAGACTGTAGTGACTACCGCTTGATTATACCCGGAGAACCAAACGTCCATTGGACCGTTTGTTGTGCCTGTTTTGCCTGCGATATCATTGCGTTTTAGTGCCAGCGCGCGTCGCCCTGTGCCGCGTTTGATAACGTCTTGGAGAATACTGTCGATGATAAAGACCACTCGCGCGTCCATGACGCGTGGTGCGGGTGGAAATGGTGGCGACTCTGAGTCCTCTCCTGCCATGATTGCTTCCATGGTCATCTCACCATCAGGGCCCTGCGGCCTATTGGATAGATCGCAATCCGAGCAGACTGTGAGTGGGCGGGCTTCAAAGGCGACGTCACCGTCGAGATTTTCGACGCGCTGAATGAGATGGGGCTCTATGCGGTAGCCGCCATTGGCCAATACAGCGTAGCCCGTAGCGAGTTCTAAAGGAGTAATGCTTTGGGTCCCCAGCGCCAAGGACAGTTCGGGCGCATAGTCCGAGGTATCGAAGCCCAGATGGTCAGCGTAGTTGATTAATCGTGCAACACCAAGGCGCTGCAGCAGACGAATGGACACCAAATTACGTGATTTAGTCAGGGCCCAGCGCAATCGCGTCGGACCGTAAAACCTGCCTTCGTCGTTCTCCGGGCGCCAAAGGTCTCCCGATCCGCCACCTTCCGTGACGATGGGTGCGTCGTTAATAATCGTGGCTGCCGTGTAGCCGTTAGCCAAGGCCGCACTGTACAGAAACGGTTTAAAGTTTGAGCCCGGCTGGCGCTCTGCCTGAGTTGCACGGTTGAATTTGCTTAGCGCGAAGTCGATGCCGCCGACAATGCTGACAATAGCGCCATTGTTCGGATTCAGAGACACTAGCGCCGCCTGTACTGCCGGAACTTGAGCCAGTTGCCACTGATCATCTTCATTGTGAGTGACTCTGATCAGATCACCAACAGCGAGCACATCGGATACGGGCTGCTGGGATGCTCCTGTGGCATTTTCGGTCAGATACGGTCGCGCTTGGCGGATACCATTGTCCCAAAGTAGATCAGAGATACTGCCATCCGCCAGCAATAAAGTGGCCGCCTTATCATCCACTGAGGTAACAACGGCGGGTTGCAGGCCGCTGATATCGGCTACTTTCGTCAACGCCTTGGTCCATTGGCCGATACTGTCCGCGCCGGGCGATGTGGACGGAAATTGTTGCTCAGGACCGCGGTACCCATGGCGCTTATCGTAGTTAATGGCGCCGTCCATGACAGACTGGTTGGCAGCGCGTTGCAGGTCGCTGCTGAGCGTCGTATAAACATGATAGCCGTTGGTATAGGCCTCCATTCCGTAGAGCTGCAGCATCTGCTGGCGCGCCATTTCCGCTGCATAGCGGGCTTCGAATTCCAGCTTAGCGCCATGAATTCGAGCGGAGTCAGGTTCCTGTCGTGCGCTGCGGTACTGCGCGTCACTGATATAGCCTAGGGTAAGCATGCGTCCCAAAATCCAGTTCCGGCGCTGTTCACTACCGTCTGGCCCGCTGACGGGGTTGTTGCGCGAAGGTGCCTTGGGGATGCCCGCAAGCATGGCATGCTGAGCCAAACTCAATTCCCCGATGCTCTTACCATAGTAAACCTGAGAAGCAGCCTCGAAACCGTAGGCTCGATGGCCTAGGAAAACGCGGTTGAAGTACAGCTCAAAAATTTCTTGTTTGCTTAGCGCGCGCTCAATCTCGATAGCGAGCAGTATTTCATTGAACTTGCGCATGAACGTGCGATCGAGGTTGAGGAAGTAGTTGCGCGCCACCTGCATGGTTAATGTGCTGCCTCCAGAGCCCTTTTCACCGGTCAGAACCAGCTCGGAAACGGCGCGCATAAGTCCCGGCACATCGATGCCGCTGTGGATAAAGTAATTGTCGTCTTCTGCCGCCAGAAGAGACTGAATAAACTGTTCGGGGATGGCATCAAAGGGCAGTGGACTGCGCTTTTGTTCGCCAAATTGGCCGATTAACTCGCCCTCGCGGGTATACACCAGCATAGGTGTTTGCAGCTTTACATCACGCAGGGTTTCAACATTTGGAAGATTTGGGCTGAGGTAAAGATAGGTGCCGGCGAGCAACCAACTGGCACCCAAAATGCCGAACACGCACAGCCGAACAAGAAGTCGTAAGAAGATCATTTAGCCCTTAAAAAACAGTCACTTATAGAGGCCTGCGGTGGCGATAATATTATCTAGTTGGTAATTATAAGCTTTTTTTCGCCTGCGATATATTGTCGTCTGTGGTATAGCTAGTATTCATGTAGTATTGCATATAAATAACCTAAGTTAGTGATAATGATAGGAAAAAATTTGTTCGGACTATTCGGAAAAAGAAAATCGTCGATTGTTCTTGGGCTGGACATTAGTTCAGCGGCAGTAAAATTACTGGAGTTGAGCTATTCAGGCGACCGCTATCGCGTAGAAAGTTACGGGGCGACGCCGTTGCCGCACGACGCGGTCGTAGAAAAGGGCGTCTATGACGTAGCGGGCGTTTCTCGCGCCATTCGCACGGTTGTTGAGCAGTCTCGAACTAAGATCAAAAATGCAGCGGCAGCTGTGGCCGGCTCTTCCGTTATTACTAAATTGATCGATATGCCGGAAGGGCTGAGTGAGGACGATATGGAGATGCAGCTGACTCTGGAGGCAGATCAGTACATCCCATATCCTCTTGAGGAGGTCGCAATCGATTTCGAAATACAGGGTGCTTCGCCGGAGCGTGATAATCAGGTAGAAGTGTTATTGGCAGCGTGCCGCAGGGAGACTATCGAGTCCAGGGTCGAGGCTATTGAGGGTTCAGGTTTGATTCCCAAGATCGTGGATGTTGAGGCCTATGCTATGGAAAGAGCTTTTTCCGTGTTGCAGGGTCAGTTGGACTTGGATGGGGGCAGTACGGTTGCGATCGTCGATATCGGCGCAACGATGACGACCTTAAGCGTACTGAGCGATGGACTGACAATCTACACGCGTGAACAGCTATTTGGCGGTAAGCAGCTGACAGACGAAATTATGCGGCGCTACGGTCTACCGCTGGAAGAAGCAGGTTTGGCTAAGAAGCGGGGGGGGTTGCCCGATGACTATGAGCCGGAAGTGTTGGAGCCGTTCAAGGAAGCGGTGGTTCAGCAGGTTGCGCGCTCGTTACAATTCTTTTTCTCTTCCAGCCAGTACAACGATGTGGACCATATTGTACTCGCTGGCGGCGTAGCTTCTATGGGGGGCTTGAACGCGTTAGTGCAGGATAAACTGGGCACGCCAACGTCCGTGGCGAATCCGTTTGCACAGATGTCGATTTCGCCTGCGGTTAACGCAGTGGCGCTGCAAGATGATGCGTCGGCAATGATGATTGCTTGCGGCCTGGCCTTGAGAAGCTTTGGCTAATGGCGCAAATCAACTTACTGCCATGGCGCGAAGAGCGTCGTCAGGTTCTTAAAAAGGAATTCCTAACCTCTGTGGCCTTGGTTTTGGCTCTCAGCGTAGGCTTAATATTGCTCGCCGACCGTGTGACTAACAGCCAGATCGATGCTCAGAACGCGCGTAATCAGTATCTGATTGAGAATATTAAGGCGCTGGACAAGCAGGTCGTTGAAATTCGTGACCTGCAGAAGCGACGCGATCAGCTGTTGGCGCGCATGCGGATTATCCAGCGCTTACAAGGCAACCGGCCCATTATCGTGCGAGTGCTGGATCAACTCGTACGAACCGTTCCAGACGGACTTTTCTATACCGACTTGGTTACTGTGGGCTCAAGTATCACCCTGACGGGTGTGGCTGAATCGAATAGTCGTGTATCGAGCCTGATGCGACAACTGGATGCATCAGACTGGCTGGCGAATGCGAATTTGGACAAGGTCACAGCTGCTCCAGAGTTTGGCGACCAGGCCAATGTATTCGTTTTGACCGTTCACGTGTCGGCCATCGAAGATGCGTCGGAGGAAGGATGAGTTATGGCCTTTGAAGATAACCTGCGCTCGGTGCGTGAATTTGATTTCGGCAATCTAGATTTTGATAATGTCGGGTCCTGGCCCCTTCCGGTTAAGATGCTTATTTGGGCGCTGTTACTGGTTTTGGTCGTTGCGGCGGGCTATTACTATCATGTCGAGGATTTGCAGCTGGCGTTGGCAACAGCAGAAGCGAAAGAGATTGACCTCAAGAAGGATTTTGAGACAAAGGCTTTTCAGGCGGCTAACCTGAATGCCTATCGCCAACAGATGGTAGAAATGGAGGAGTCCTTTGGCGCTTTGGTTAGTCAGCTACCAAGCGATACAGAGGTGCCGGGCCTGCTAGAAGATATTACGAATAAGGGGCTGCTCAATGGCATGGAGATCGCGGGGATTGATCTGCAAGCTGAACAGGAAAGCGAATTTTATGTCGAGCTGCCAATCGAGATTGTCGCATCGGGCTCTTATCACGACCTAGGGGCTTTTATTAGTAGCATGGCCGCCCTGCCGCGGATTGTGACGCTGCATGATTTTCAGATTAGCAGCAGCGATAACGCCCATATTCATGATATAAAAATCCTTGCCAAGACTTACCGCTACAAGGACGAGGAAATGGGGGAATGAACAGCTTATCTCGTTGTTTATTGCTATTATGTTTGTTAGGAGCATTCTTGGGTGCGTGCTCAGCTAAAGACTCCTCTGACCTAGAGGATTTTATGGAAGAGAAGCGTTCACGCCCAGGCGGCATTATTGCTCCTCTGCCTACCTTCAAGGCGTATGAGGCCTTTGCCTATAGCGCTACCAACTTGCGTAGTCCGTTCGATAGACCGGTTGAGGTTCGGCAGATGACTCAGCTGCAAGCCATTGTGGCCATTAAGCCGGATGAAAATCGCGCAAAAGAATTTTTGGAGCAGTTCACGTTGGGCTCGCTGCAGATGGTCGGAACACTGGCGAGAGACAAGAAAAGCTGGACGTTGATTAAAGACCCCGAAGGGGGTGTGCACCGTGTCCATGCTGGCAATTATCTGGGTCGACATCATGGCAAGATAGTGGGCATGACAGGGACCTCTGTGGCGGTAGTTGAAATTGTTAGCGATGGCACGTCAGAGGGTTGGGTAGAGCGCCCTCGCGCCATTAAGTTAGTCGGCAAATGAGCTGCGGCCACTGTCAGGTGTTGCGGCAAATAGAGACGCTGTCTTGGGATAAAGACCATGGGTAAAAGACGATGGGTCGAGCGGAATAGATTGTCAAGAGCAGTCCTAGGGCTAGTAATTAGCGTTGTGGCCGGCGCGGCATTCGCTCGGCCAGCGGTGCAGGATATCGAGTTTAGCTCTAAGTCGGGCGGCAAGTTTGAAGTGCGACTTGAGTTTAATGAAACGCCACCTGACTTCAAGATTTATGCTATTGAGAAGCCGGCTCGCATCGCAGTGGATTTTCTCGGGGCGTCAAGTAGCCTTGATCAGAAGCGGTATTCATTGCCCTATGGCAATGCCAATAAAGCGGTGGTGCTCGAGTCTGGTGATCGCACCAGGCTGGTGGTTGAACTGGTCAAGCTAGTGCCTTACGAGACACGAGTAGAAGGCAACAGTCTGTTTTTGATCGTTGGCCAGGAGGGGACCGAGTATCTTAAGCGTACGCGTGATCCTCTTCAGGTGAGTGCAGGCGTGGTTGAAGTCATGGATGCGGTGTCTGAAATTCGCGATTTGCAGTTTCAACGCACAGGCGACGGAGAGGGCAAGCTTACCCTGGAGCTGACGAACCCCAAGGTGGATGTTAACGTTTTCAGTGAAGGCGGAGAAGTTAACGTGCAGTTTATTGACACCACAGTGGCCCAGCGGCTCATGCGCCGTTTCGATGTGACAGACTTCGCCACGCCCGTGGACAGTGTGGATGTGAATACCACCGTCCGCGGTGTGACACTGGTTTTGAAAACCACCGGTGATTTTGATTACCTCGCGTACCAGGCCGACAATCAATATGTGATTAGCGTCAAGCCGCTTTCCAAGAAGGAAGCAGAGCGTCGTAAGAACGAATTTACCTATGTAGGGGAAAGGATATCGCTGAACTTTCAGGACATTGAAGTGCGTGCTGTACTCCAGCTCATTGCCGATTTCACCGAGTTAAACCTGGTGGCCAGTGATACCGTATCGGGGCGCATCACCTTGCGCTTGCAGGATGTCCCTTGGGACCAGGCTTTGGACCTAGTGTTAAAAACGAAGGGTCTGGATAAGCGTCAGGTGGGTAATGTGCTGATGGTCGCTCCGGGGGCGGAAATTGCCGAGCGCGAGCGTCAACAAATTGAAGCGAACAAGCAAATTGCCGAGCTGGCGCCGTTGCGGTCAGAGTTTGTGCGCATCCGCTATGCCAAAGCGCAGGATATCGTGGGGCTTTTTCAGGCAGGCTCAGAGGACGGCGGCACCCTGACATCTCCCCGAGGCTCTGTGGTCGTCGATGTGCGCACCAACTCTATTATCATTACAGACACAGAGGCAAAGCTGGCTGAGATTCAAGACCTGCTAGCACTTGTCGATGTACCCGTTCGTCAGGTGATGATCGAGGCTCGTATTGTAATTGCTCAGTCCGATGCCACCAGGAACCTTGGTATTGAGTGGGGCGGCGGCTACCTGGACAAAAAGAGTGACGGTAATATTGTGTCTGTGTCGGGCGATACCACAAATGTGGTGAGCCTGACCGATTCGGCCATTGCTGGCACGCTTGCTGAGGTCAGCTACCCTGGAGCACTATTAGTCGACCTTGGGGTTGCCTCTACTAGCGGTTTTGCCATCGGTTTTGCCAGCAGTGATTTGTTCCTGACGGCCGAACTCTCAGCACTGGAGGCTGAAGGCCAAGGTGAAGTCGTTTCCCAGCCCAAGGTGATTACCGGGGACAAGCAGGAGGCCTCAATTAAGTCAGGTACGGAGATTCCGTATCAGGAGTCTTCCCCCAGTGGTGAAACGACCACAGCCTTCAAGGATGCAGTGCTGGCATTGTTTGTAACCCCTAACATCACGCCGGACGATCGTATTATGCTGGATCTGAGGGTCAATCAGGATACGGTGGGCCAATTGGTGCCTACGGGCAATGGTGGCTTCATTCCCTCTATCGACACAACTCAACTTGAAACTCAGGTGCTCGTGGGTAACGGGGAGACCGTTGTGTTGGGCGGTGTATTTAAAACAGAGGACGTCGAGTCAGTGAACAAAGTGCCATTCTTTGGCGACATCCCCTACATTGGTGCCTTTTTTAGGAGTGAAACGCAAATTCACAAAAAAACAGAGACCTTGATTTTTATTACTCCGCGTATCCTTGCTGATACGCTCCTTGACTAGGTTGGTTTAAAGCGCAATGCCCACTTTACGTAGAGTTTTTCTGGTTGGCCCCATGGGGGCTGGCAAAACGACCATTGGAAAGTATCTCGCAGAACATTTGAAGCTGCGTTTTGCTGATACGGATACAGAGATTGAGGCTCGAACTGGGGCTGATATCCCGTGGATTTTCGATGTTGAGGGCGAAGAGGGTTTCCGCGATCGTGAGCAGCAGGTGGTGGCGGAGATGACAGAATGGGATGATCTCGTTCTGGCAACGGGCGGTGGCGTCGTGCTGCGTCCGGAAAATCGCAGCGCTCTGGCAGGAAGGGGCTTTGTGATTTATTTGTATGCAACGGTAGAGGAGCAGGCGCGACGAACCCGACGGGACAGAGGTCGACCATTATTGCAAAAAGGTGACCCTGAACAGATATTACGAGCCCTTATGGCGGAGCGCGATCCAATGTACCGCGAGATCGCCGATCATATTATCGAGACTGATGCCTGTAGCCCGCGTATTGTGGCGCAGCGCTTAGTGAAACAACTCACTTCCGAATAAAGCGTGCCAAAAAGACAGCATATGCTTCAAAGCGTTATAATGGTCGCCTCAAAAAAATGTGAATCTTAGGAGTTGTCGTGCCCTTGTTAATGCATACCTTGCATGTGGATTTGGGTGAGCGTGGTTATCCCGTTTACATCGGCCGCGACTTGCTCGCCGATATGCGTCTGCTGACTCAGCATGTCGCGGGCTCCCAAGTGGTCATTGTCAGCAATGACACAGTGGCACCACTCTACTTGGGGAGAGTCAAGGCGGCTTTAGGCCCGCGCAAGGTGATTACAGAAATAATCTTGCCCGATGGTGAGCAGTATAAAACGCTCGAAACTCTGGCAACAATTTTTGACAGGGTGATGGCGGACAAGCACGATCGCAGCACTACCTTTGTCGCTGTAGGCGGTGGTGTTGTGGGTGATATTACGGGGTTTGCGGCAGCGTGCTATCAGCGCGGCGTTAATTTTATTCAGATCCCCACGACTTTACTTTCTCAAGTGGACTCCTCAGTAGGCGGCAAAACAGCGGTGAATCATCCGCTAGGTAAGAACATGATAGGGGCCTTCTACCAGCCTAAGGCAGTGCTGATTGATATCAACACTCTGCAGACGCTGCCTCCTCGCGAATTGAGTGCAGGGCTGGCAGAGGTTATCAAATATGGCCTGATCAGTGATGAGTCGTTTTATCGCTGGTTGCAGCGGCATATGGCGCAACTGCTGGCGAAAGAAGAGGCTGTTTTGGCTGAGGCTATTGAGCGCAGTTGCTCAATCAAGGCGCGGGTGGTCGCCTTGGACGAGCGCGAAGGGGGTATTCGCGCTCTGTTGAATCTCGGGCACACCTTTGGTCACGCGATTGAAACGGGCCAGGGTTATGGGCGATGGCTGCATGGAGAGGCGGTGGCTACCGGCATGTTGCTGGCGCTTGAATTGTCCGCCATGCGCGGCTGGATTGCGGCCTCTGACGTCGACGGCTATCGCGATTTGCTGCTGAGA
Source organism: uncultured Haliea sp. (assembly GCA_913062625.1). Lineage (GTDB taxonomy): Bacteria > Pseudomonadota > Gammaproteobacteria > Pseudomonadales > Halieaceae > Marimicrobium. The sequence continues at coordinate 4,120 of CAJXWP010000047.1, read as the reverse complement.
ATGGACCTTCCGGTTCACATTCCTAAGGACATGGATGCTGAGGCTTTTCTGGCGCTTATGTCACGGGATAAAAAGGTCATAGACGGGCGCTTGCGTCTAGTGCTGGTCAAAAGCATTGGTGATGCCTGTATTGTTGACGATGCTACAGAACGCGAACTGCGCGACGTGTTACAGCGAGCGGCTAGCAGCGCATAGCCGCGGTACTTGTTCCAATATTGTCGATAGAAGGATTCTGCTTTCCGATGAGTGAACTTAAAAATGACCGTTTTTTGCGCGCACTATCGCGCCAGCCGGTAGACCGCACGCCGGTGTGGATGATGCGGCAGGCGGGACGTTATTTGCCCGAATATCGCGCTACTCGAGAGCAAGCCGGGTCTTTTTTGGATTTGTGTAAGAATGCAGAGTTGGCCTGCGAGGTGACAATGCAGCCCTTACGACGCTATCCAATGGATGCTGCCATCCTGTTCTCTGATATCTTGACTATCCCCGATGCGCTCGGGTTGGGGTTATATTTTGAAGAAGGCGAGGGGCCGCGCTTTCGTAAGACTGTGCGCAGCGAGGCAGATCTGGCAGGCTTAAATAGCTTCAAAGCAGATGATGACCTTGCCTATGTGATGCGGGCAGTGAGCACTATCCGCAAGGAGCTCAATGGCGCTGTTCCACTGATCGGCTTTTCCGGCAGCCCCTGGACCCTTGCGACCTATATGGTTGAGGGTGGTTCATCAAAAGATTTTGCGCGGATTAAAACTATGGCGTATGACACGCCAGAATTGATGCATCAATTGCTGTCGCTGCTGGCCGATGCGGTAGCGGACTATTTGACGGAGCAGATAAAAGCAGGCGCACAGGTTGTGCAAATTTTTGATACATGGGGTGGTAGTCTCAGTACCGCTGGTTACCAGGCGTTTTCCTTGCAGTATATGCAGCGCATAATTTCTCGCCTGCCTACTGAAGCTGATGGGCGCAAAGTGCCGGTGATTGTCTTTACAAAAGGCGGCGGCCAATGGCTGAATACTATCGCCGATTGCGGGGCTCAGTCCGTAGGCATCGACTGGACGACGGATATACAGGCGGCTAGGCAGCAGATTGGCAGTCGAGTGTCCTTACAAGGCAATATGGATCCGAGTATGTTGTTTGCTTCCCCCGCGCGCATCCGCAGTGAGGTTAAGGCGATCCTAGCAGCTTACGGGCACGGCAGTGGCCACATTTTTAATCTTGGGCACGGCATCACTCCGGGTGTGAATCCTGATCATGTGACCGCTTTTGTTGAAGCGGTGCAGGAGTTCTCACCGCAGTATCATCAATCGATCTGATTTGCCACGCTGAGCCGTTATGACGTTTTGTTTTTAATGGATTCGGCAGCAGTTTCGTCACAGCAGAAATCGTGTTCCATTTCCAGCGCGGGCTGATCTGAAGCCGGCCGGCCAACGATTTTGGCCGGCACACCGGCTACGGTAGTGTGAGCCGGAACATCTTCCAGCACCACGCTGCCTGCACCGACTTTAGCACCCTCACCAACACAAATATTGCCTAGTATCTTAGCGCCGGCGCTGATCAGCACGCCGTCACCTATTTTGGGGTGGCGGTTGCCCTCATCTTTCCCGGTTCCGCCCAGAGTGACGGACTGCAAGATAGACACATTTTTGCCGACCACTGCGGTTTCTCCAATCACCAAGCCTGTCGCATGATCCAGCAGAATACCCTGACCCAGAGTAGCGGCGGGGTGTATATCGACGCTGAACCGTGTAGACATGCGGTTTTGGAAAAAGAGTGCGAGAGACTCACGTCCCGTTGTCCACAACCAATGGGCGACCCGATAGGTTTGCAGTGCATGGAAGCCCTTGAAGTACAGGAAGGGGATGTAGAGTTCATGGCAGGCAGAATCTCGATCCTCCACCGCCTGCAGGTCTGCTCGCACCGCGGTATGAATAAAAGTATCGCGCTCAAAAGCCTCCACAATGACTTCTCGTAGAAGCTGTGAAGATACCGTCGGGCTCTCCAGCTGGCTGGCAAGGTGGAACCCCAGCGCGAGTTCCAACCGGTCATGGTTTAGAATGGTCGCGTACAGAAAACTGGCCAGTATTGGCTCTTCGCTCGCATGTTCTGCCGCCTCTGTGCGGATCCTCTGCCACATAGGGTCGGTCGTTGTCGAGGACATGGGTGAAACCTCCATTTGAAGCGAACACTTTAGCCTATTGGTCCTCTGAGGCTTTTATGAGCGCTGGCTTTGATAAGTTTGCGGGTCGAGCGGCGATCTTAACGCCTTAATTCGCTATTGCTGGCGCATATTACCACGGTTGAGGCTACTCAAGCCAAGCACAAGGGTCCTCTGTGTAAGGCAATAAAGCCTTTCTCGTTACGGCGTCATGCTGGCGGTATATGACCATAACTGATGGCCACTGTTTCGATACTTCTGCTCGAACAGACTCAGGTCTGAACCTGTATCGGCTAGTCTGAAGATTCGGCCGCGATGGCCCGCTAAATGCATGGCGCAGCCGAACTCCTCGACGTAGATTTGCCAGTTCGAACGCAGCTCAAGCATTCCGCCAAGGGTCAACAATAACGGAAAGCTGGGATGCCCATGAATACGTCGTTGCAGGTGCGCAGCCTTAGGCCAAGGGTTGGGATAGAGGATATAGTGATAGTCTAGCCGCAGACCATCACGGACGAGCAAACTCCAGATGTCCTCGCAATCCGCCTGCAGTAGCAGGTAGTTATCACGCAGACTGTGAGGGTGTTTCGCCAATCGTCTGGCGGATTTGTCGATCCCCACAATCAAGTGATCAGGATGTTGTTCAGCGAGGGCTGCGGTACTGTGCCCGGTGCCGCAGAATGAATCTAGCACCAGAGGACGCGGTCTCGCGTTGAGCTCTGCGGACAAACGCTCATACGCCTGAATATTGTGTGCTGCTATTTCTCCACGGTGGGTCGTCCGCACATGTCGACGAACGACCTCAGCCAGTTTTGGGTGCAGATGGCGCTGATTGCTGCTGACGGGGCGAGAATTGGCTTTCAAAAGGCCTGAACGTCTCCAAATTGTGAATTTAACGTGCCGTGGGTTTGATGTTGGTCGCCACCACTGCGATCATTACAACCTATTATAGGCATATCTGTTCATAGAAGAAGACTCCACATGCGTGACGATCTAAGACCCTACTGGGTAAAGAAGTACTATTTAAAATTCAGATGCTGGTATGCAGAGTATTACCTGCGCCCCGAGTGTGCATCGCTAGGGCGCTACCACACCATTATGAAGCCTTGGTATGTGCACCTGTCGGGCAACAATATTCACATAGGTCACTCTTTTACCGCAATCGGTGAGTCGGGCAATAGGGTGGAGGTGGGCGTCTGGGGGCGAGAAATCGGCCAGGGTCGTGTGGTGATTGGCGATTGTTGCTTGATGAGTCCCGGCTCCAGAATCAGTGCCAGTGATGAAATCATACTGGGCGACGGCGTGATGTTGGCGAACGGTGCCTATGTCACCGATTCTGACTGGCACACCATCTATGATCGCATGGTGCGTCAGGAGACCGCGACACCGGTGCACATTGGCAATAATGTTTGGTTGGGAGATCACTCTACCGTACTCAAGGGCGTGACCATAGGCGATAACAGCGTCGTCGCAGCGAGGGCCGTAGTAACGCGCGATGTGCCGGCTAATGTGGTCGTTGCCGGGAGCCCAGCGAAGGTGGTTAAGGAACTGGATCCTGAGCGGCGTTTCAAAACCCGCATGGATTATTTTTCAGACCCTGCTGGCCTAGAACAATTTTTTGATTCCGTGGATCAACAGGTCCTCGTCGGCAACAGTGTTTGGCGCTGGCTGTGGTCTGTAATTTATCCGGGGTCGCGTTCTAGCGGATAACGTCATCCCCAAACGCTACAGCAACTGAAGTGGCTCCTCCTGTAAAGCCGACATCTGCTCGCGCAATTCGAGAATATGATCTGCCCAGTAACGCTCTGTGTTGAACCACGTAAAGCTGCGCGGAAAAGCCGGATCTTCCCAGCGGCGACCCAGCCAGGCCGCGTAATGAATCAGACGCAACGTGCGTAAGGTTTCGATCCAGCGAATCTGGCGAGGGTCGAAATCGCAGAATTCAGAGTAGCCCTCTACCAGTTCAGA
>CAJXWP010000046.1 GCA_913062625.1 uncultured Haliea sp. | reverse complement strand
ACGACCACAGACTCTGGGTACTTCCACATCGCACCAGTAGCTGCATCGACAATAATGCCAACGCCACCGCCAAGTAGGACATTTCCTGGATTGGCAGCTTGATACGTTGACTCATGTTGCTCTTGCCATTGTATTCCATATATATATTCCTTATGTGCCACCCAAGCAAACAAATCGGTGTATGCGCGGCAAATTGCCCACTGCGAACAACAAGGCAATAGGGCAGTAAAAAAACTATTGATAAACGGAGGCTACAAGTTTTTTAAGTGTATTACTCCCGAGGAGGATGCTAGATCTGATAACCTCGCAACAGCCTGCATGAAAGGGGGGAATATACCTGACTTTACAAACGGACTGTTTCACCGATGCGGCCCCAAACAACAAACCCAAAACATAATCATAAATAATAGATAAGAAGGGAGTACCGTCACCGAAAACCTGCAAAATAATCTGCGCGCGATGAGGACTCAGTCTGCACCCGTTTATACCCCATGCTACACCGATGACTGAGAGAAACTTGAAATGATATTGTTATTTATACTAGACCTGTGGCGATATTGGTGGCTGTAGGCCTTTCTAAGGCCTCAAATTCACTAAACCCTTTGGACGATGAAAACTACGAGGAGGAGGACAACGATGAGTAATCCAAATGGTTTCATGGGTTGTGAATTGCAAATAGCCCTTGGTCGGGTGCACTTCAAAACACTGGCTCGATATACTCTGCGCAAATGACTATTAAGCGATGATCCGTCACCTCTCGCACTCTTGTTTCAAACTCTTCGATTGATTCATGTGGGTCACTCACTAATTGATCATCACCCTGATGAAACTTAAAGACATTCGCTTCTTTACCCGCTTCCGTAGCGAGGTAAATAATGAAGGGCGGCAGATCACGCTGAAGCCACCTCCCCTCTAGTTTCTTTACCCTCGACTCAATGTTTCGCATTGACTGTCCCCTCCAGCTGCTTGATTCGCTCCTCAAGTTCTGTCATCTCAAAATGCTTACGATGATGTTCAAAAACATTCAGCAATGCTGCTGCCTGACTGGGTAGAATATCGCCATCTGCCAATCGTCTAGCCACATCAGCAACGGCCTTCAATATATCCTCTGGCCCGTTAATCTCGGGTAACACCATCCCTGTTATGGCATGCTCTTTGATTGGCGGTACTATTCGCTCAAGACACAACCTTAAAGCCGCTGTATCACCCTCTAAGGCCAGTTCTACCGCTTTTCTAGACAAGGCCCCTGCCTCTCCATCTAGTAGTGCCAATGCTGCCTGCGTGGCCTTGTTACGCGCCCCAAGAGGCTTACCTTGCGGGTTGCCTGAATGCCCTTTAATGAACCGACCTTTGTCATCCTTCATATCGGTACCGCCAAGTTAAATCTCTGATATTGGTATAATCGGCGGATGAATACTTATAAACGCCACCGATTCCCGCCAGATATCATTTCGTATGCCGTCTGGCTCTACTTCCGTTTCAACCTCAGTCACCGGGATATCGAGGATCTACTCGCTGAACGAGGTATCACCGTCAGCCGAGAGGCGATCCGACTTTGGTGTATCAAATTCGGAGCTATGTACGCTCGAAGATTGAAACGAAAACACCGAGGCTACGGCGATACCTTCTACATCGATGAGGCCTTTGTGAAAATCAACGGTAAGCAGCATTATCTTTGGCGGGCTGTTGATCAGGATGGAGAAGTGGTTGATGTTTTTCTCCAGGCGAGACGCGATGGGGCAGCAGCCAAACGCTTCTTCAAAAGGTTATTGCGATCGCATGGCGGCGAACCCAGAAAAATCGTGACGGATAAGTTACGCAGCTACGGTGTTGCTCACCGTGAACTGATGCCGGATGTTATTCATGATAATTCCCAGTACGCGAACAGTCGTGCGGAGCAATCTCATGAGCCGACCAGAGTGCGAGCGCAGGTAATGCGGAAGTTCAAATGAACAGGGTAAGCACAGAGATTTTTGGGTGCTCATGCTGCGGTTTACAACTTGTTCAATTTCGGGCGTCACCTCGTTCGACCAGAGCACTATCGAAATCTCAGGGTGAGTGCGTTCGCAGAATGGAGTGGGGCAGTGGCTTGAAATCTCAGGTCAAATTAGCGCTGACTGAGAAAGTTAACTTGCCCATACCGGCTATTGGGCAGCGCCTCGGAAACTGAGTCGGTAATCTCAACACGCGCAGTGGGGACTGCTTGTTGGGCCTTTTTATGCTCGAATAGAATGACGCCGAGCCAATGTTGCTAGAAAGTCTACGTAAGATAGGGCGACTATTGACAGTTAGGATCGATAGCTTAGGATAGCAATGTCATCTTCTTCAGGATAAATATACGGTGAATGTCTCAGCAAAAACGAAATTACCCTTCAGCGAAATCGTCAAGGTGAGGTTTCGGGATATGGACGCCCAGGGGCACCTCTACTTTGCCAACTACATGGTATACGCAGACGAGATACTCGGCGCGTATATGGAACAATTGGGGCTTGGCGCCATGAATCCCCACACAGCACTCTGCCTGATCTTTACTGTCGATATTCGCTGTGAATACTTTAGCGAGATCGCAGGCAACGGCGAGGTCAATGTGTGTGTGGGCTACTCCCGTCTGGGGAACTCCAGTGCTGATACGGTGTTTGAACTTTACAATAATGCCAGCGGCGAACTACTGGCCAAGGGGGGGTTGACTCAGGTCTTTGTAGATCCTGAGTCTCGGAAGTCCACGCCCATACCGCCGTTTTTTAAAGCGGGTATTCTTCGGCAGCAACCTGAACTCGGCGACAATTGAGAGAAAGCAGACCCGGGATCAGGCCTTATATTTCGACGTCGGTTCCAGCCGTTCTGGTCTGTGGACAGACACCGCTTCTGATCACATCGGTCAGCGATTGTCAGCAGCCAACGGATGTATTTTGAGTGACTTTTATGCTGTCCACTCAGTCAGACCCGCGCATCGCAAAAGTAATCGGCATCTCCTTAATGCCCTGCACGAAGTTTGACTTCATATAAATTACAGGACCGTTAAACTGCATATTATCCATGCGCCCAAGAATCTCTTCCAACATGACCTTCATTTCCATTTTGGCCAGATTCATGCCGAAGCAATTATGACGGCCTATACCAAAAGAGCGGATATCGCGCATCAGGTCCTGACGGTCTGCTCGATGAATATCGAAAGCTTCCGGGTCATCAAATACCTCGGGGTCACGGTTAGCGCCTGGATAATACATAATAACTTTGTCGCCCTTCTTGATGGGCGCATTGTCCAGTTCGGGCACCGTAATATCCTGAGTTGCCGTGCGGCGCATACAGATAAACGGTGGGTTATACCGCAGCATTTCAAAAATTGCGCCTTCAATCTTATCTGGATTTTCCTGCAGATAGCGGTATTGCTCCGGGTTCTCAATTAAATTGCGAATGGCGTGGGTTATTGTCGTGCGCGTGCTTTCATTGCCCGCGACAATAATCATTAGAAAAATCCATGCAAACGTTTCGTCAGAGACTGGCTCGCCATCAATCACGCCATTTAGCAATTGGCTGCTAACGTTTTTCACGTCGGAGTTACGATACTTGCCTGCAAGTTCGTGAGCGTAAAGCATGAGCTCAAGAGAAGCCGTATCAGCGGCCTCACGGCCACCTGATACGTCGGGATCGTCGCCGAACAGCATTGTATTCGTCCATCCGAAAATCTTGTGTCTGTCTTCTTGGGGAATATCAAAGAAGTCTAGGATCATCCGTAGCGGCAATTCTGCGGCCACATCCGTCACAAACTCGCAGGATGTTTTCCCAGCCATGCGATCGACAACTTCTCTGGCATACATTCTGGCCCTAGGTTCGTAGGTCGCAACCGCCGCCGGTGTAAAGTGATCGCGAATAAGTTTTCGGTAATCGATATTGTCAGGCGGGTCAAGGTTGATGAACATCCGACTTTGAACCTCATCCACCATCACCTGATCGAACTCCATGGGTATTGCCGTGCGTAAACGCGACGAAAACAAATCGTTGTTCTTGGACACAAAGTCGATCGCTGCGTGCTGCGTGATGGCCCAATAAGGAACACCTGTCGAGGGATCGTCAATCTTTACAGCGGGGCCAGCGGCGCGAATTTCGGCGACGTCGGCTCCTTCGAAGCCATCACCAAGGTAAGTGGGCGCCATAATGTTGGCGAAAGGGCACTCAGACATTTTTTTTACCTCTTTTAGTATAGATACATTACGATCGGCATACGTTAAATCATTACTAGGAAAGAAATCCAGCAGAAACGTCTCATATCACTCTTTTAGACATGTAGTAGCGGGCTGAAGAGGCCCCATTAAGGCTGCTTGCCTGGCTATAAGGCAGATTAAACCATGAAAATCGTCTGCAGCGACCCGCTTCCATAGTTGAGAGGGGGCGGTATATCAGCGTTAATGCGGAGATTGAGTCTCGGACACGCTTTACCGATTATTTCTAGGACATTTTTTACACGGTTTATCTTTTTTATATTTTTTACAGCACTTTTTCTTCGAGTGAATGCCATAGGGCAAACTGAAGCCAAGAATAAAGTGGGTGTTTATGCGTAGATTATTGTACAAAAAACGCACAATCAACGCTCTTTCAGGGTATGGAAATACAGTTTTCATTTATATCCAGCCAGGGATAGCCCTTTGTGCCTATTTAACATCATTCCTTTGCCCTGACGACCAGCGTCTCCTTGACAATCAAATACCAAACACTTTCATTCAATTGAGCATTCAATGCTAAACGCTCTGTGTGCCCGGCATCATACACTTTACGTTGAACTGAAGACAACATTAGGACTTGTCTGCCAACCTAAAAAAGGCCCTCTTAAGGGCTTCAGTCTTTCCTCTAATAGTATGCTGGCTGCTTTTACTGCAGCTGGCTGAGATAGTTGTCCAACCGATCTTGATCGGTTGCGTGCGGATCAGGGCGGTTTCCCTTGCCACCATTGTTGATCCACCTCAATGAGTCCAAACTCAGTCAACTTTTTACGTAGGAGAATGAGATCTTCTTCATTTAAGAAATTTCCAATGCGCTGCGTCTTATCGTCATCACTCACCGAAAAAGCCGGCAAATGGCCACGAGCGGTGCGTTTATGTACTAACAAATAACAGGGTCGGAGAAATACGATGGCTGTTCCTAAACGATGAATTCCTGCTCGAAATTGAACTCTTTCTTTATCAATTATGATAAATTGCCGTTGGTAAGTTGCCTCAGAAACTCGGTAAAAAAGATACGTAAACAACATAATGTCGAGCAGGAAAAAAGGCAGTATTAACCATACCCCCGCGATCATCCATCCCGTGGCAATAATCAACATAAACCCAGAAAGCCACAATATTACTTGCTTCGTTTGATTCCACGAAGCCGACCTGTTTGGTTCAAGCCGAACAATTGTTTGCGTCGCTTTGTTAGTAATCTTTATCATCGATAAGTTCTTGCTGCGAAAGAGTTGCATATTCCTGTGATATAAAAATGTGGGTTCAAGCAACTCTCTAGTGCAAGTACAGTGTCTGAACGATGAGTAAGTCCGTCACGAAGTTCTAACGTTCAACTAAAAAATCGCCAAGAAACTGTACGCAGGACTGGCCGTTTATATCCTCGTACTTCTTGATGGACTGGTTCTCAAACTGCAGCGTGAGGGATGCTGTATTACGTTTAGTTATGAATTACCCCGTGAAGTCTCTTAGCATCTTTTTAATTTCCATAACGTGCAGCTCTTCTTGGCCGATCATTGTGCGTGCGTACTCTTCTAGATAGACACTGCGGTCAGTAACGATGGCTAGCAGGTCAGCATAAAGCGTTAATGCATGACGCTCATGCTCTAAGCTTTCTGTGAGCACATCGCGCATGGTATGTTTGCCGCTTTCCTCAAGCGCGTCAATCGAGAGGCTTGGGTGTCCTTCAAGACCTGTAAGAATTTCACCCGCTTGTTGTGCATGTGCGAGAGATTCAGCGGCTTGGGCTTGCATGAAGTCTACAATGGGCAAGCGGTAAGGGCCGGTGACCATGAGCGCGTAGTGTGTGTAACGAACCACGCCGGCCAGTTCGGCCTTCATAATTTTGTTAAGCTTATCGCATGCGTCTTGAATATCTAATTCTTTCATAACTTCGTTCCTGTCGTAGCACGAGGACAGTGTAGATCAATCCTCGAGTTGTTGTTAATGTTGTTTTGTTTTTTTATCCCAAAATAAGCATAAAAATTTTTTCAAAAGCGAGAGAATAACGCCCCGACTCTTTCAAATATTGGGGTGTTTTAACCCCCTATTCTTGACGCTATAAGGGCTGAGGCCATCACCTGTCTGTAGCCCCCTGCGGGCTGGTCGCCGGTCGTTGACATAGCAGGAACGGCGTGTGGCCAAGCAACCGGCGAGGGCTGTGGCGGCACCCGCGTTGGTCGTTGGCACCGCTTATGTTACGCTATTTTCACTTAATCAGGGTTGTAGCTCCCTGTACCTAGGTGAACCTCGCTCCTACCAAACCTAACTTCGCTAGCGACACGAAGGATTTTTGAGGACGCATTATGACGGCTGAAGAAGAAATAAAGAACAAGAGCTATCTGCGCTATCTACTTGTTGTTCTGTTTATCATACCTCTGTCAGGCTTGGGGACGGATATTACTGTTCCTTCTTTGCCTGCTATTAGTAATGCGTTTGATATCACCACTACGCTAGCGCAGACCAGTGTTGCCATTTACATCTTCGGGTATGGAATAGGCCAGTTAATTATTGGCCCTATATCAGATCACTATGGCAGAAAGCCAATCGTGATACTTGGTTTTCTGCTTTATATCATGTTGATAACTGTATTTTTATTGTTTCCAACGGTCCGATCTTTAATGGTTTCCAGGTTTCTTCAGGGTCTGGTTCTTGCGGCTGCGATTGTACCCTGCAGATCTATCTTGAGTGATGTGGCAACGGGGGATCTATATAAAAAGCTAATAAATTATATGACAATAAGCTGGTCGTTTGGTGTTGTGTTCTCTCCTGTCATTGGAGGCTACCTGCAGCATTATTTAGGTTGGCAATATAACTTTTATTTTTTGCTTGCTTACAGCTCATGTGCACTTCTTGCTTTCGTGTGCATCTATAAAGAAACGCATTTCCCGGAAGCTTCATTTAGTATTAGAGCCGCCGGAAAAAACTATTTAGGGCTGCTGCGCGACATACAGTTTGTCAGTAGCCTTTTTCTGTTAGGTTTACTGAGTTCGCTCATTATTCTTTTTAATATAGTTGCTCCATTTTTAGTGCAAGTACAGCTTGAATTAACATCGATAAGTTATGGGAATTTAGCATTCCTCATCGGCGTCGCTTGGCTGTTAGGGAATATCGCAAGTCGTTTGTTTATCGCGAGCCCAATGAAGGTTAGGCTGCAGTATGCAATCCTAGGCCTATTGTTGTCTTCCGTTTTTATGGTGATTATAAGTCAAACAATGCCGTTAAGCCGGCTCTCACTAGGACTTGGAACTTGGTTTGTTGTTTTTTTCGGTGGATTTATTTTCCCCATTTTTGTCAGCGATAATCTGGCGCGCTATCGAAATATGGCGTCAACGTCTAATGCACTTTTATTCGCTGGAATTTGGGTGGTGTGCAGCGGAGCGACATCATTAGCCAGTCATCTGAAGGATATTAATCAGATACCCTTGTCATTCGCGCTATTGTCTGCCGCGGTGACTGTCGCTCTTATTTATAGATTTTTTTTAAGAGGAAAGGTAGCGTGATGTCACTAGCCATAAATATTTTTCTTTCGCGTCAGTATCATCAATCCGCCAGAAAACGCTTCTCAACTCTCCTTTAACATCGAAGATTTTAGAGACTCTCAGGTGGCAGGTACACTGTCGAGTGATCTTGCCGGGCCTCCCCTACACCTGCCAGCGTTAAGAGCGGTTGGTTAGCGAGGCTATCGAGCGTAGAGTGACTTTCCCCTTTTTTTACTAGGGAACACGTGAATCTATGGGGAAAGACCCGGTGTATGGGGATAACCGTCGTTACGAAGACGGGTAAAAATGCTTAAGCAACTAATATATATGAGTTAATTGGTGCGCCCGGAGAGATTCGAACTCCCGACCAACTGGTTCGAAGCCAGTTACTCTATCCAGCTGAGCTACGGGCGCGCTGTGAGACTTAGATTATATAGATTCCTGACTCTGACGAAAGGCCTCATAGGCAGATAGTCGCTGAATAGTATTAGATTTTTTGCAAATTCTTTCTTTTTTAAGGACTGGGGTAGATTTATGCCGATGGTTTCTGGTCTCAGCCGTCGCAAGTCTAGCGTGGAAGATGACGCCAATGGTCGTGTGAACAGGCTCACTCTTTGAGCATTAGTGGGGTATACTGTCCATGACCGAAAAGTGGGTGAATACAGTGTCAGTTGATGAATCCAATATTGAAGTCCAAGCCGGCACGCCTTCGGCCGATGGTGACCCTTCGGCGAGACAGGATGCCCCCCAACCCATCGCTGCAACGGCTTCTTTTCAAGCCGGGCCTGCGCTGCAGGGAGAAATGCCCTTCGCAATGGTGATGGGGCAAGCCCTCACCGAGTTTCCCAAGGACTTATATATTCCTCCGCAGGCTCTGGAGGTGTTCCTTGCGGCCTTTGAAGGCCCTTTAGATCTGCTTCTGTATCTGATTAAGCGCCAGAATCTGGATATTCTGGAAATCGACGTTTCCCGTATTACCGAGCAATACATGGAATACGTGGAGCTAATGGATGCTATGCAGTTTGAGCTGGCCGCGGAGTATTTGCTGATGGCGGCTATGCTGGCAGAAATTAAGTCGCGTATGCTGCTGCCACGTGCCAGCGAACTGGAAGATGATGAAGAAGATCCGCGCGCACAGCTTATTAGGCGCCTGCAGGAATATGAGCGCTTTAAGAAAGCGGCTGAAGATATCGAAGAGCTGCCGCGCATGGAGCGAGACACCTGGATCGGCAGTGCGAATCCCCCAAAACTAAATCGTACGCGTCCCGATCCGGAAGTCGATTTGCGGGAGTTAATGGTCGCTCTGGGCGAGGTCATGCGCAGGGCTGATATGTTTGCGAGCCACCACATTCAGCAAGAGGCACTTTCTACCCGAGAGCGGATGAGCCAGGTGCTTGACAGACTAGCAGGGCAGCAGTTTGTGCCGTTCGTGTCTCTATTTCGTGTGTCTGAAGGGCGTTTGGGGGTCGTGGTGACTTTCCTGGCGTTGATGGAACTTATTAAGGAAGCACTTGTGGAGATTGTACAGACCGAAAGTTTTGGTCCTATCCATGTTAAGGCAAGGTCGGAGTAGCATGTCGGAAATAGGTTTGGTACAGATTATCGAGGGGGCTTTACTGGCCGCCGGCAGGCCGATGACAGTGGCACAACTCGCGGAACTGTTTGAGGAGCATGAGCGACCCGAAAAAGCAGCGATTCGAGAGACTCTCGAAGAAGCGGCAGCGCGTTGTGAAGGCCGGGGTTTTGAATTGCTGGAAGTGGCTGGAGGCTTTCGTTATCAGGTGCGTCAGTCGCTCAGTCCGTGGGTGGCTCGCCTGTGGCACGAGCGTCCGCAAAAATATTCACGTGCGCTCTTGGAGACTCTATCCCTGATGGCCTATAGGCAGCCTGTTACTCGTGGAGAAATAGAAGAAATCCGTGGTGTCGCAGTGAGTTCCAATATCATCAAGACGCTGCATGAGCGCGAATGGATTCGTGTAGTAGGGCACCGTGATGTCCCGGGTCGACCGGCTATGTATGCGACCACGCGGCAGTTTCTGGACTATTTTAATCTGAAGAGTCTGGATCAACTCCCAGCGCTGGCTGAGATACGTGATCTTGAAACACTGAATGCGGAGCTGGGGTTTAGTCAGCCATTGCCCGACGATACTGGCGCGTCAGAGAGTGCTTTGGGCTTGACCCTAGTCGGAGGTACGGAACATGTATCGGAGGAAGGCCAAAGTAGTATTGACTCCGTCACGCTCAGTCAAGCCGCGGATGACCTTCAAGCTAGGGCAACACAGTCGCCGTTAGGCGAGGATCTAGATAGCGTTGGCAATGAGACTGAGCTCGATCCCCAATTGCCCGACCCAGAGCAAACCGAGTCACCCAATCCCGAATCGAAAGTCTAACCCGCATGGCTAATAAACCTCAGAAACCGTCCCTTAAGCCGCAGGTTCAGCCCGCTGACGTGGAACTACCCGAACCGGCTGCGGGGGAGAAGGTGCAAAAAGTTCTTGCCCGGGCTGGACTCGCGTCTCGCCGAGAAATAGAACGCTGGATTGAGGCCGGAAGAGTGGCTGTTAATGGCAAGGCCGCCCGTCTTGGAGATCGTGTAGACGACCATGATCGGCTAGCGGTTGATGGTCGCGCCGTCGATCTGGCTCCGGCTCAGGAGGCGCGTTGTATTCTTTATCACAAGCCCCCCGGCGAAGTGTGTTCACGGAGTGACCCGGAGGGTCGCCGCACGGTATTTGGACGCTTACCTAACCTGAAGTCCGGCCGTTGGATTTCCATTGGCCGATTGGATTTTAACACTTCTGGCCTATTGTTATTTACTACTGACGGCGATTTGGCTAACGGGTTGATGCATCCGTCCTCCAATATTGAGCGCGAATATATGGTGCGTGTCATGGGCGATGTGCAGGGGGACATGCTTCGACGTATGCTGGAAGGTGTGATGCTGGACGATGGCATGGCGCGTTTTGCAGACATTCAGGACGGCGGAGGCGATGGTATTAACCGCTGGTATTACGTGGTTCTTATGGAGGGTCGCAATCGTGAGGTTCGCCGTTTGTGGGAGTCGCAGGGTTTAACGGTGTCGCGTCTCAAGCGGGTGCGTTATGGCGACGTTTTTATTCCGTCCAAAGTCAAACAGGGGCAGTGGGTGGAAATGGACCGCACAGATGTCAAAGCGCTCTACCGTATTGCCAGTCTGACGCCTAAAGAGATAAAACGCAGCACCGCCAAGGAGCGTGAAGTAATGGAGCGACAGTTTGGCAAGCGCCTTGGTCGCGGTGCGGCAAAAAAGAGTGGCCGAATTTAGCAGGCCGAGTTTACTCAGCGGGCATTAAACGCCCTGCCGGTGATGCCGGCGCTATCGTCCCCCATCAAAAAAAGATAGGCCGACATGATGTCTTGTGGTGTGGGATTGGCTGTCGGGTTTTCTCCCGGAAAGGCGGCTCTGCGCATGCCGGTGTTAGTGGCGCGAGGGTTGAGGCTGTTTACGCGAACCTTTGACGTGTTCTTTAGCTCGCTGGCGAGCACCTGCATGAAACCTTCAGTCGCAAATTTGGATACTGCATAGGCACCCCAGTAGGCTTTGCCAATTCGACCGACGCTCGATGATGTGAAAATAATCGAGGCGGTGGGGGCCTGTTGCAACAAGGGTAAAAAATGTTGGGTTAATAGAAATTGGGCATTGACGTTCACCTGCATGACGTCTTGCCAGCTGGTGTATCCGGCGCTTTCGATAGGGCGGCGATCGCCAAGCAGCGCGGCATTATGCAATATGCCATCAAGGCAGGAAAATTCTTCGCCAAGGTTTGCAGCGAGGGAACTGCAGATATCTTCGGTAGCAATCGACAGATCCATTTCTACAATGCCTGGCTTGGGCCCGCCTGCGTTCTCTATTTCGTCGTACACGGCCTCCAGTTTGCTCCCCGTGCGCCCCAGCAGCAGGACTGAGGCACCATAGTGAGCATAATTAAGGGCCGCGGTGCGGCCTATGCCGTCACCCGCTCCCGTGACCAGAATGGTTTTTCCTGATAGCAGGCGAGCGCGGGGTTTGTAGCCTGCAGGGATGTGTGATACTTCCATGTTGTGGCCTACGTTATTACGTTCCTAAAATGAGTTTGAATAGGTCCTGGCTGCACAGTGCTTGGGCATTGGCACCCCAGTTTTGCGGGTCATCGCCTTCTTCGATATACCCGTATGCGGCGGCGATAGTGTACATGCCGGCGCGCCGTCCCGCCTCAATGTCACGCAGATGGTCACCAATGTAGATTGCTTCGTGAGGTGCGCAGTTCAGGTCATGACAATTGCGGTAGAGTGATTCCGGATGCGGTTTGCGATGGGTGATGTCATCCGGGCAGACCACGCTACCCGGTGGTGGTTGTATATTTAGCCGTGCCAATAGCGGCTCGGTATAGGCCCGTGGCTTGTTTGTGGCAATGCCCCAGACAATGCTCTGGTCCTGCAGTTGTTCAAGTAGCAATGTTATACCGGGATAGGGCGAAGCCATTGTGCCCAGAACCTGACTGTAGAGTTCCAGCAGGCGCAAGCGTTTACGCTCGAATTCTGGTGCATCCTCACTTATATTGAGGCTTAAGCTGACCAGTGCACGCGCACCGTTGGAAACGCAGGCGCGTATGCGCTGTGGATCCATCGCATCGTGTCCGTGCTCTGCACGCAGCGTCTGCACGACGGGGATAAATTCGTCTGCAGTATCGACCAGAGTGCCGTCCAAATCAAAAATGACCGCCTTTAGATGTGGAGGAAACACTGAGGGTGACTCTTTCATTAGGCAGGTTTTACCGCACGTACCATGTAATTCACACTGACATCGGTCTCATCCAGTCGATAGCGTTTTGACAATGGATTGTAGGTAAGTCCGGTCATACCTTGTAAGACGAGTCCAGCTTCACGTATGCAGCCTGCCATCTCTGAAGGTTTTATAAATTTTGCATACTCATGGGTGCCCGCTGGGAGTAATTGCAAGATGTGTTCAGCACCTACGATGGCAAAAGCGAATGACTTGAGATTGCGATTGAGGGTAGAGAAATACAGTGCGCCCCCCGGTTTTACCAGTCTGGCGCAGGCCGCGATGACCTCTCCAGGCTCGGGCACGTGCTCCAACATTTCAAGACAGCATACGATGTCATAGTGTTCTGGTGCCGTTTCTGCCAATTGCTCTGCGGTGGATTGCCGGTAGTCGACATCGACACCTGACTCTAATTGGTGCAGCCGTGCGACCGACAGTGGCGCTTCGCCCATATCGATGCCGGTGACGACGGCTCCGCGCTGGGCCATGGCTTCTGCCAAAATGCCGCCCCCACATCCTACATCCAATAGGCATTTGCCTGCCACCGGTGAGTGGTGATCGATATAGTTGGCACGCAGGGGATTGATATCGTGCAGCGGACGAAATTCGCTGCTGCGATCCCACCAGCGGGAGGCAAGCGCTTCAAACTTGGCGATTTCCTGTGGATCTACATTGATACCTTTGCTCATTGTGTTTGACTCGCAGTGTGACTGATTCGGTGTTGCCATGAGCTGACGCGTGTCGTCAGTGCTTGGAGATCAATTCGGGTGAGATTCCGCTGCGTCATGACGGACTCACCCCCTATCCAGCTGTGTGTTACCTGGCTGCCGTTGCAGGCATAAACCAATTGCGATATCGGATGATACAGCGGTTGTGTTTCGGGGCCACGTAAATCGACAGCAATGAGATCGGCCTGTTTGCCGACTTCTAGACTACCGATTGTATCTTCAAGTCCTAGTGCTCTAGCGCCGTTAATAGTAGCCATTGCCAGCGCATCTGCCGCGGGGAGAGAGCTGGCGTCGCTGGTGTGTAGTTTAGCCAGTAGCGCTGCGGTCTGCATTTCCCCGAACATATTAAGATCATTGTTGCTGGCGGCGCTGTCCGTGCCCAGTGCAACATTTACGCCTGCTTTGCGCAAGGTGCTGACGCTGCAGGCGCCAGAGGCCAGTTTCATATTAGACTGTGGACAGTGCACCACGTGAGCGCCTGTCGCTGCTAGCAGGGCGATATCCTCATCCCGAAGATCCGTCATGTGCACGCACTGGATTCGAGGGCTGAGCAGCCCTAGGCGGTGTAACATGTCCAGCGGACGCTCCCCGTTCTGGTCTGAGGCCTGCAGCACTTCTTCAGAGGTCTCGTGCAGATGAATCTGCACCGGCGCATCCAATTCGGCGGCCAGAGTGGCTATTTTAACGAGGTTGCTTTCACAAACGGTGTAGGGGGCATGAGGGCCAAATACCACCGTAATTAAAGTACTGTGTTTTAGGTCGTCCCTCAGGGCTAGCCCCTTTCTGATGTAATCGTCTCCGTCTAGACCCCAAGCCGTCGGAAAATCAAAAATTGGAAAGGTGATTTGACAGCGCATACCTAGTCTCTGCGCGGTCGCTGCGCAAATATCGGGGAAAAAATACATATCACTGAAAGTTGTAGTGCCTGAGCGTATCATCTCAGCGATGGCCAGTTCTGTACCGTCACCCACAAACTGCTCGCTCACATGTACTTGTTCTGCTGGCCAGATATGCTGCTCCAGCCAGGGCATCAAAGACTGGTCGTCGGCGTAGCCGCGGAACAGGCTCATGGCAGCATGTCCATGGCAGTTTATTAATCCCGGCAACAGTGCTTGGCCGGGCAATTCAAGCACTTCCCGTGCGTCGATGGATTCTGCTTCTGCTCTTGGTAGTAGCGCAGAGATGCGGTCACCCGACAGCGCAATGCTGTAATTCTCCAGTACGATACCGTGCGGCAACACCGGCACTATCCAGTCAGGATGAATCAGCAAATCTGCGGTTTTTTGTTGCAACGTCATGGTTTTTTCCTGTTTCTGAAGGCGCATGTGCTGGCGCAAAAAAACCGCCCTGCTCGATGGAAAAGCCGGAACAGGGGTGTCCTTGCGAAAGTATAACCATAAATAGAGCAAAGACGGGCTAAACAGCGCTCATTTTCTGCAAAAACATGGCGGGAAGGGGGTAACTTCCAGTATAATGAACACCACAATTTGGGGGTCCAGCAGTGTAAAATATTCGCTGCAAAGAGTACTCACTAAAGACCCAAACGTTATCTTCAGCGCGCGTTCACAGTTACTCTAGGAAGTCGTTAGACATGGGTGAAATAGCCAAAGAAATAGTCCCCGTCAATATCGAAGACGAGATGAAGAAGTCCTACTTAGATTACGCGATGAGTGTGATTGTGGGCAGGGCTTTGCCGGATGTCCGAGATGGGTTGAAGCCGGTACATCGGCGCGTCCTTTTCGCCATGAACGAGCTCAACAACGATTGGAATAAGACATATAAAAAGTCCGCTCGTGTGGTCGGCGATGTCATCGGTAAGTACCATCCTCACGGGGATTCTGCGGTGTACGATACCATCGTAAGAATGGCTCAGCCCTTCTCATTGCGCTACATGTTGGTTGATGGTCAGGGCAATTTCGGGTCTGTAGACGGCGACTCCGCGGCAGCAATGCGTTATACAGAAATTCGCATGCGCAAGATCGCACACTCTCTGTTAGCGGACCTTGATAAAGAAACCGTCGACTTTGTGGAGAACTACGACGGTACCGAACACATACCTGCAGTGATGCCTACTCGGATTCCCAACCTGCTGATTAATGGCTCGTCGGGTATCGCTGTGGGTATGGCGACCAATATTCCGCCGCACAACCTGACAGAGGTGATCAGCGGCTGTCTGGCGCTGATTCGTGATCCGGACCTGACTGTGGATGAGTTAATGGAGCACATCCCGGGCCCTGATTTCCCAACGGCAGGCATCATCAACGGGCGAGCCGGTATTATTCAAGCCTATCGCACCGGGCGTGGCCGTATTTATGTGCGGGCTCGGGCAGAGGTTATTCATGATGAGAAGCGTGGCAAGGATATTATTCTCATTCATGAGTTGCCTTATCAGTTAAATAAGGCCCGTCTGATTGAGCGTATTGCGGAATTGGTAAAAGAGAAAAAGATAGAGGGCATTACCGAATTACGTGATGAATCTGACAAAGACGGTATGCGGGTGGTGATAGAGCTGCGTCGCGGTGAAATCGGTGATGTTGTGCTTAATAATTTGTATGCACAAACCAGCATGCAATCGGTGTTCGGCATCAATATGGTTGCCCTCGTCGACGGCCAGCCAAAGATTCTGAATCTCAAGGAAATCATCGAGGCGTTTATCCGCCACCGTCGCGAAGTCGTGACGCGGCGCACGGTGTATCTGTTGCGCAAGGCAAGAGAGCGCGGTCATATTCTGGAAGGCCTAGCCATTGCGCTGTGTAATATCGACCCAGTCATTGCCATGATCAAAGCGTCCCCCAGCTCAGCGGAGGCCAAGGAAAAATTATTGGCACAGCCCTGGGAGCCTGGTGATGTTACTAGGATGCTGGAGCGTGCCGGCAGCGACGCCTGTCGCCCCGATGAATTGGAACCCCAATATGGCATGCACGATGGTAAATATCATCTGTCGCCAGTGCAGGCGCAGGCAATTCTGGAATTACGCCTACACCGGCTAACCGGATTAGAGCATGAAAAGCTGCTCAACGAGTATCAGGAGAGATTAAGCGAGATTGCTGATTTTCTCGATATTCTCACTGATTCCGAACGCCTCAAGCTGGTAATCCGTGAGGAGCTAGAAGAGATTGTCACCGAATTTGGTGATGAGCGTCGCACCGTAATTTCTGCTTCTCAGCACGACCTGACAGTCGAAGATCTGATCACCGAAGAGGACCGTGTGGTCACTATTTCACACGGTGGTTATGCCAAAACTCAGCCTTTGAGTGATTATCAGGCCCAGCGTCGTGGTGGTGTTGGCAAAGCGGCGCTAGCGGTCAAGGATGAGGACTTTGTTGAGCACCTATTAATAGCCAGTACGCATGCCACTATTTTATGCTTTTCCAACCTGGGCAAAGTGTACTGGCTGAAAGTCTACCTGATACCCCTGGCAGGCCGCAATTCGCGGGGACGTCCGATGGTCAACCTGCTGCCGTTAGAGGCGGGGGAGCGTGTCACTTCAATTTTGCCCGTTGAGGAATATGCACAGGGCCATTACATCTTTATGGCAACAGCCAACGGTACAGTAAAGAAAACGCCTCTCACAGATTTTGCTCGCAGGCGCAGTGTAGGTTTGCGAGCCTTGAACTTGGATGACGACGATGTTCTGGTCGGCACCGCAATTACTCAGGGTGATTGTGATGTGATGCTGTTTAGCAGCGAAGGCAAGGCTGTACGATTCAAGGAGACTGATGTCCGATCAATGGGCCGCACCGCGCGCGGGATACGCGGAATTCGCTTGGGAGAGGGGCATAATATGATTTCTCTTATTATTCCGCAGCCAGACGGTATGGTGTTGTCCGTGAGTGAAAACGGCTACGGAAAACGCACTCAGATAGAGGGTTTTCCTACCAAGGGCCGTGGCGGCAAGGGGTTGATTGCGATGTCAACCAGTGACCGCAATGGTAAAATGGTGGGCGCTGTTCAGGTATTCGACGGTGATGAACTGATGCTAATTTCCAACCAAGGGACGCTTGTACGCACCCGCAGTGATGAAGTTTCGATTCTCGGCCGCAATACCCAAGGTGTGCGTGTTATTCGCACCAAGGACGGGGAGAGTCTGGTAGGTGTGCAACGTATCGACGAGCCTGATGAAGACTCAACCTTAGAAAGTAGTGAAGATGAAAGAGAAGACGGCGCTGCAGATTAAAGCATCGTGCCTTCAGAAAATGAGGAAGTAAGTAAAATGCCCCGTTGTTATAACTTTTGTGCCGGCCCCGCGGCTTTGCCGGAAGCGGTGCTGGAAACTGCCCGCAACGATATGCTGGAGTGGCATGGCAAGGGCTTATCTTTAATGGAAATGAGCCATCGAAGCCCGGAGGTGGTAGGCGTAGTGAATCACGCTGAGCAGACTTTGCGAAGCTTGTTGGGCATTTCTGACGATTACGCGGTGTTGTTTTTGCAAGGGGGGGCCAGTACACAATTCGCTTCTGTGCCGCTTAATCTGCTTGGCGACAAACTCAGCGCGGATTATGTAAATACAGGGCAATGGTCTAAAAAGGCGATAGAGGAAGGTCGGCGCTACTGTGAGGTAAACGTTGTTGCCAGTTCACAGGACACCAACTTCAGTTCGATTCCACCTCAAGCCCAATGGCAGTTGGGTAGCGACGCAGCTTACCTACATTACACCCCCAACGAAACCATTGGTGGCGTAGAGTATTTCTGGACGCCCGAGGTAGAAGTGCCCTTAGTGGCAGACATGTCTTCCACCATATTGTCCCGGCCGACAAAGGTAGAAGATTTTGGTGTTATTTATGCGGGTGCTCAAAAAAATATCGGCCCCTCTGGCCTCACTTTGGTCATTGTGCGTCGCGATTTACTGGGTAAGGCTAATGCCGCGTGCCCTGCCATGCTTAACTGGCAGTTGGCTGCTGACAATGAGTCTATGTATAACACGCCACCGACGTTCGCCTTGTATCTGGCAGCCTTAGTTTTTGACTGGCTAGTGGAACAGGGTGGCCTGTCAGGCATCGAGACGGTGAACCGCCTTAAGGCGAAAAAACTTTATGCAGCAGTCGATAATAGTGATTTTTATGCCAACCCGGTCGAACTGCCGAGTCGTTCTTTAATGAACGTGACCTTCACATTAGCGGATGCCGGCTTAGATAAAAAATTCCTAACGGAATCAGAGTCGGCGGGCCTGTTGAATCTCAAGGGCCATCGGTCAGTAGGTGGCATGCGCGCCAGTCTCTACAATGCGGTGAGCGAGGCCGCGGTGGATGCGCTAATAGCGTTCATGCTGGACTTCGAACGGCGTAACGGTTGATTTTCTGCTTATGACAGATACCAGAAATCTAGATCAGGTCAGGGCAGATATAGACGCCATTGATCAGGATATTCAGGCGCTGATTAATCGCCGGGCCCAGTGCGCACAGCGTGTCGCCGAGATCAAAATGAGCGAGGTGGCAGCAGCCCACCAGCGCGGCGAGGCCGAGGCCGAGGTGGTCTACTACAGGCCGGAGCGCGAAGCCCAAGTGTTGGAGCGCATTGTGAAGCGCAATGCCGGTCCGCTCGAGGCCGCGAGTGTCATGTATATTTTTCGAGAAATTATGTCGGCCTGCCTCGCGCTTGAAAAGCCGCTGCAAGTTGCTTACCTGGGGCCAGAAGGCACTTTTACTCAAGGTGCGACAATGAAGCACTTTGGTCATGCGGGCGTTTATTCCCCACAAACCACGATTGATGCCGTGTTCTCTCAGGTCGAGACCGGGGAGTGTAACTATGGTGTTGTGCCGGTAGAGAATTCAACCGAAGGAATGGTGAGTTATACACTGGATAACTTTATGAATTCATCTCTGAAGATTTCGGGTGAAGTGGAAATGCATATCGGCCACCATTTGCTGGCGGCCCCGAACACCTTGGAAGGCAGCATTACTCGCATCTGCGCACATCAGCAGGCACTTGCGCAATGCCGCCATTGGCTGGACAAGCATTGGCCGCATGTCGAGCGCGAAGCGGTCAGCAGTAACGGAGAGGCGGCCCGGATGGCGTCTGAGTTCGAGGGCATCGCTGCAGTGGCTGGAGATATGGCGGCAGAGCTTTATCAATTAGACAAGTTGGCGACGCATATTGAAGATTATGCAAACAACACTACCCGATTTTTAATTGTCGGACGAGAAGATGTGCCGCCAAGCGGTCGAGACAAAACTTCGATTATTGTCTCCAGTCGTAATAAGCCGGGTGCTCTGTTTACGCTGCTCGAGCCATTCAGGCGAGGAGGGGTTAATCTGACCCGTATCGACACCCGACCCTCTCGCACTGAGAAATGGGCCTACGTATTTTTTATTGAGTTTGAGGGCCATTTACAAGACGAAAAAATTGCTGCCATTATGGTGGAGTTGGAAGAGCAGTCTATTTTGTTGAAACCCCTGGGATCGTATCCCCAGGCGTTACTGTAGGTACCGCGTGACCTACGCTTCTGATAATTTAGTGATTGTTGGTCTTGGTCTTATCGGGGGGTCGCTTGCTAGGGCTCTGCGAAGCAGTGGTTTCAGCCAGCGTTTTATCGGTTACGGCCACCGTGAGGCTTCTTTGCAGCTTGGGGTGGAGCTGGGCGTCATAGATGAATTCACTCTTGATCTTGACGAAGCGATTGATCGAGCGGACATCATGGTGGTTTGTACGCCGACACTGACGACAGTGCAGATGTTTGAGCAAATCCTGCCCCGACTGTCGGGTCGGTCTGACGGACCAGTGATCACCGACGTGGCCAGCGTCAAAGGCAATTTGCTTAACGCTGCGATTTCGATTGCCGGATCAATGCCGCCGCAGCTCGTACTGGGGCACCCGATAGCAGGTTCACAGAATAGTGGGGTGAACGCCTCAAGTGCCGACCTGTTCGTCGATCACCGTGTGATTCTTACGCCCGATGCTGCCAATGATCCTGTGGCAGTGGAATTGGTGCGTGCAATGTGGCGAAGTGCCGGCGCCGAAGTGGTTGATATGACGGTGGAGCAGCATGACGCAGTACTGGCGTCGACCAGTCATCTGCCACATATGCTGGCCTATACGTTAGTCGATGCATTGGCATCCGGGGATAATAGAGAGGATATTTTTCGGTGCGCCGCCGGTGGCTTTCGGGACTTTACCCGCATTGCATCGAGTGACCCCGTTATGTGGCGCGATATTGCCATTGCTAACAAATCCGCGGTACTCGACTCTATTGATTTGTTCAGCGACCATCTGGCGCGGCTGCGTAAAGCCGTGGAGGATGAGAACGCACACGAGTTATTCAACACTTTCGATCGGGCCAAGCAGGCTCGAGATGAATTCGCGACCCTATTGGCTCAGCGGATTCATCCAAAACTTCCTTAAGGCGCCTAGAAACTTATGCAATTCAAGATACTGCCCGGCGGCGCAATGAGCGGTGAGGTCAGAGTTCCTGGGGATAAATCTATCTCTCACCGTTCTATCATGCTCGGTGCTCTAGCCAATGGGACCACTCGGGTGAAAGGGTTTCTGGAAGGTGAGGACGCGCTGGCGACGTTGGCAGCATTTCGAGCCATGGGGGTCGAAATTGACGGCCCGGAGAACGGTAATGTCACGGTGCATGGCGTCGGACTCCGCGGCTTGACTGCGCCTGCCGAAGCTCTGGATTTAGGTAATGCCGGTACCGGTATGCGGCTTATCTGTGGCCTTTTGGCAGGGCAGGCCTTCGACGCCAAACTGACAGGCGATACCTCCCTCTGTAGTCGCCCCATGGGTCGAGTTATCGATCCTCTTACAATGATGGGCGCGAGTATTCAATCCGCCGAGGGTGGCAGGCCTCCTCTGACCATTCGTGGGGGGCAAAAACTGCACGGTATTGATTACGAGCTACCGATGGCCAGCGCTCAGGTTAAGTCCTGTGTGCTACTGGCGGGCCTCTACAGTGAAGGTTGTACCGCCGTTACGGAGCCTGGCCCTTCTCGCGATCATACGGAGCGCATGCTGCGTGGATTTGGGTATCCAGTTCAGTCTGCTAAAGGTGTTATTTCACTGCAAGGGGGCGGTAGTCTTCAGGCTTGCGATATTGATGTGCCGGCAGATATTTCTTCTGCGGCCTTTTTTTTGGTGGCGGCGAGTATTGCGCCTGATTCAGACCTTATTCTGACCCATGTGGGCGTTAATCCGACCCGTATGGGTGTTATCAATATCCTGCAGTTGATGGGCGCGAACATCACGCTCCATAACCACAGCGAGGTAGGAGGGGAGCCCGTTGCGGATATTCGCGTGCGTTCAGCCTCGCTGAGGGGTATCGAAATACCGTTAGATCAGGTGCCATTGGCCATAGACGAATTTCCTGTGTTGTTTGTTGCCGCAGCCTGCGCGACTGGACGCACCGTGTTAAGGGGTGCCGACGAATTGCGGGTCAAGGAAAGCGACCGTATTGCCGCTATGGCAGAGGGCCTTAGTACGCTAGGGATTATAAATGAAGTACTGGAAGACGGCATCGCTATAGACGGTGGCATTTTGGGCGGTGGTGTTATCAAAACCTACCATGATCACCGTATTGCGATGTCGTTTGCTATTGCTGGCCTTCGTGCCAAAGGCGAAATCACCGTACTTGACTGCGATCATGTGGCAACATCGTTCCCGGGCTTTGACGCCTTGGCTCGAGGTTTGGGTCTGAACATTCAAGCTGAGGCGAGTGAGGTATGATGACCGACGCGCCCGTGATTACCGTTGATGGCCCTTCCGGGGCAGGCAAGGGCACTATTAGTCATATGCTTGCAGAGCATCTTGGGTGGCATTTGTTGGACAGTGGCGCACTGTATCGCGTGACGGGGCAGGCTTGCCTGATTGAAGGGGTGGGTTTGGGCGACCCTCTGGCGGTCGCTGAAATAGCGCGACATCTTGAGGTGACTTTCTCGACGGCTGAGAGCGGCGAAATTCTGGTCGCTTACAAGGGGTTGGATGTGAGCGCCGCTATTCGCACGGAAGAGGGGGGGCGCGGAGCATCCAAAGTGGCGGCTATTCCCGACGTGCGTGAGGCTCTGCTGCAGCGTCAGCGGGAGTTGCAGCGGCCGCCTGGACTGGTAGCCGATGGGCGCGATATGGGCACAGTGGTCTTTCGCGAGGCGCCCCTTAAATTTTTCCTTACGGCCAGTGTTTCAGAGCGCGCCGCGCGCCGCTATACTCAGTTGATTGCAAAGGGCGAAAGTGTTAATCTGCCGCGCCTTCGAAAGGATATAGAGGAGCGAGATGCGCGTGACATTAGCCGCAAAATCTCCCCCTTAGCTCCCGCAGAAGATGCCATTGTTATCGATAGTAGCGCTGCGTCCATCTTAGATGTGTTTGAGAGTGTACTGCGCGAGGCGAAAAACAGGGGGTTTAGTTAGCGGCCTTTGGCACCTAAGACCTTTGCATAAATAGCGTTTAACGCTGCTTTACCCGCGCACTCCAGTTAAGAGTGGGGACTGCAGATTTTATTAGATGACCCGCGTGGACTGGAGGCGCGGTAGAGACAGGCAGCTGTTTCGATCAATTTAAACGGGTACTGTGTAATGAGCGATTCCTTCGCGGAACTATTTGAAGAAAGTCTAAAAACCGTTGATATGAAACCTGGTTCAATTGTCACTGGGGTTATTATTGATATCGATAACGAGTGGGTTACTGTCCATGCGGGCTTGAAATCCGAAGGTGTAATCTCTCGGGACGAATTTGTCGATGCCAACGGCAATTGTAGCCTCAGTATCGGGGATGAAGTACAGGTAGCGCTGGAGGCTGTTGAAGACGGCTTTGGTGAAACTAAACTGTCGCGCGAGAAGGCAAAGCGTGCAGAATCCTGGAAGGACCTTGAAGCGGCACACGAAGCCAATGCCGTCGTCGTCGGCATTATCAATGGTAAGGTCAAAGGCGGTTTTACCGTCGATATCAATACTATCCGTGCGTTCCTGCCGGGTTCATTGGTGGATGTACGTCCAGTTCGCGAAACCGCGCATCTGGAAGGAAAAGAGTTGGAATTCAAAGTTATCAAGTTGGATCAGAAGCGCAACAACGTTGTGGTTTCACGTCGCGCTGTTATGGAAGCGGCAAATAGCGTTGAACGAGACGCACTGTTAGAGTCTTTGCAGGAAGGCATGTCTGTTAAAGGGATTGTGAAAAATCTGACTGACTATGGTGCGTTTGTAGATTTGGGTGGTGTTGATGGCTTGCTTCACATTACCGATATGGCGTGGAAGCGCATCAAACACCCTTCCGAGATTGTGGAAGTTGCGCAAGAAATTGATGTAAAGATTCTCAAGTTTGATCGAGAACGAAACCGCGTATCACTGGGCCTAAAACAGCTGGGTGAAGATCCATGGCTCGAAATCACTGGGCGTTATCCTGAAGGCACGCGTGTGATGGCGAAAATCACTAATCTGACTGACTACGGCTGTTTTGCAGAGCTGGAAGAGGGTGTTGAAGGATTAGTGCATGTGTCTGAGATGGATTGGACTAACAAGAATGTTCACCCCTCTAAAATCGTCAATTTGGGCGATGAGCTAGAGGTGCTGGTGCTCGATATTGATGAAGAGCGTCGTCGCATTTCTTTGGGCATCAAGCAGTGTCAGCAAAACCCA